>QMPA01000181.1 GCA_003650365.1 Bacteroidota bacterium | reverse complement strand
ATTTATAGTTAAAAATCCCTGCCCTAAAGAGCAGGGTAACTGATAGCTCTTTCAGTTACCCTGAGCTTCAGCACAGGGCGAAAACCCCATCCCATGGAAATATATTTATTGATTACCAGCATTGTACTGCTTGTTGCCATTTTATTGGTTAATCTATTCAAGAAAAGCGGAAAAGATAATAATGCTGTAGGCATTGATGAGTTGAAATTAATCATCAAAGAAGAACTGCTCGAAACCCGGCGCGAAAACCGCGAATTGAACCAGGAAAACCGCCAGGAAATCAATACAATATTTAAAGGTTTGCAGGATACATTATTGAAAAGGCTGGCAGAAAACCTGCTTCTTCAGAAAGAACAACTGGATTCTTTTTCCCGTTCATTGGGAGAACTGTCAGATAAATTAATCAAGAATTTTGATGACTTTAAAGAAACCATTCAGGCGGATGCCAAAGCAAACCGAAAAGAATTGAACGATGGATTAAAATCGTTTGAGGATAAATTTGCCGAAAGCATTAAAGATTTTAATGAGCAGATGCGGCAGAAATTCAGCGACTTGAATTTGCAGCAAACAGAATTAAACAAACAGTCGAAAGACAGCATCAGGGAAATTAAAGAAACCATCGAAAAACAACTGATTGCCATACGGGAGGACAATACAAAGCAGTTGGACGAGATGCGAAAAACGGTTGACGAAAAACTACAATCGACACTCGAAAAACGATTGGGTGAATCCTTCAAACAAGTGAGCGAACGCCTGGAAGAAGTACACAAAGGGCTGGGCGAGATGAAAACCCTGGCAACTGGTGTGGGCGATTTAAAGAAAGTACTGTCGAATGTAAAAACCCGCGGCATACTGGGCGAATACCAATTGGGGAATATTTTGGAGCAACTGCTTGCGCCAGAACAATACGCCGAAAATGTAGCCACAAAAAAAGGGAGCCAGGCCAATGTAGAATATGCCATCAAACTGCCGGGAAAATTAGATGAAGGCGAAGTGTGGTTGCCTATCGACTCAAAATTCCCTATCGAAAATTACCAGCTTTTACTTGAGGCTTATGAAGGAAGTGATGTTACTGCAATTGCCAACGCCCAGAAAATATTACTCCGCACCATCGAAACTTTTGCCAAAACCATCAGCGAAAAATATTTAGACCCACCACATACCACCGATTTTGGCATCATGTTTTTACCTGTAGAATCATTATACGCCGAAGTATTGCGCCATCCGGGCACTTTTGAAAAACTTCAGCGCGAATACCGCATTACGGTAACCGGACCAACAACCTTGTCGGCCCTGCTAAACAGCCTGCAAATGGGATTCCGTACACTGGCTGTTCAAAAACGCAGCAGCGAAGTCTGGAAAGTACTATCAGGTGTAAAAACAGAATTTGGTAAGTTTTCCGAGCATCTGAAGAAAGTCCACGAACAAGTAAACAGGGCATCGACTTCGCTCGATACCTTACGCAGCACGAGAGCCAATGCCATGGAAAGGAAATTACGTGGCGTACAAACACTGGAAGCTCCCGAAGCCCAGCAGGTTTTAGACCTTCCAGAAGTGGAGCCTGGAGAAGAGATTGATTAAAATCATTTCCAACATTGAAAACACCAGAATATTTACGGTCACTTCAAGTATCATTTCAAGAGTGTGCCAATACCGAAAATGCGCTCCAAATGAAAAAGTATATGAAGAATCGTTGTGATTTCTTCGGTATTAAATCGCCATTGCGCAAGGAAATATATCGGGAGCACAAACAAAAGTATGGCCTTATTCCAAAGGAAGATACAGCGGAAATTGTGAAATGGTGCTGGCAACAACCCCAGCGCGAATACCAGTATTTTGCCATGGAATTCCTTGGGAAAACAGCGAAAAAAGAAGATGGAGGAATTATTGATCTTTATGTGTATTTAATTACCAATAAATCGTGGTGGGATACGGTTGACTTTATTGCCTCGAATCTGGTAGGTGTTTACCTGAAACGCTTTCCGGATAAAACAGAACAGTTAACAGCTGAATGGATAGCGTCAGAAAATATGTGGTTGCAACGCACTTGCTTGTTGTTTCAGCTCAAATATAAATCAGAATTAAATACAGAACTCCTTCATCAGTTTATTGGCCAACTTTCGAGCTCCAATGAGTTTTTTATCCGAAAAGCAATAGGTTGGATATTACGTGAGTATTCAAAAACCAATGCAGAATTTGTTGTTAGTTACGTGGAAAAGTATCCGCTGTCAGGTTTAAGCCAAAGAGAGGCATTGAAATGGTTAAAGAATAACTTTAGGCACTCTAAACTTTAGGCACTTTAAGTACTTCTCACCCCTTCACATTTCTTAACGTTTTATAAGCTTTCATTTTTCTAAATTTGCGCCGCTAATGAAAAGTGCACAAGCTAAATATTTTCCGTTTTTTACAGGCATTGTATTATTTGCCGTTGTCGTCTTTTTTTCGGGCTGTTCAGGTTGTGGAGATGAAAGTAATCAGGAGGAAATACAAAGAGACATCCCTGAGCTAAACCATTCTTTATTTCGGGATTGCGACAGTGCGATTATTGCTAATAAAGCTGTCGAATTGGACAAGAAGTTTAGCCGGCTTCAGAAACTCACAGGTTTTAATGGCACCGTTTTATATGCTGAAAAAGGAAAAGTTATTTTCAAAAAAGCGTATGGGTTTCAGAATGTCAGGTATAAAAAGGAGGACCTGAAAACAACAGATGCTTTTCAATTGGCTTCGGTTTCAAAGATGTTCACCTCTATGGCAGCCATGATTTTAAAAAATGATGGAAAACTGGATTATGATGAAGACATTCAAACTTATCTACCCACCTTTCCTTACGAAGGTATAACAGCCCGTATGTTGATGGTTCACAGGGCGGGACTTCCGCGTTATATGAGTTTGGCACATAAAGAATGGAGCAACAAAAAGTTACCCCTTGACAACGACCAGGTTCTTGAACTTTTTGCCGAATATCAACCCGATGTTTATTTTAAACCTGACGATGGATTTCATTACTGCAATACGAATTATGCAATTTTGGCCAGTGTTGTCGAATCCATTTCAGGCCAACATTTTGATGAGTTTGTAAAAGATCGCATTTTTGATCCTTTAAAAATGGATGACTCTTTTGTTTACAATATGCGTGGCGATACCATTGTTTCACTTTATGTGGAGGAAGGGGTTCCGGGCTACTACCGAAAGGGTTGGCGCTGGCGCGAAATGACAGACGAATACCTGAATGGTGTGATGGGAGACAAGAATATTTACACCTCGGTTGAAGATTTATACAAATACGACCGTGCCATGGACAACTTTACTTTAATCCCTGATTCAGTTTTATCTGAAGCTTTTGAACCCGGCAGTCCTAAATACTGGAAACGAAAACACGGTTATGGATTTGGTTGGCGAATTAAACAAGATATGGACAGCACTGTTTTTCATTTTGGCTGGTGGAAAGGTTTCCGGACTTTTTATATACGCGAAATGAAACACCAAAAAACCCTGATTGTTTTAACCAACAAAGACAAAGGTCCCGGGTCTACTCATTTCTGGAATATAATTAAAGCCGATACTTTACCAATTGGTGCGGTTTGCGATTTACCTCTTTTACCTGACAAAAAATCGCTGCCAACTGTCAACTAACAACTGTCAACTAACAACTGTCAACTAACAACTAACAACTGTCAACTGTCAACTAACAACTGTCAACTGTCAACTGTCAACTGTCAACTAACAACTGTCAACTAACAACTGTCAACTAACAACTGTCAACTACTCAACAACCAGTTTAAATCCAACCCCGTGAACATTTATTAGTTCAACAGTCGGATCTTCTTTAAGGTACTTTCTTAATTTGGTAATATAAACATCCATCGAACGGGCATTGAAATAGCTGTCGTCGTACCAGATTTTATTGAGCGCTACCGAACGGTCGAGCACCTTGTTCATATTTTGGCAAAGCAATCGCAACAGGTCTGCTTCTTTCGAAGTGAGTTTTTGTTCTTTCTTATTAAATACAAGAAGTTGCCTGTTGTAATCAAAACTATATTTCCCAAAATCGTAGTGCATTTTATCGGTATTGACGTTCCCGGCATTTTCAATTCTCCGCATTATCGCTTTGAGGCGCAACAGCAATTCTTCCATGCTAAAGGGTTTGGTCAGATAATCATCGGCCCCCAATTCAAGTCCTTGGATTTTATCCTCTTGCATCGACTTTGCTGTTAAAAACAGAAATGGAATTTCTTTGTCCATTTTTCGTATTTCTTTGGCCAGGGTAAAACCATCCATTACCGGCATCATGATGTCGAGGATACAAAAATCATATTCGTTTCTTTTAAAACTTTCAAGTGCCTCTTTTCCATTGGCAGTTAATTGGGTGTCAAATCCTTTTGCCGACAGATAAGCCTGTAATACATTACCCAGATTTTTATCGTCTTCGGCCAACAGTATTTTTATTTTTTTTTGCATCTTTCTGTTTTTTTAAATGATTGGTAATTGAATTGTAAATGTGGAACCTTTTTCTGGCTCAGAATCAACAGTAACCCTGCCATTATGCAATTCAACAGTAGCTTTTACATAATTTAATCCCAAACCAAAACCTTTGAAATCGTGTTGGTTGCCCGTAGGAACCCGGTATAGTTTATCAAATATTTTTTTCTGGTTTCCCTTGCTAATTCCGATGCCATTATCTTGTATTCTAATTAATAACGCATCTTTGGTGTTGATGGTATTCAAGACAATATGAGGAACATTTAGTGTGTATTTTAAGGCGTTGTCCAATAAATTGACAATGATGTTTGTAAGATGGGTCGGGTCTCCCTTAACTTGCTGTTTTGTAGCCTTTAACTGCATTTCAATTATTCCCCCTTTTTCTTCTGCTGATATTTTCTTGCTGTTTACGGCCTGTTCAATAATGGCATGCATATTTACTGTTTCACTATTCAGTTTTAACTGCCCTTTTTCTATTACGGCTGTTTGTAGAATTTGTTCGGCCATCACTCCCAGCCTGCTGTTTTCTTCATTAATAACACCAATATAACTGTTGTAAATCGTTTCTGATTTTTGAATGTCCTTGTCTTTAAGGGCCTCGCAAGCCAAAGCAATTGTCGAGATGGGTGTTTTAAATTCGTGGGTCATATTGTTGATAAAATCATTCTTCATTACCGATAAACGCTTTTGCTTGAAGATAATAAAAATGCTGAATAAAAAAGATCCGATAATAACAAGAAAAAGAAAAATAGAAACAATGAGTAGTTTCCAAAGTTGACGAACAATAAAACTTTTTTCGTCGGGAAAATACAGCAACAATTTATTGGGATAACCATAGGCAATACCAAGGGGCGATAGGTTAAAAACGAAGCTCTCCTTTCGTAATTCTTCAGGATATTCACCCGTTTTTTGTAAAAGCATGCTATTGGTTACAGGGCTTAAAACTCCAAATTCATACTTTGTCCGGATTCGCTTTTTTCTTAATTCTGAGCTGATGAGCGAATCAATTACATCTTTATTGTTGAGAAGTCCACTACCTTTATCTAAACCCAATAAGCGAACTGAAAGTTGTTCCAATGTATTATTGGCCTGGTTTGTCTTTTGGATGAAAAGATCAAGATCACCCGTTGTCTTTATGTTTTGCATTCCGTTGAAAATGGCTTGGTTCAAGGAGTCATGCATTTGCTGTAGATACTTTTGTTGAAGATAGTTCTTTCGTTGATGGATAATCCTTTCCTCAAACCTAATTCTGTCGAGCTCAAAAATTACCTGGCTCATGGCTTCGTTTACGTCCCTGAAAAATACAGCTTGTTTTACTTTCACGGCATCCCTTATCCAATACACCTGTATTATCATCAGGCCAATGGTTGCCATGGTTACCAAGGCAATAATTACAGAAACAATCCATTTGTTCACAACAACAAAAATAGTTTATCAAAGCATTGATATACAGCTTTTAACTTTTCTTAACACTTGTTAAACTTGCTTAACAAATCAGCAATAATACATACAGTACTTTTGACATTAGAATTTAAAAGAGAAATTCTTTTTCCGGTTTGTCCCAAACCTACCGGATTAAATTCTGCTTTATTTCATAATTGTTGGTTTTTGGTAACGGCTTCTTCGGAAGCCGTTACTTTTTTGTTTTAATTTAGCATCAGCAATTTTTACCATCTTGATTAAGCCCGAAACCATACAGCAAATATTTGAAACTGTCCGCATCGAAGAGGTTATTGGTGACTTCGTTTCTCTTCGGAAACGGGGAAGTAACTATTTGGGATTGTGTCCGTTTCACAACGAAAAAACACCCTCATTTTCAGTTTCACCTTCTAAAGGAATTTACAAATGTTTTGGTTGTGGAAAGGCCGGGAATGCCATCAATTTTGTGATGGAACACGAGCATTATTCCTATCCCGAAGCATTAAGATTTGTTGCGAAAAGATACAGCATCGATATTGAAGAGACGGAGGTTACACCAGAAATGCGGCAAGAACTGGACGAGCGTGAAAGCATGTTCACCCTCAATGGTTTTATTGCTAAGTACATGAGCAGTAACCTGCTAAGCAGCGATGAAGGGAAAGCCATTGCCTTGAGCTATTTAAAGGAACGTGATTTTCGGGAGGCAACAATTGAAAAATTTGAGCTGGGTTATGCAATTGATAATTGGCAAGATTATTCTGATCACGCATTAAAGAATGGTTATAAAAAGGAAATCCTTGTTAAAACCGGCTTAAGTATTCAGAAAGAAAATGACAAAGGTCTGATTGACCGTTTCCGGGGAAGAGTTATTTTTCCGATACACAATCTGACAGGTAAAGTTATAGGTTTTGGGGGACGAATACTTACTTCCGAAAAGAAAGCCGCCAAATACCTCAACTCACCAGAATCAGAAATTTACAATAAAAGTAAGGTTCTCTACGGGATTTTCTTCGCACGGAATGCCATTGTAAAAAATGACAATTGCTACCTTGTAGAAGGTTATACTGATGTTATTTCGATGCACCAGGCAGGCATTGAAAATGTAGTTGCTTCTTCGGGAACATCGCTTACTGTCGATCAAATTCGGTTGATTAAGCGCTATACACCAAACATCACCATTTTGTTTGATGGCGATCCTGCTGGCATCAAAGCTTCTTTCCGAGGAATTGATTTGATTCTTGAACAGGGAATGAATGTCAAAATCGTTTTGTTTCCCGAAGGGCAGGACCCCGATTCTTATGTAAGAAGTCATCGCAGTAGCGAAACGGAAGAATTTATCAAAAACCAGGCAGCCGATTTCATTACCTTCAAAACAAGGTTAATGCTGGACGAAACTGCCGGCGATCCTACTGCCAAAGCTTCGCTAATTAAGGAGATTGTGCAAACCATTTCAGTTATTCCTGACGGCATTACCCGAACAGTTTATGTAAAAGAATGCAGTGTCGTAATGGAAGTTCCTGAGCAAACACTCATGAATGAACTGAATAAAATTTTTAGGAAACGATTCAGAAAAGGGGCGGACAGGCCAAGGGAATTTGTTGAAGACACTGTTGTACAACTTCCACCGAAAGAACAAATTGAATT
>QMPA01000180.1 GCA_003650365.1 Bacteroidota bacterium | reverse complement strand
TTTATAGTAATCCAAAACGGGTTCTGTTTTTTCCCGGTATTGTTCAAGCCGGTTTACAATTAACTCGGCAGATTCATCATAAGCTCTTTTTCGTGTGGTTTTCGAACGGTGCGAAAGGCGCTTCACAGCTTCCAGCGTAGATAGTTTAACCTCTATCATTCCCGAAACACTCAAACCAACACGCTTTAATAGTCCATCAAGAATGTAGGCCTGCACAATGGTTCGTGGAAATCCTTTAAATATAAACCCATTGGCATGGGGATTCGCTTCTATTTTTTCTTCAATTAATTTGATGGGAATTTCATCAGGAACGATTTCCCCTTTTTCCATATAAGGTGCCACAACTTTACCAATTTCAGTTCCATCTGTAATTTCTTTTCGGAGCATTTTACCGGTAGAAATATAAACCAGGTCGTGCTTATTGGCTAACAATCTACCCTGCGTACCTTTACCCGATCCGGGTTTACCCAGCAAAACAATATTGGTAAATTCCTTTTTCCGATTTTTCTCGATAACCTTCTCAATATCGCTGAAAATATGGTCAATCTCACCTACACCGTTAATCTCACAATACTTTCCCCGTTTATCATAAAAATCAGCCACCGGTTTTGTTTTGTTCTCATACTCTTGCAATCGCACTTTAATTACTTCAAGTGTATCATCGGAGCGTCCCGAAGTTTTGGCACGAAGCAATAAGCGCTCAATTAACTCCTTATCAGGAACACCAAGGCTTACCATACAGTCCAACGATGAATTCAGTTTAAGTAATAGTCCATCAAGAATATAAGCCTGCACCGTTGTGCGCGGAAAACCATCGAAAAGTATTCCTTTTGAATCTGGGTTTGTCCTGATTTTCTTTTCAATAATGCGAACAATCAATTCATCGTCAACCAATCCGCCTTTGGCAATTACCGATTTTGCTTCGAGGCCTAATGCTGATCCTTCAGCAATTTCCGACCGCAACATATCTCCTGTAGAGATGTAGGTCAGGTTATATTTCTGTAACAGCTTTTCCGACTGTGTACCTTTACCGGCACCGGGAGGGCCAAATAATGCAACGTTTAACATATTTCTATATATTTATTCAACAATTTTGTAAATGTCTTTGTAATTCCTACCATGTTTATCGTAATCCAAACCGTAGCCCACAATAAATTCATTACCAATCTCCAAACCAATATAGTCGATGGAATAATGTCCTTTAAATGCATTGGGTTTGTATAACAAGGTCGCAATTTTAATATCGGCTGCACCAATCATTTGCAATTGTGCCAGTATCCTTTCCATGGTCAGACCCGAGTCGATGATGTCTTCAATAACAACTACATTCCTTCCCACAATATCTTCGTCAAGGCCAATTAGTTGCCGAACATTTTCTGTAGATTTAGTGCCACTGTATGAAGCCAGTTTTACAAAGGTGATCTCGCACGAAAAATCGAGTTTGTGGAATAAATCAGAAGCAAACATAAACGAACCATTCAGTACAGCAATAAATAAAGGATTCTTGTCGCGTAATTCCTGGTTCATCCGCTCAGCTATTGCAGAAATGGTCTTGTCAATTTTTTCGTAAGAAATAAATGGTGCAAATTCTTTGTCGTGTATTTTGATGATTTTTTGATTCATTAGCAGTAAAAAATGAGTGAACAACAAAGATAAAATTAAGCCGCTACTGACAACATCCATTTTGTTATTTTTGCTGAATCCAAATAATATTAATTACAGAGAGAAATCATGAAAGCAATCGTCAGTATAATTATGGGAAGCACCTCCGACCTGAAGATAATGGAAAAGGCAGCCATGTTTTTTAACGAGATGGAAATCCCTTTCGAAATGAATGCGCTTTCGGCTCATCGCACACCGGCAGAAGTAGAGAAATTTGCAAAAAATGCAGAAGCCAATGGCATCAAAGTAATTATTGCCGGTGCCGGGATGGCAGCACATTTACCAGGTGTAATTGCATCGATGACTCCGATACCGGTAATTGGCGTACCCATAAATGCCACACTTGATGGAATGGATGCACTGCTGGCAATTGTTCAAATGCCTCCCGGAATACCGGTAGCTACTGTTGGAATTAATGGTGCTTTAAATGCAGCTATTCTGGCTACCCAAATGCTGGCTACCGGAGACAGCGAAATGATGCTAAAAACGAAATCTTACAAGGAAAATCTGAAACAAAAAATAGTAAAAGCAAATGAAGATTTGAGTAAGGTAGCGTATAATTTTAAGACAAATTGATAATTGATCCAGAATAAAAATCCCAGTTAATTGCAGTTAGGATAAACATTCTGGTAGGCGAAACAGGGTGCACCACGAAGCTAAAAAGTTCAAAAATGAAAATTCATATCCTGCAGCACGTTCATTTTGAAGGCCCCGGCTATATTGCTGAATGGGCCGAAAAAAATGGCCACACCTTGAGTTATACAAAGTTTTTTAAAGCTTTTACAATTCCTCTTCCTACAGATATTGATTTTCTGATTGTGCTTGGTGGTACAATGAGTGTAAACGATACCAAACAGTTTCCCTGGCTTTGTGATGAGAAGGATTATATTTACCACCTGGCAAAAAAAGGCTGTAGAATACTGGGTATTTGTCTGGGCGGCCAACTAATAGCCAGTGCTCTTGGTATGGATGTATATCCCAATAAGACAAAAGAAATTGGCTGGTTTCCGATACAAAAGAACCCTGCTTCAAAATTGGATTTCATCGAAAAGCTTCCTACTGAATTACCGGCTTTCCACTGGCATGGTGACACATTTGAGATCCCTGGAAGAGCAAGTAGAATATTTTCTTCCGAAGCTTGTACCAACCAGGGCTTTGTTATCTACAATCGGGTATTTGCCTTGCAATTTCATTGGGAAGTAACAAGGGAATCAGTAAAGCAGATGATTGAATTTGGCGGTAACGACCTGGAAGAAGACACATGGGTGCAGCCGGTAAAAAAACTACTTGGAACAGAGGAGAATTTTACAGCAATTAATCAGCATATGGAAAAACTATTGGATTATATCTCCAGTCTTTAAAAGAAGCATCTGGATATTTTTACATCCCAACTTTCAGCCCTACTCAGAAATTTTCACTTTTTTTAACCTGCTGTTCAATCCCGGTGGAAACCATCCCGAACGAATTGAAACCCACAAATTGTATTTTCCAGGTTTGTCAGGGGCTGTGGCGTGTAAAACGGTTTTGTAAGATTTATCGATTTTCAAATTCGATATATTTTCTACCTCTTCGTATTTTACCACAGTACCATGTTGTACAAATGAAACAGTCAGCCACGAATCACCTTCTGCCTGTTTAATTGTAAGTGGTTCACTTAATGGATTTAATAGCTCGATGGGTATTTCAATTTCTGATGATGCTTGAAAATCTAAGGTTTTCAGATCTATTTCAATTGGTAAAAAATTATAGGATCGATAATTTTCAATTGTCGTATGGTACCACCAACTTCCCATGATTTTAGTGCTATCAACAGCTGGAAGCCAAAAGACGATCTCATCATTTAGTATTATCATGGGATCACTGTTCATAAAAAGAACCTTTTTATCCATTAATTCTACTTCGGTATTTCGCAGGTCATATTGGTTTTTTCGATAACGCAAATAATTAAATGTAAACCCATCCTTCCTTGCATAATATATATATTTAGATGGTAATTGGTATGAGCTGGTAAAAACAACCGGGCGGTCGCCAGCAATTTTTTCAACTTCCCCGGCCCAAACATCCCAACCGTGAAACTCTTGTTGTAAGGTTAGTTCTGTTTTGTGGGCAGTGAAATTAAAAATCAGGTACACACGCAATACAGCAATAATTACAATGCTGATGGCACTTAAAATATAGGCAGATTTATGCAACCCTATTCTTTTTTCAATTGCCGGATAAGCGAGAATAATGATTGGAATATAGGCAGCAACCGTCCAGTTGGCTTCAACAGGCCCAAAAAAAGAGAGCAGCAAACCAAATATCAAAATGCCGTAAACATTGTATTTTAATGCTTTTGCAAATAAATCTTTTGCAGGAAGGCTAAATGCAAAATACAGGAAAAAGAAAGCAACAAGCGGGTTAAGTAACGCAATCTGTCCCAATAAATAGTTTACAATATGCATCCAAGCGAAGTAGGTATTCCGGCTGCGCTCAACCAAATGAAAATAAAGGGTCGTATAATCGTGATTGATCTGCCAAACCAGGTGTGGCACCATTGCCAATGCTGATAATAAGACGATCGCCCAAAAAGTTTTACGACGCAATAATTGGGGGTTGGATACAAAAGTAAAAACAACCACCAGCAAACCCAGATATTTACTGTAAAGTGCTGCAGCAATGGCCAGTGAAACCAGTATAACATCAATCCATCTGTTTCGCTCAATATAGTTTTTGTAGAAATAAAGAAAGAGGGTAGTGAAGAATATAAGCGGAATATCAGGAACGGCAATAAAACCTCCGGCATGAATAATGAAAATAGAAAATAAGAGAGCAAAAAACAAAAGATAGTTTTTGACCCTGGCCATTTTTACAATCAATACTATTGTTGCTACTGACATTATGCTAATAAAAAGACGAACCCCAAGTTCATTGTCGAAAAATAATGTTCCCATTTTAATCAACAGCGCAATCATAGGTGGATGGTCGTAATAGCCCCAGGCTAAATCCAGCGCATAAATATAATAATAGGCCTCATCATGAAGTAATTCGGTAAAACGAGATTGCAATAAATTTATAACAAACCAAAACCCCAACATGCTATAATAAAAGGCTTTTGAATTGAAGAATGAAGATTTATTGAAAAAGGCTTGTTGCATATTTATATAGTGTCTATGGGTACAAAAGTAGTAAAAGCCAGCTTTTATCCTGAATAGAATAATCTCCGCACAATATTTTTTAAACCCTATATTTATTCATACAAATACTATGTGTTTAAAAACGTTTATATATTTGTTTACATTAATTATATACGATTATTGAACATTTTAAAATTAGTCTTTTCTTTGAGGATTTGTATTAATGTGTGAGAAGATTTATTTTTTGTAATTTTGTCGCAAACTACGGTAACCCAATATTTTCTGCAAAAGTCCTATACTACATTTTACACAAACCTGCATTAATCAATTGATTGGTATGACAAAAACGCATTCATTTCATATTCCTGTTATGGGAATCGGCTTTACCATCGACACGCCTTTAAAGGTTTCTCAATTTGGAATTGATTCTGTTATTTCTTTGGTTGATGATTCGCTTCTTGAAAAGTTAAGAAAAGTATATTGTGAAAAATTTGAGATTCCCTATCACGAGATTACGGATAAATTTGAAGATTTTAGGGCTGAAAGGATTACTTCTTATTTGAATTTGATAAACAATTTGGCAGAAAAGAAGTTTGAAGAATTTAAAAATGCAACTGTCGAGAAAGGGCATGAAATAAAAGAATACTTCAATAGCTTACCCGATACTTCAAGCCTGAAAAAAGAATTTCAAAGTTTAACAGCAAAGTATTTTAATATTGATGAGGTTAAGCAATGGTTAAAGGATAATTTATCAATGGGAAGTATTGATGTAAATATCATGACCAAAATTGACAAGGACAATTATACAAAAGACGGTAAACTTCCAACAGAATACAATGATGCCCATGCCGCTCTCAGGGGATATGCAAACAGTGATTTAACTTCATCCATTGTACTTTCAGCTGGAATGAATGCCAGGTTGTATAGCTATATTGAACAATTTGAAGATTTTTTTCCCAATAAAAAAGGCGATATAAAAAAGAAAATTGTGCTTAAGGTCAGTGATTACAGATCGGCTTTAATTCAAGGAAGATTCCTGGCAAAAAAAGGATTGTGGGTTTCAGAGTTTAGAATTGAATCGGGATTGAATTGTGGTGGTCATGCTTTTGCAACTGATGGTTATTTGTTGGGGCCAATCCTTGCCGAATTCAAAGACAAGCGACAAGAACTTTCTCATGCCATTCATGAAGTCCTTTTACAGTCACTTTCCAGCAAAAACAGAATTGTCCCTGACACAGAATTACCACTAAGAATTACAACTCAGGGTGGTGTCGGTACAGCTGAGGAGCATGCTTTTTTAATCGACCATTATCAAGTTGATTCGGTTGGATGGGGATCTCCTTTTCTGTTGGTACCGGAAGCAACTACTGTTGACGAAAACACACTCAATCAATTAATTGAAGCCAAGGAAGAAGATTTGTATCTGAGTAATATTTCCCCTTTGGGAGTGCCTTTTAACAGCCTAAAAGACAATACAAAAGATGTCGAAAAAATAGCTTTGATTGATAGTGGAAGACCAGGCAGTTTGTGTCCAAAACAATATCTATTATTCAACAATGAATTTACTGAGAAAAATATTTGTACAGCATCGCGTCGATACCAACGATTAAAAATAAAAGAGTTGGACAATGAAGCTTTGCTTCCTGGTGAATACCAAAAAAAGTTTGAGAAAATTACTGAGAAATCATGTCTTTGCGTTGGCCTGGGAACATCGGTTTTATTGAATAATAACTTAAGTACAAAAATTGAAGGATCTGGCGTCTCGGTATGTCCGGGCCCAAACATGGCATATTATTCCAAAAAGGCCAGCTTAAATGAAATGATTGGTCATATTTATGGAAAAACAAATGTTATAACAAGAACAGATCGTCCCAATATGTTTATTAAAGAACTAAGTATTTATATGGATTATCTGAAAAATAAGATAGGAGAAGCTGATTTTTCTATGACAGATAAGCAAGAGAAATACTTATTGAACTTTACTGAGAACCTAAAAGAAGGGATTAACTACTATAGCAATTTATTTAGCAGTATAAAGGATAAATTCGAGAATGCTAAATCAAACATTTTAAGCGATTTAGATAACGATAAGAAAGACTTGCAGCTATTGAATTTAAAGATAAAGAACCTGACTTTAGCGACGGAAATAGCACATTAAGTGGTCTGTTAACAATTAATATATCTGCTAACTTATGAAAGATCAACGATTCGCGAAAAAATATTCATGTAAAAGTTGGTAGTATGTTAGAATTAATATTACTTTTGCATTTTTTAACACTTATATTTAATTTATTACAATGAAAAAAGGTAGCGTAAAGTTTTTCAGTGGATCCAAAGGTTTTGGATTTATTGTTGATGATGAAACAAAAGAAGAGTATTTCGTACACGTCTCAGGATTAATTGATGAAATCCATGAAGGTGACGCTGTTGAGTTTGAACTAACAGAAGGAAGAAAAGGATTAAATGCAGTAAATGTCAAAGTAATTTAATATTTATTCTTTAACTTTTTATTACACAGAAACCCTGTCTATCAATTGATTGACAGGGTTTTTTCATGCCTATTCTTTTCTGGCAAGACGATAAGCCCCAGAAACTACTTCTACATATTTTCAAAAATCCAAAAACATTTTCATTAAAACTTGCCAATCTAAAATATAGTATTACTTTTGCGAGCGAATACTAACTAACATTATTTAAGAATGCTATCGAAAAGGCAAGAACAAATTGTAGAAGAATCCATCAAAATTATTGATGAGAAAGGGATACA
>QMPA01000179.1 GCA_003650365.1 Bacteroidota bacterium | reverse complement strand
CGCTTTATACGCTTTTGCGATGCCTTTAATATTCCATTGATTACTTTTGAAGATGTTCCCGGATTCTTGCCCGGCACTGCTCAGGAGTTTGGCGGAATCATTAAACATGGCGCTAAATTGCTGTATGCATTTGCTGAAGCTACCGTACCAAAAATTACCATTATTACGCGCAAAGCTTATGGTGGTGCTTACGATGTAATGTCGAGCAAGCACATTGGTGCCGATTATAATTTTGCTTATCCCACGGCTGAAATTGCTGTAATGGGCCCGGATGGTGCTGTCAATATTATTCATCGCAATAAGTTGCATGATGAAAAGGCGATTAAAGAAGCTGTTGAAGACTATAGAGAGAATTTTGCCAGTCCTTATAAAGCTGCCGAATTGGGTTATATCGATGAAATTATTTTCCCCCACAATACCCGTAAAAAAATTGTTCAGGCATTAGAAATGACCAAAAACAAATCGGAAGGAACACCTCCGAAAAAACACGGAAATATTCCTTTGTAAGGAGTATTGTTTTTAGCTTTTTATTTTTTCCTTTCAGGAATTGTCCTATTGCTTACGGAGTGAATAGAGAAGCTATGTAGCAATATGCGCTCTAAAATAGTCTTGAAAAGATCTATTGTTAATCTTTTCACAAATAACTGGTAGTTCGTTTCCTATTTCCTGTATTTTTGTTTTTCGTTTTAACACAATCAATTTATTATGGAAAAAGAAAAACTTTTCCGCGAATTCCCACCTGTGTCTACTCAGGAATGGAAGGAGAAGATATCCAAAGATCTAAAAGGTGCCGATTACGAAAAAAAGCTCTTCTGGAAGACAGAAGAAGGCTTTGCCGTACATCCGTTTTATCGGAATGAAGACACTGAGAAACTGACTTATAAAGATGTACTTCCTGGTGATTTTCCTTTTGTAAGGGGAAACAAAGCCAAGGGCAATTCATGGCTGGTAAACCAGATAATTGTTGTTGATGATATTCAGAAAGCCAATGCCAAAGCACTCGATATTCGCATGAAAGGAGTCGGTTCGTTTGCCTTTGTTTTTGAGGATGGAAAACAACCTTCAGAAGAAGAAACGGAAGCCTTGTGCATGAATATTCGTGCCGACTTGATGGAACTCAATTTCAAGACGGAAAGTCCTGAGGAGATGGTGCAAATTATTGATAGCCTTGCAAAAAAATACAACCGTGATCTTGACAAAGTTCAGGGATCGGTTTTCTGTGACCCATTATCGCGATACAGTTTGACTGGACAATTTAAGAATAGCCAGGAAGCTGATTTTACACAATTGGAAAACAGTCTGAAGGCTGCCGAACACCTGCCAAATTTCCATACCATCACTGTTGATGGCAGTATTTTTCACAATGCAGGTTCAGGTATTGTCAGTGAGATGGCCTTTACTTTGTCGATGGCTGTTGATTATCTGAATTATTTAATCGACAAGAAAAACGATATTGACAATATAGCACGACACATCCGCTTCAACTTTTCGGTTGGCTCCAATTATTTTATGGAAATAGCCAAGTTTAGGGCAGTCCGGTATTTGTGGGCGAAAATTGTAAACGCCTATGGAATAAACGATGTGGATAGCGCTAAAATATATATTCATTGCAGCAGTTCGCATTGGAATAAAACTATTTACGATCCTTATGTAAATATGCTGCGTACAACTACCGAAACCATGTCGGCAGGCATTGCCGGTGTTGACTCGATGACAGTCTTGCCTTTCAATGCTGTTTACGAAAAAGGAACAGAATTGGCTGAACGGGTAGCCCGAAATCAGCAGTTGGTTCTTCAAGGGGAATCGCATTTTGATAAAGTAGCTGACCCCGCAGCAGGTTCTTATTATATCGAGAACTTAACAGAAAAACTCATCAACAAGGCCTGGCAATTGTTTCTTGATGTTGATGAAAAGGGAGGCTATTTAAAGTCTTTTGAGGATGGGTTTGTCCAGCAAAGAGTTAAAGAAGAAGCACAGCAAAAAGACATGGCTATTGCCACAAAAAAGAAATCCATTCTAGGGACGAATCAATATCCAAATACCAACGAAACGGCTGGGAGTACTGTTCACGATGCTTATATTGGAGAAACCGAAAAGAACCTTTTAAAACCCTACCGGGGAGCAGAAGCATTTGAACAATTGCGTTTCAAAACAGAAAAGTTTTCCCAACAAAACGAAAGGCCTAAAGTATGGATGTTCACCTTTGGTATGCTTGCCATGCAAAAAGCCCGATCGCAATTTGCTGCTAACTTTTTCGGTTGTGCCGGATTTGAAATTATTGACAATCCAGGATTTGCTACTGTAGAAAAAGGTATCGCGGCAGCAAAAATAGCCAGGCCCGATATTGTTGTCATTTGCAGTTCTGATGAAGAATATTCCGAAAGTGCATTGCAGATTTTCAAAGCACTCAAAAATAAGATGACAGTCGTTCTTGCCGGTTATCCAAAAGATTTGATTGAACAATTGAAATCAGAAGGATTTGAAAACTTCATCCACATCAAAACAAATGTACTTGAAGAATTGAAAAGATACCAGCGGTTGTTAAATATTGAGTAATTTTTTTAAGGTTACAGATTGTGATCTTAAACATAAATTCGCGCATTCGCGGCATAATAAAATATTCATGAAGCCAAATTTCAAAAATATCAACATCAAAGCAAACCCGAAAGGCAATCAAACTATTGCAGATTGGGAAAAGGAAAACCATGTTCGTGCTGACTTAAAGACCCCGGAACAAATCAATATCAAACCGGTTTACACTAAAGACGATCTTGAAAATACAGAGCAGTTGAATTACGCGGCTGGCTTAGTCCCCTTCCTTCGTGGACCCTATTCAACCATGTATGTCACACGTCCATGGACGATTCGACAATATGCTGGATTTTCAACAGCTGAAGAGTCCAATGCTTTCTACCGCCGCAACCTTGCCGCCGGACAAAAAGGGCTATCGGTAGCCTTCGACCTTGCCACACACCGTGGTTACGATTCCGATCATGAACGTGTTGTAGGCGATGTTGGTAAAGCCGGGGTGGCCATCGATTCTATTCTGGATATGGAAATCTTATTTAACGAAATTCCATTAAATAAAATTTCCGTTTCAATGACAATGAATGGTGCCGTACTCCCGGTTTTGGCTTTCTATATTGTAACGGCCTTGGAACAGGGCGCCAAACTCGAAGAGCTGGCAGGAACCATCCAGAACGATATTCTGAAAGAGTTTATGGTGCGTAATACTTATATTTATCCACCAGAACCTTCCATGCGCATTATTGCTGATATTTTTGATTACACTTCGGTAAAAATGCCAAAATTCAATTCCATTTCCATTTCGGGTTACCATATTCAGGAAGCCGGTGGAACAGCAGATATTGAACTGGCATACACCCTTGCCGATGGATTGGATTACATCCGCACAGGCTTAAAAACGGGTCTAAAAATTGATGATTTTGCACCACGACTTTCTTTCTTCTGGGGACTGGGAATGAACCACTTTATGGAGATTGCCAAATTACGTGCAGGCCGTATGCTGTGGGCAAAGATTGTAAAACAGTTCAATCCGAAGAATCCCAAATCAATGGCATTGCGCACCCACACCCAAACTTCTGGATGGAGTCTGACGGAACAGGACCCGTTTAACAATGTGGCACGAACTTGTATCGAAGCAATGGGAGCAGTACTGGGTGGCACGCAATCTTTACACACCAATGCGCTTGACGAAGCCATTGCTTTGCCCACTGACTTTTCGGCACGCATTGCGAGAAATACGCAAATTTATATCCAGGAAGAAACAGAAGTTTGCCGTTCGGTCGATCCCTGGGCAGGTTCTTATTATGTAGAAAAACTGACAGAAGAACTGGCAGAAAAAGCCTGGAATTTAATTCAGGAAATTGAAGAAATGGGAGGGATGTCGAAAGCCATCGAAACCGGATTGCCCAAAATGCGGATTGAAGAAGCCGCTGCCCGTAAGCAAGCCCGTATCGATGCACACAAAGATATTATTGTTGGTGTGAATAAATACCGACTTGAGAAAGAAGATCCCATCGATACCCTTGAAGTGGACAATACCGCTGTTCGAGAAGCACAGTTAAAGCGACTGGCGAAACTGCGTGCCAACAGAGATGAAGAAAGTGTACAGAAAAGTTTGGAGGCCATCACCAAATCATGCGAAACCGGTGAAGGGAATTTATTGGCACTGGCTGTTGATGCCACCCAAAAACGTGCAAGTTTGGGAGAAATTTCGTATGCTTGCGAAAAAGTTTTTGGCAGGTACAAAGCCGTCATCAGATCTATTTCAGGAGTGTATTCAGCAGAAGCAGGAAAAGACAAAACCTTTATGAAAGCCCACGAATTAGCCGATCAATTTTCCGAACTGGAGGGCCGTCGCCCACGCATTATGATTGCCAAGATGGGGCAGGATGGCCATGACCGTGGTGCCAAAGTTGTCGCAACAGGTTATGCCGATATTGGATTCGATGTTGACATTGGTCCACTCTTTCAAACACCCGCTGAAGCCGCCCGTCAGGCCGTTGAAAATGATGTTCATATTCTTGGTGTTTCCAGCCTTGCTGCCGGACATAAAACCTTGGTCCCCCAGGTAATTGAAGAATTACGAAAATTAGGCCGTGAAGATATTATGGTGATTGTTGGTGGTGTAATTCCGCATCAGGATTACCAGTTTTTGTATGATGCAGGCGTAGTGGCCATTTTTGGTCCGGGGACAGTTATCTCCAAAGCTGGTATTCAAATGTTGGAATTGTTGATTAAGACAAGGAAGTAAACGCTATCATTCTTTGCGTTTCGTCTTTTTCTTTTTCTCCTCAAAATAGGCCATACACACTGGTTTAAGTTTGCAACTTAAACTTTCTCCAAATTACAATGAAAGAACCATTTGCTCATCCCGGAGGGATAGAATAAAAACAGCCTTGACATTCATGTCAAGGTACAAAAAAAAGATAAACAAATCTCATTCTTTCAGTTTCGTCTTTTTCTTCTTCTCCTCAAAATAGGCCATGCCTTTTTCTGTGGCAATGCTTTTAACAAAGCTTTCAAACATTTGTATGAACATGGTGTTGATCGAGAAATTTTCGATTGGGAAAGTATCCGGGTCTTGTAAATCCATCAGGCGGCTGATGTAGCGGCGGGCGACAAGTTCTATACTTACATCATCACGGTACATGCCTTCATAAATTCCTTTTTGAAGGTTGATCTGGATTTTTCTGAAGATGAAATCAGCCCGTTCATCAAGGTGCTGCTGATAGATTTTGGGGTAAATACTTTTGTACTGAAGTGTTACCGAGGGACTCAAATTGTTGAATTTGCTTGCCATTTCTTTGACCACTGTAAAAAGAATATCAATGGCATCATTATAGCCGTCAAAGTTGTGATCTTCAAAAATCACTTCAAACATTTTACGTTCTTCTGTTAAAATATCCCTGACAAGGTCTTTTTCGTCAGCGTAATATTTATCCAGTAAGGAAGAAGAAAAATCAGGATTGCCCCTTAATTTTTCAAAAGTGATTTCCTCAACCCCTTTTTCATTGGCTAATTCTCTAATAGAATTTAACAGTAATTTTTGTTCTTCGTTCATGCAACAAACACAACATTAATCGTTCGACAAAAATAATAAAAACGAAATTTCCCCAATATAGTCCGTAACAACTTATTAACCGACTTATTCAAGTAGTAGCATCTTTCGTTTTAGCACCTGATCTTTTTGAATCAGGGTTAGGTAATAAACTCCACCGGGAAGATTATACCTGCCAGCATCAAATTGTTCGCTGTATTTTCCGGTAGCGGTCATTCGATTATCCACAAGTAGGGCCACCAGTCTTCCGTAAAGATCGTAAACAGCCAGGGTGATTCTGGATGGCTCAGTTATTTTATAAGAAAAGTAAGTGGTTTCGATAAATGGATTCGGATAGTTTTGTGTAAGGCTAAATGGAACAAATGTTTCCAGTTCTGCAACATCAACCGACATATCAATAATAGCCGTCCAAATCGACATGGATGTGCCCTCGGCCCTGGCCCAAATTGGCCGTACCTGTTGATTGTGGGCTGTGATGTTGGTGTAATCGCCAAAGAAAACATTGCTTGATGGAAAAAATGGCTCTTCGCTAATTACAAAGTTATCGAAGGTTTTCCCACCATCAGTTGATCTTGCCAGATAAACATCAGTATTGCGGTCATCGTAGTTTCGTCTGTCATAAAATACAACATAAATATCGCCATTGGCCTGATCGATTGTCATCCAGCTAAAAAACTGTTGTTTTCCCGGGGGGTCATCATTAACCCGCATTGCTTCTGTCCAGGAGTCACCACCATCTGTCGATTTACTGATCCAGATATCTGTATCGTCTTCTCCATTGCGTTGATCGGACCAATTCACATAAATAGTACCATTGTATGCAGAAGGGCTTATATCGCAACAAGTAATAGGCAAGCCATTGCAGCGGCTGATGCCGGGGATATCGAATGCCCATCCATCGGGCTGGCTATCGATAAAAATATCTTCATCCAACCAGGTGCTTCCACCATCTGTTGAGCGATCAAAAACAATACCGGCCGGTCCCGACCAGGCAACATACACTTCGCCATTTGGTCCAACAGCAGGAACAGCACCTTCGGTGGTATTGTCGTCATCAACGCAATCGCCTGAAATTTCATTGATTTGTTTTCCGTCAGCCCAGCTTAAGCCGCCATCAGTTGATTTGCTGAAAAGAATATTGCTGTATTTATCAGAATCAGAAACGCCATAGGCATCAAATTGTGTCCAGCTCACATAAATAGTATTGCTTTCCTGATCAACTATCGCCCACTCTTTGTCCTGGTCCTTAGCACCGTTTAAACCCATATAAGCATCGGCAATCCATTCTTCTGATTCCAAATCAAATTTCTGGCAGACAATCCGGTCGAGCCAGCTTCCATTCCAGGGACTGGATAAGTGAAGATAGTAGAAAAATCCTGCGGTGTCAGTAATTAGGCAAGGGTCTCCCGCAACTCCATAATCCGACTCCATTTCTTGCCGGGTCCAGTTTAAACCACCATCAACCGAATACATGAAACTATTCAGGTTGGTGCCCGCAACCAATTCGTTGGTATTCTTTGGGTTCATGGAGATGGATGGCTCATTGGGTGAACTAACATCGCTTATTTTTATATTTTGGTATTGTCCGAAAATGGTGAAGGAAAAAATTAAAAGTAGGCTGCTAAGCAGATATTTTTTCATGTGATTGAGGTTATTAAAGCGGGCTACTATAAGAAGACAAGCTTTTTTAATAAGGGTTGTAAAATTGATTTTATTTTAATCTGTTTACTGCAAAGATAAAGATTTTTCAGGGTTTAACAGTAGTTGCTAAAGATAGCATTAAGCTTATAAAACCCAACGACATTTTTTTTATTTTTGATACTTAATATTTTTTTATGAAAAAGATTGCGCTTCACTGGCAGATTCTTATCGCACTTATCCTTGCCATAGCCTACGGGCTCGTTTTTACAACTTCCTATAAATTAACCGACGATTCCTATAAAACGTTAGTAAGGAAAGAGGTTCCTGTGAATATTCAGGAGAAACTTCATGTACT
>QMPA01000178.1 GCA_003650365.1 Bacteroidota bacterium | reverse complement strand
TAATGAAGCCCAGTTGCCAACAATAGCGAATACGCCATAGCCGGTTAAAGTCATCGGTTTGAAAATTTATAGTAAATTTGAAATTAGTTTTATAAATCAAAAAATATCCCAAAGCAAACGGCTACGGCGCATCGCAGGGCCGTTGGCAACAAGGCCAGAAAACAGCCCCACCACACATTTAAGCCTATTTGGTTTTTGCCAGCACAAAATGCCAACACGGAAAAAAACCAAAAAAGCTTAAATCTTGCCAGCTCCGATATAAAACAGAAAACAAAATTAATGACATAAGAATAGTACTTTTAACGTAAAAACCTTAATTTTACCAAACTATGAAACGCACCACCCTCCTTTTGCTTCTTCTTGTTTTAATCGGGTATATAGTAAACGCCCAAAACCAAGCCAATATCTGGTACTGGGGAGATTTTTGTGGGCTCGATTTTAATTCAGGTATACCAGTTGACAACCATGATATCCAAGCTGGATCTGGTGGTGCTATGTCGGTGATGTGTGACACTAATGGTAATTTTTTGTTTTGCTATAGTGGAAAGGAGGTGTGGAATAGAGAGAGTAATTTTATGCCCAATGGTGAAAACCTCATAGGTGATAAACGTGCCTCAATGGGTGCTTTGATTGTACAACAACCTGGTTCAGCACATTTATATTATCTTTTTTCCGTTGATTATAATGATCTATTATATCCTGACATCGGAATGCATTATTCAGTGGTGGACATGAACCTTGACGGGGGACTGGGCGATGTTACCTCAGAAAAAAACATTCCATTGGACAGGGCCTGGGCGGCAAGTAATAAACTCACGTCTGTCAAGCATGCCAATGGGGAGGATGTGTGGATCATTACCCGGAATTTTAGTACTGGCCAATGGTACGTAGCCTTTTTATTAACCGCATCAGGATTAAATACGGAAGGTGTAATTAGTCATGTACCCGAGAGAACTGATTTACACAATCGGGGAAGTATGAAAATTTCACCCGACAAAAAGTATCTCGCTGCTGCTTATGAAAATTGCGACTGCCCGGATTAT
Source organism: Bacteroidota bacterium (assembly GCA_003650365.1). Taxonomy (GTDB): domain Bacteria; phylum Bacteroidota; class Bacteroidia; order Bacteroidales; family F082; genus B6-G9. The sequence goes on along the minus strand of QMPA01000178.1, from coordinate 6,542 downwards.
ATAAAAACATCTTTAGATATATGCAGCTTCAATGCCACAAGCGGTGAAATAGATATGCTTTATACTCTAACCAAAAATGAACAAAATATTGGGGGTTTTGAACCAATAGCCGTCGAGTTTTCACCGGATTCAAAACTATTATATGTTTCTTATTTTAATACCGCTGTTGGTGTTGGTGAAATGGAGCTTTATCAATATGATATGCAGTATGTTGAGGATTCATTACAGTTTAAAGAATCGGAAATATTTATTGCACGTGGGCCCGTCAATGGTTTGCAACTGGCAAGAGACGGGAAGATTTATTGTACGATGCCTTATCTTGCAACCCCAATATATGATTATGTAAGTGTCATACACGAGCCCTGGAAAAGGGGAACAGCTTGCAATTACCAGGCCGATGCTCATTATTTGAATGGTTACTTTACACATGCATACTTTCCCAATATGTTATTGGATTACCTTTACCGCTTTGAGTGGGAAGGTGAATGTGCCCGCCACCCTATTGCCTTTCAGCCTAATTTTATACCCGAACCCAGCAGTATCCTCTGGAGTTTTGGGGATGGCGAAATATCTACTACTCTTTGGCCGATACATGAGTATGAAGATGGTGGGGAGTATGAAGTGCATGTTACTGTCACCTATCCAAGTGGAAGGGTAGAAGAAACTTCAAGGGTGATCACTGTCCTTGATGCACCCAATCCTGATTTGGGACCGGATCAACTGATTTGTGAAGGAGAAGAAACAGTACTTACAGCAGGAAGTGATACAGGATTTTATGCCTGGAGTACAGGTAGTATTGGGAATAATGTGTTCAGCATCACCGTTTCAGATACAGGAACTTATTGGGTAAAAGTAACCAACGAAAATGGATGTAGCATCTCAGACTCCATCAATGTAGGTTGGTACGACAAAGTAGTTTTCAACGAAGACAACCTAATAATTACACCTACCTCCTGCGGTGGTAGCAGTGGAAGTATTGTTGGCCTGGTTCCCGAAGGTTTTAATATATTCAGTTACACCTGGTACGATGGAAACGGAAACCCGGTAAGTAACGAAATCGATATTGACAGCCTTTCAGTGGGCAACTACTACCTTCATGTAATTGATGGCCACGGTTGCACCACCATTTCCGATGCCTACACCATCACCGATGCCGGGGATATTGACATAGTAGAAGTTGTTTTTAATTCTATCCATTGTGGTCAAGAAAATGGAAGTATTGAAATTACAGCCAATTCAGAAGCAGGAACTGATTTGCTATTTTCCATCGACAACGGCAACAACTGGCAAACAGACAGTGTTTTTACAGGCCTTCCTTCAGGCAATTATTTTGTCAAAGTTGGCGATCAGGGAGATTGTGAAACTGTGTTTGAAAACAATCCGGTAGTAATTGAAAACATTCCCGGTGCAGAAATAACAAATGTAACTACCTCCCCTGAAAACGATTACCTTGCTGACGGCAGCATTCTGATCGAAGCCATCATTGGGAATGGAGACATTCATTATTCCATAGATGATAGTAGTACTTTCCAAACCAATGATGGGCTGTTTGAAAACCTAAGTGCAGGAATTTATAGTTGTATAGTAAAAGACGATTTTGGCTGCGATACTACTTTTACCCTAATCATTGACCTCATCCTTTCCCAGGTTATCGATGCCATCGCAGGTGACGGCTATACCTGTATTGGTGAAGCCACATCCAGTGAATTACTGTTGAAGAACTTTTCAGAAATTGACAGTTTCCATGTACAGCTCACTTATGACCCAAACGTAATCCAATGTGAGGGTTACATCCAAGTCCATCCGGAACTGGAAAGCGGTTTTTCGGCGAGTATAATCCCAACATTGGGTGAAGTCCATATCACTTGGAAAGGGGAAAACCCTACAACTTTGGCCGACAATTCCAAAATGGCCGAACTGGTATTCAGTGCCATTGGCGAAGGGGTTTCCCAAATAGACTGGAAAGCCGAACCGGGCGAAGGACAGTTTTTCAATGCCAACGGGGAAGAAATTGCCGTGAATTATGAACTGGGTTCCATCCGAATTTATACCCGTCCGGAGATACTGTTTTTGGGAAGTGAACTATCTGCATGTGAAGGCGACACTGTTGTGATTTCACCAATTTCAATGGGAGGTAGTGGTGAAGTCGATTATTTTTGGGAAGGCCCAGACAATTTCACAAGCCCCACAAGAAGACTTGTAATCAAAGGTATTCAAGCAAATCAGGATGGTAATTACATAGTGACAGTAACAGACACAATTGATTGTGTCGCAAGCAAAACTATTGACATCAGCGTAAACCCTTTCCCTGAAATTGCTTTTTCCACCTACGACACTATCTGGGCAGAACCCGGCTATCTGTTAGAAGCCGGAAACGGTGCCGAATACTACCAGTGGAATACAGGAGAAATAACAGAAGCCATTCAAATTGACAGCATGGGACATTATATGGTGGAGGTTATTTCTTACGAAGGTTGTAAAGCGACAGATGCTGTACAAGTCCTGTGGGGAGAAAACGGAGAACCTTTTTATATGCCCAATGCCTTTACGCCCAATGGTGATGGACTGAACGATACTTTCAGAGCTGTCCCCAAATACGATTACATAAGCAGTTACCAACTCACTATCTACAACCGCTGGGGACAGCAAATCTTCGAATGCAACGACATCGATTGCGGATGGGATGGAAACTACAACGGCAAAGCCAGTCCTAATGGTGCCTACATTTACAAAATTGTTTATGAAGAAATCAGCCGACCCGGACAAACCAAAACCCTTAATGGGTCAGTGATACTAGTGAGATAGGGATGAAAAAAGTACAATCCAAAAGACTGTCAAAGGCAATTCAATTGATTCGAAAAAAATGATAGTACTTAAATAGGATTTGACTAAAAATGCCAACCCTTCGCAGGCAAGCACATTGCCAAGTTGCTCAAAAACCCACCGCCAAAAGCCCAAACTTGTCAAAGAGCTTTCCAGCCCTGCCGCAGAGAAAAAATGAAGCCCAGTTGCCAACCGCAAATAATACCCCATAGCCGGTTTAGCCGTTATTAAGAAAAATGAGGAGTAAAATTAACATACGAGTAATCAACTATAACCCAGCAACAAAGCGGCTACGGTACATATTTGCAACACGTTGTGCTTAATGTGAGACAAAAAATCCCACATATTTTTTAATTGGACTTATTTTTGTATTTTTGGGACACATTAATAAAATATGGGATAAATGAACTCAATAAAAAAACTTGAAAAGTTACCTCCAAAAAGAGATAAAGTAGAAACTGTTGAAATCCTTCGTCAATTAAGTAAATCATCGCGGGTATTAGGAGAATTAAAAGGTATTGCCAAAACAATTCCTAACCAGGCTATGCTGATAAATGCGGTAGTCTTGCAAGAAGCCAAAGACAGTTCCGAAATAGAAAATATTATCACAACACAGGATGAACTCTATAAAGCACTTGCTACAAAGGGAAAACAACCTTTACAGGTTAAAGAAGTTATCAATTATCGTAGAGCAATTTTTACTGGATTTGAATTAATAAAAAAACAAGGATTTCTCCGAATAAAAGATATTGAAACTATTCAAAAAACAATTGTGGAAAATAATGCTGGAATTAGAGCAATGGCAGGAACTGTTTTAAAGAATGATAAAACGGGCGAAATAGTATATACTCCACCGCAGGAGAAGGATGAAATCTTAAATCTATTAAGTAATCTTTTAGAGCATTTTAATATAAATCAAACAGATTTATCACCCTTGATAAATTTGGCTGTTTTGCATTATCAATTCGAAAGCATTCACCCTTTTTACGATGGAAACGGAAGAACAGGAAGGATTTTAAATATCCTGTACCTGATAATTAATGAATTACTTGATATTCCAATATTATATTTAAGCTCTTATATCAATGAAAACAAGTCGGATTATTACAGATTGTTAAATCAAGTTAATAATACAGGTAAATGGGATGAGTATATCTTATATATGTTAAAAGCCGTTGAAGAAACTTCCCAAAAAACAATTGAAAAGATTAACAACATAAAAGAACAATTAAGTAAGACAATTGTATTCGTACAAGAAAAAGAGCCTAAAATCTACCGCAAAGAGTTAATCGAATTACTTTTTGAACAACCTTATTCTAAAATTGAATTTGTAGTAGATAGATTAAAGGTTGAACGAAAAGCAGCATCAAGATATTTAAAAAGACTAGAAGGAATAGGAATTCTAAAATCAGAAAGAATTGGGCGAGAAACAATCTATGTAAATAAGGAATTGATTGAAATATTAAAACACTAAGCACAACATGCGCTCATACTGTATGCCGCAATTGCTTGTAAATACATAAATTATGTTCCATAATTTAATACATTCGTTCACAAAAAAATACTAAAAATCAACAGCGGCACACCATTACTTCGACAGAAAACTATAATGAATCCTACCCAAAAGGGTCTGATTTGAAAGATGTTTTTATTGCTAATAGACCATACATGGCTGGCGAAAAAGAATTCTCATATTTCTTTAATGAACGTGTTGATCAAATATTTATAAGACCACGAATCGCGCCTGATTCAAGTAAACTACATAAATTCTCTATAAATTTAAAATTAACTGATCAAAGAACATATCAGACAACTTTTGAAATAAGAATTTTAAAATAATAACGCACCACAACAAAAAATATAATTCATGCCGCAGTTTCATTTTCACAGAAAATGATTTAGTAAATTTGAAAATATGTAAACCAAAGACACTTATTGAACAAGATGCGGCACGCATCATATTCAAACCGTTAGCAAACAGGCGATACCCACCGCACATTTAAGCACTTTCGGTTTTTGCCAACACAGAAAGCCAACACAGAAAAAAACCAAAAAAGCTTAAATTCTGGCCTACACACAAAGAAGAAACAATATGACAATAGATTTTCTGACCAAAAAAAGAGTTCATAAAAAATACAGAGAATTATCGAAACCATAAATCACTTTGCATCAGACATATAAAATAACTGATTTTAAAACTTAATAAATTTTCAAACAAGGGGTACAAAAACACGTACATTTTGGCACTAATGAGTAGAGAATCTATTTAAAATTACTTGATTAGCTATTAATCTCTAAACAATAAATCTGATGAACACACTTAACAATGCAATTGTTTTCCTGTTAAATGCAGTTGAACAGAAAAGCCTGTTAAGCGTTATTTGCTATATTACAGGCATAAAGTTTTAATTCGGCTATTCTTCGTGAAATGTCTTTAACATCATTGGAAAGTGCTTCGGGGTTAAATGCTTTTGATACTCCAATAACGCAATCATAGTTAGATTTAATCACTGAAAGTTCTCTTGCTTCACCACTTTTCATATATTCCAAAGAACCGTCTTTAATTAAAAATGATTCATCATTTAGTTTTTTTGCTTTCACTAATTCAAAAACCACTTTTTGTTCTAAGGCAATCATTTCATCTTGTATCTTAGCAATACCCCTGTCCTCATACTTGTCATTTTCTTTTAATGCTGTGTTTTTATAAGGTAGTATTTTGCTGAATTTCAATCGTTGCTTTTTTAGAATTTCTTGCCCGTTTAATTTTTGGATTAAATTCTGGAAAAACAAATCATTATTCCCTATAGTAGTTTGTGCATTAGCATTTTCAGGTATTGAAATTACAAGTGGATTTTTTAGATTCACTGGTTTAAAAGAGTGTTCGTCCTCTCTTTCGCAAACTGCAACGCCAATCTGTCCTGCAATGATTGGATATAATCTTTTTCCGTATGCAATATCATCAACTTTGTAAGTTCTTCGAGAACCATCTAAAAAATATTTAAATAAGGGTTTGCCATTTTTACTGATTCTATCAGCTAAAGATTTAACTGATTTTGTTGTAATAAGACTTCTGTCGGTTTCTCCTTTTTTCTTTACTTGGATTCCTTTTTTATCTTCATAGTCCAATTTTGGAATATCAATAGACTCAAAACAATATTTATATGATTTGTAATTCTTTCCGTCTGTCTCTTTTGCTATAAAATCCAAAATTCTTTCCATAATCTAAAGTCTGTTAAAAATGCATTTTCCTAAAATGTCTTAAAGTTTCCCTTTCAGCTTTTTCAAAATCAGGCAAATCCTGAATTTGTTCTTTCATAGATTTTTGCCAACGTGCTTTATATTGTGGTAATCGTTGTTCTAATTTCTTGAAAAAATCTTTTGGATTAATCTTCTTGCTTTCACATTTTATGATAAACTCATTTACATAAAAATCAATTTCTAAGCCGTGTATTTCAAGCAAATACCAAATATCATAAAAATCTCGTGCCTGCATTCTTTGCATAACAGAGCGAAGCTTTTCAACGAGAGTTTCTTCAAGAGTGTAACACAGCAGTTTGTGTTCTTCCTGATCCGAATAAGTAAGAAAAACATTTTGTAAGGTTGGTTCAAATTGCAATTGTTCACTTCTTGAAATATCGACTTTTACACGTTTGTTTGTTCCCATTCCACCAAGCGGACCGATATAACTTATGTAGAAATTAATCCCCCCGTCTTCGTGT
>QMPA01000177.1 GCA_003650365.1 Bacteroidota bacterium | reverse complement strand
GGGAATTACATTTTTAAACCGCCTGTGAATAACTTCCCCGAAATGCCTCAAAACGAGCATGCAACCATGCGTATTGCCGAAGCCTTTGGGATAAAAGTAGTGCCTTCCAGCTTAATCCGACTACAATCAGGCGAATTGGCCTACATCACAAAGCGTATCGACAGGACGGATGAAGGTAATAAAGTACATATGATTGACATGTTTCAGATCACTGAAGCCTTTGACAAATACAAAAGTTCCATGGAAAAAATCGGGAAAGCATTGAATGCTTATTCCGACAATACTTTATTGGACAAACTCTACTTTTTTGAATTAACTGTTTTTAGTTTTCTAAGCGGAAATAATGACATGCACCTGAAAAACTTCTCAATGATTCAAACAGATTTTGGATGGTCGTTGTCACCCGCTTATGATTTACTGAATGTAACCATCCTAAACCCTGACGACAAAGAAGAACTAGCCTTAACCATCGAAGGCAAAAAGAAAAAACTAAAACTTGAGCATTTTGAAAGCCTGGGAAAAGGATTGGGATTGTCATCAAAACAGCTAAGCGGTGTGTTTAAGCGTTTCGTAACTAACAAAGAAACAGCATTATCAATTATTGAGCAATCCTTTCTGTCAGAAGAAATGAAATCAGAATATCACTTGGTTTTGAATGAGCGATATGAGCGCTTATTTGGTTAATCCACTACGCTTTTTCACCAATTAATAAAATATGAAACAACCATGATTATTTATAAACACACAAGAGCATGAATGAAAAAGTTAAAAAAAGCATTCGTGCATTCGTGGCAATTTTAATATATGAAAAGAATGCTTAAATCATTTTCTGGTATTTAGAGACATTCAAAGTTCTTCGATGTGTAAAAACCGTATTTTTAAAAAATATTTCAAAATGTTGTCACAAAACCAAAACATCAGGTACATAATAGCAAACGACCACAGAAAGTCGGTAGGATAACACATCGTGGACTTATCTGCAATCACAAAAAAGAAACAAAATGTTAAATCTTAAAAACAACATCACCATGAAAAAGTTAATCATTGCAATCACATTTATTTTTGCTGCTACAGCAATCATGCCCCTTATGGGACAATCAACTGCTAAAGAAGCAGAAAAAGACTTAAAAAAGAAGTCGATGAAAATGGCCCGTAAAGAAGCCAAGAAGAAAAAGAAGGCAGGCTACTATGTTGCACCCGGTGCTTTACCAATGGACAAACAATTGGAAAAAGCTTTCATTAAGCAGAATATGGAAGACGATAAAGGCTACCCAACATACATTGTCGCTTCCGGCAACTCGGTGGCAGGTACGCAAACAGCCGCCAAACTTCAGGCAACCGAAACAGCCAAATTAACTTTGGCCGGAACCATTAGCACCAATGTAGCCGCCCTGATAGAAAACAGCATTGCCAACGAGCAACTCACCCGTGAAGAAGCTGCAACAGTAACAAAAACTGTAGCCGCCTCCAAAAACATTATTGCACAAAACCTGGGGAGAGTAATCCCGCTTGTTGAAATGTACAAAAACATTGGCAGCGACAACATCCAATGCGATGTACAAATTGCCTACGACAGCAAAACCGCTATGGACATGGCCAAGCAAGTCATCCGTAAACAACTGGAAGAACAAACAGATATTTTGCACGAGAAGCTGGATAAGATGTTGGATATTGAGTAGAGAATACTACTCTAAATTACAAACCCCGCTCATTCATTCCATTTGGATTGGGGCGGGTTTTTTATGATTTTGAAGTTGTTGGCATTATTTAAAACCATTCTATTTTATTGCTGATGCTTCGAAGGATTTGAATTATCTCTATATTTACACGGTATCAAACAAATTGATATTATGAGAAGGTTAGTAAAAGGTAAAGCTGTATACATTTTAAGTTGTGTTGTTCTTTTTAATGTTACTGTTTTATTCTCACAGAATACGAATGAATTGTTGCGATTAGGTAAAATTGCCTATGAAAATCAAGATTACGATGATGCGATTGAGATGTTCAGCAAATCAATTGAGAATACTCCTGAGTACAGTCTAACATCGAAGCAGTATTTTTGGTATGCAAAAGCATTGTTTCATGATTCAAGACTTAATTATTTTCAGAGCCTTGACATGCTGGATAAAGCTATTGCGAAAGATACAAAGTATTCAGAAGCCTATTTTTTGAGAGCCAGAATAAGGGAATTTTTAGAAGGTGAAAGCTCCTTAGTCCTCGAAGATTATAAGAAGGCGAATTCATATGCTGACAAAGGTTATCAAAATAATATTTTCATAAAGAGCATTTCGATAGCATATTCTAAAAGTAGTGCTGCAGGAATATTTTACTTGGAAGATATTATTGACTACTTAAAAACTAACAACAATTATAAGAACAAGAAAGTATTGGGGGAATGCTATTATGCATTGGCAACAATTTATTCGAAGGATGATGATAAAATGCAATCATTACTTTGGCTTAATTCGGCACTAGTTTATAACATTAAGCCCACTGACTTCATGTTTATTGACTTTTATAAAATAAGGAAAACAGAAGGTTTTTTAACGCTGATGGAAAATAACAATGTTCCTCCATTGCTTTATCAGGTAGAAAATACAGATGAATTAAAAAAAGTGGTTAGCATGGGTGATTTACCTTTTAGAAGAAGTACTGTCATTAAGAGATATGTTGAAAAGAAAATTAATACCTGGCAGAAAAAGGGAAAATTTGAAAAAACAGTCGATTACCAAAAAAGGGTGAGTGAAGAATCCCGCAAACAGAAAATTAACTATTACACGCAAAAAGCGATTGATAGCATTGGTTATTCTAAGATTGATTGGGGCCAAGTCTCGAATGAATATGATGCGGATAACGAGAGTTTTAAGGTTTCTTTTTCTGGCTTTGAACCACTATATGTTGGAGTTCCTCTACCTGATGCTCCAAGTTTTGATGCCAACTTTGATTCTCTGGAATTTTCGCAAGTCAAATTTGTGCTTTTGGACGATTATACAACCGAAATAGCACATATTGAAATTACGAATTCTGAAATCGGTAAAACCTATATTTACAGTAACACCGATAATGTGCTATTTAATTCTGCTGAATTTACCTTTAACTTTGATGAATTAGAAGTTCCGATACAAGGGGTGGCAAAGGCCTCTACTTATGGGAAAAAGGAGCAAAACACAAAAATAATTAGTATCGGAAAATCAGACGTTGATACTAATATTCCTGTTACAGCAAAGAAAAATAAAAACGCCTATGCCCTGATCATAGGCAACGAGGATTACACAAAATACCAGACTGATTTAGGTTCCGAATCAAATGTTGATTTCGCCATCCGGGATGCTGAGATATTTGCCGAATATGCCGAGAAAACGCTTGGTGTACCCAAAGAAAATATTACGGTTCTAAAAGATGCCATCAGCTCGCAAATGCAAAGGGAAATTGAAAAAATTTCCAAAATTGCAATGTATCACAATGGGGAGGCAAATATCATTTTCTATTATGCCGGTCATGGCTTTCCTGATGAAAAGACAAAAGAAAGTTATCTCATGCCCGTTGATATTAGTGGTGCGAATGTGAATTATGGTATTAAACTTAGCTTTCTATACCAGCAACTCACCAAATATCCGAGTCAAAAAGTGCTGGTTATTCTTGATGCATGTTTCAGTGGAGGTGGCAGAAACCAGGGGCTTCTGGCTGCACGTGGTGTACAGATAAAACCCAGAGAAAATGTAATCAATGGCAATCTTGTTGTTTTTTCGTCAAGCACCGGTGAGCAGTCATCCCTGCCATATGCAAACAAACAACATGGTATGTTTACTTATTTTCTGCTTAAAAAACTCAAAGAAAGCAAAGGCAATATTACCCTTGAAGAACTAAGCGATTATGTTACAAAAGAAGTGCAAATTAGCGCATTAAAGTTCAATAGCAAAGAACAAAATCCCAAAATTCTCGTCAGCCCCGATGTCGGTAATTTGTGGATGGATTGGAAATTGAATTAAAATAGATTGTAATTTTAGGATTCTAAAAACCAAAAAACAACCCTATGAAACGCATAATCCTATTAATCATTTTCACTTTGCCATTTCTCGTTACCAATGCACAGGAAACAGTTTCGGGAGTAAGCAAAAGCGGCTATGTCAATATTACCAAAGACCCGCCAAAACCGCCCTATCTCGAGATTACATCCCTGCGCTTTCTAGATGCAGACGATAACAAAAAAATTGATGCCTCTGAAAAGGCCGTGATCTATTTCGACCTGCACAATTCCGGTTTAGGCCCCGGCTTAAACCTTAAAGTTTCTGTGCAGGAACTAAACCACATGACTTACCTGAATTTCAACAAACTGACCAATATCGGAACGCTTGACGTAGGCAAAACAAAGCAGATTCAAGTACCGGTGGAATCAGGAATGGATTTACAAACTGGAAGGGCACTCTTCAAAATTAAAATTGAAGAAGCCAACGGTAACGATAGTGATCCGGTAGAAATTGAAGTGGAAACAATGGCTTTCAGAGCACCAAAAGTTCAGGTTGTGGACAATAAGGTATCCAGTAAAAACAGCAACAGGTTGGAAAGAAGAAGACCATTTGATGTCCAGGTGTTGATTCAAAATGTGGGCGAAGGAGCAGCTACAACAGTCGGTGTTAAATTACAAATCCCTGATGGCATATTTTGTTTGTCAGGTAATGAAAATGAAATGATCGCCAATTTGGGATCAGGTGAACAATACCTGATGGAATATGAACTGTACGCAAACAATGAATACGAATCATCCACAATTTCGCTAAATATTCGCTTGACTGAAAAACATGGCAAATATGCATTTGATAAAAAAATCACGCTTACGATGAACCAGGGCGTTTCTTCAGAGAAGATGGTTGTTCAAGGCAAAACAGAATCAACACAAGCTATCGCAGTGGCCTCTCTTTCCTCGAAGGTTGACAAAAACATTCCTTACAACCCCAACAAAGACCCCAACCGGATTGCACTCGTAATTGGTAATGAAGATTATTCAAGAACATTGAACGCAGAAGTAGACGTGGATTATGCAAGAAATGATGCAGAAGTTTTTCGCCAATATGCGATAAATGTTCTGGGCGTTGAAGAAAAAAACATGCACTTTATGCTGGATGCCACTGCCGGGCAGATGCAACGTGAAATAGACTTGGTTGCTGCAATACTCCAGAAGTTAGGAGATAAGGGGGAGTTGATATTTTACTATGCAGGCCATGGTTTTCCTGATGAAGCTACCAAAACACCCTACATTATTCCTGTGGATGTTGATGCAACAAATCTCAGTTCTGCCATCAAATTATCTGAGGTTTACCAAAAGTTTGGCAATACAGGCGCAGCCAGGGTAACGGTATTTTTGGATGCTTGTTTTAGTGGCGGAGGCCGAAACCAGGGGCTATTAGCTGCGCGAGGTGTATCTATCAAACCAAAAAATGAAGTGATAAATGGCAATATGGTTGTGTTTTCAGCAACCACGGGCGAACAATCGGCTTTGCCATACAATACTGAAGGCCACGGGATGTTTACCTACTTCCTGCTGGACAAAATACAGCAGACCGGTGGGCAGGTAAGTTATGGTGAGCTGTCCGACTATTTAAAAGACAAGGTAGGCATTGAATCCTTACGGGAAAATGGTAAGCCACAAGATCCGGAGGTGAATGTCAGTTATACTGTAGAAAATACATGGAAAATGTGGAAATTTAGATAAAATGAAACTTAAAAATACTCTACTTACATTCTCATTATTACTATCCGTTTTTGCTTTCAGCCAGGAAGTCTCCAACATTTACTTCGAGCAAGTAGCTAAACAAATCCATATTTATTATGATTTGGAAGGGTATCAGGAATATACCGTGCAAGTTTTTTGCAGTACCGACGATGGGCAAAGTTGGGGGAAACCCTTGCAAGAAGTAAGTGGTGCAATTGGTGAAAATCAAAAAGCGGGGAGCAACAAAATAATTGTTTGGGATGTTTTAATAGAAACTGATGAGTTAGCAGGAGAAATCAAATTCAAAATAGCTGCTACGCCAAAACCTGTTCAAACTCAACCAAATGATTTTTCTGGAAACTCAGGAACGTTTATTGATGAACGGGATGGACAGGAATACAAATGGGTGAGAATTGGCAAACAAATTTGGATGGCCGAAAATATAAATATTGGAACAAGAATTCATCATAAAAGCACACCAATGCCAGACCATATTATTGAGAAGTATTGCTACGACAATAATGAGTCAATATGTGATGAATATGGTGGCCTATACAATTGGGGTGAAGCAATGCAATACTCTACAAATACCGGTTTTCAGGGGGTTTGTCAGGACGGCTGGCACATTCCATCCAAAGAAGAATGGAGTGACCTAATAAGTTACATTGACAAGGATTTCTCTTTCAATAATAAAAAACTAGTTAGACAAATGAAGAGTAAAAAAGGTGTTGAGGGAATTAACTCCTCTTATTATTTGAAATCGATTGATAGATGGGAAAAAGATCGTAGTGGAGATAATACATATGGATTTAGTGCTCTTCCTGCTGGAAAAATGAATTATAAACCTTCATATTTTCAATATTTAGGGAAAGCTGCGTTCTTTTGGACTCGGACAAACGAGAATACGGCTGATGCTTGGTTTCGTAAAATGGGCGATAAATCAAATGTTCAAAGCGGCCTTTTTTTTAAGAAAGAAGCAGCTTCAGTTAGGTGCATTAAAGACTAACCTTTTTATAATGCGATTTATTATTTTATTATTAGTAATTCTTATAATACCTGGGGCAATTAATTGTCAACAAGTTTCCAACATCCACTTTGAGCAAGTCGGCAAACAAATCCACATTTATTACGATTTGAAAGGGGATGGAGAATTCAACATTAGTGTATTTTGCAGTATAGATAATGGTCATAATTGGGGTAAACCGCTTCAATATGTTACTGGAGATGTTGGGAAAAAGCAAAAAGCAGGGTTTAAAAAGGAGATTCTTTGGGATGTTCTTAAAGAATTGGATAATCTCGTCGGGAATTTGAAATTAAAGATTAAGGCAACAGGTTCTGAATTTAATGGTATTGCAGGAAATTTTATTGATAGACGTGATGGCAGAATGTACAGATGGATAAGAGTAGGTGATCAGATTTGGATGGCAGAAAACCTCATATATAAGAGCCCAGATTATTCATGGGCTAAAGAAGTTTACGGGTACTTATATTCTTGGTCAGAAGCAAAAAAAGTATGTCCAGATGGATGGCACTTACCAACTGATGAAGAATGGAAAATTATTGAGGGAGAGATAGATAGTAAGTATGTAAAAGGAGATCCTATATGGGATAGAGTTAATAAAAGAGGTTATGATATTGGAACTAAGCTTAAATTGAAAGAAGGCTTTAATGCATTACCTTCAGGTGGAATTTTAGTATATGACGCGTACTATTTTGGAGGAGATCATTATTTCTTTTGGTCAGCGGACGAGGCTTCTAGTAGTGGTGCATGGTGTCGGAATACCTGGAAAGGTGGTTCGTCAGATAAAAAATTGTCAAGAAATAACATGAAAAAAAAATACAAAATGTCTGTTAGGTGTCTAAAAAATTAAGTTTTAATGAAAAAAG
>QMPA01000176.1 GCA_003650365.1 Bacteroidota bacterium | reverse complement strand
TTCGAGTTCCGGCATAGGAATACGGCCATAGTCGTTCAGTGAGCTGTCTTTTTCGCTTGTGAAGGAAAGGATGTTCTTGCCTTCAGGATTGTCCACGCCGGGTGTCCAGAGGAATGAATCCGCATCAGTACTCACATATTGGTAATCTTTTGTCAAACTAAGACTTCCGGTTGGGCAGACTTCCACGCAAAGGGCACACCAGCAACAACGGCCATGGTCAATACGTGGGCGCAGACCTGTATCGCCATTATTCCCTTCAATGCCTTCGAGATTAATCATGTCAATGGCAGCATTCTGACAAATGGTGGAACAGTTTCCACAACCGATGCATTCATCCAGTTCGTTGTAATGAAATCCCCGGTAACGGTCAGCGGCTTCCAAAGTCTTTTTTGGAAACTCAATGGTATGTGGCTTTTTTCCAAACTGCTTGAGGGCAGTTAATGGTTTGAGTGTGCCTTTTAAATCGAAAAAACTCATGTTCTTATATTTTTTATGCAGTTGATACACAATGCAGTAGAGATGCAATGCATTGCGTCTCTACTGCATTGTTTCCTTATCTTTCAATCTCCGGGGGACAAGTTCCCAGGCTGTTCATAATGGCTGAAATATCAGCGAGGTTTTCACCAACCAAAACATCTTCCAATAATGTAATTCCGTGAACGTATGCTGCTCCTCTCAAGTGAACTCTGCGAGGATATAATCCGCCATCACTGGCAATATACATTCCGATTTCACCACGAACAGATTCAGTTCTTACATAAGCATCTCCGGCAGGAATTTTCCATTTTTGCGGATTTGGAATTTTATTGTAGAACGAACCGCCCGGCATGTCGGCAATTACCTGTCGGATGATGCGAATCGATTGCCTGGCTTCCTGACGTCTTACAAGTGCCCGTGCCCAGATGTCGCCACCTTCGGCAGTTGGTACTTCAAAATCAAGTTTGTCGTAAACTTCGTAAGGGTCGTCAATACGGATATCGCTTTTTATTCCGCATCCGCGAAGAACAGCGCCAACAACACCATGCTCGATGGCTTTTTCTTTGTCAACAATTCCTACTCCTTGTGTTCTCTTTTTAAAGATGGCATTGTCGAACATCAGGTCATCGTAATCACCAAGACGTTTTTCGAGGTAGTCCATAGTTTTCAAAACCTTCTGTTCAAAACCTTTTGGCAAATCCTTCCTGACGCCTCCCGGCCAGATGTACATGTGATAAACACGTCCACCAGTCAGCTCTTCAAACAAGTCGAGAATGTAGTTTCTGTCGCCTACACTCCATTGTCCCATGGTGTATAAACCGAGTGAACCATTTTGGCCGCCATACCAAAGCATGAAAGATGCCAAACGTGCCAGTTCCAAAACCATCACACGGATGTACTTTGCCCTTTCGGGGACTTCGCGTCCTTCGATGGCTTCTACAGCACGGGCATAAGATTCTTCCATGGGGTCGGATTCAGGAACACAAAAACGGCACATCAGCGTAAAGCTTTGTAGCCAATTTCTTTTTTCCTGTAACTTCTCGAAAGCCCGGTGCAAATAGCCAACTTCGGTAGTGGCTTTTACGATGGTGTCGCCTTCAACTTTTACGCGGACCATCATGTTTCCGGTAATACCCGGGTGCTGTGGGCCAATATATAATGTTGTTGCCTTGTCTCTCATTAGCGTGAATATTTTTTGGCAAAGTCAGGAATTTCTTCGCCCGAACGTTTTGTAATCGCTTCCCTCACATCTTGTGCATCTTCCCTGCCGGGACGGTGGAAGAATGTATCATCAGCATAAGCTTCTGTATCAAAATCGCGGCGCATGGGTGGAGGGCCGTCCCAGTCTTCCAATAAGAAATCCTGCTCACCTTCCAAACCCTGGAATTGAATACCGTACATTTCGCGGAATTCTCTTTCGTAAGTGTTTGCCTGTCGCCAAATCATATCGATATTGGGCATGACTGAATTTTCCCTTTCAACCCGTGTGCGGACAAACATTTTAATTTTTTCTTCCGGTGACCAAATGATGTAAATCAATTCGATTTCTCCATCTTCCAGCCAGTCAACAATGGCAATATGCGAAAGGTGGATATAGCCCAGCCTGTCTTTTGCATAGGTCAGGATGGATGGAATACACTGTTTATTCACATAAAAATCCAGCCTGTTTTCGTTGGGATAATCTTTTTCCCTCGCGTCTTTAAAACTGGTTTTGATGTGTTCTATCAGATTTGCTTTTAGTTGTTGCATTTTTTTATCTTTATTCCCTGCCCTAAAGGACAGGGTAACTGATGGTTTATCGCTTCTTATTGTAATTCATTCTTTTATCAGTTTCCCCGTCCTCAGGGCGGGGCATTCTGCTTACCAATTATATTCTGGCATCACCCAGTTAGGGATTATTTTTTTCTGGTTGGCTCTGTACCACTCCAGGTTTTCTTTGTATTTGGTTGCACCATTGGCTTCTCCGTTACCAATCAGTTCCTGCAATTTTCCAAATCCTGCCAATACCGATTCGGGCCTTGGCATACAACCGTTGATGTACACATCTACCGGTAAATATTTATCCAACACTTTAATCGTGTTATAGGAATCGTAATACATTCCACCGTTGATTGTACACGAACCAAATCCGATAACATATTTCGGGTCTTGCATTTGTTCGTAAACCCGGATAACACGTTTCAGTGTTTTGGTTGTTAAATATCCTGTAATCAGCAAAACATCTGCCTGCCTCGGAGTAGCTGCACCACGTACACCCAATCGCTCAGCATCGTAGCGCGAAGTCATGGTCGGTGGGATTTCAATGGCACCACAACCGGTTCCGTAAGCCAACACCCAAATGGATTGCTTTCGTGCCCAGTTCTGAATTATATCAACTATCTTTTGTGAATTCTTGTCGTTAATCATCGCTAAACGAATTAAAATATTGAAGCATAAATAAGTGCCAGTACACCAAAAAACAAGGGCCATCCCCAGAAAAAGCGAATTGCCTGTTCGGTACGGTATCGGGGGCTGACAATGCCATAAAGTACCGGAATCATGTAAATGGAAAAAGTTTTTAATAATAGTATCACGAGGTTGTCAGCGCCACCCATAAAAATATCAACGTAAAGTGTGAGTTTTACAAAGGCAAATATGGAACCCGATGACATCATCGTAAATAAATATTTTCCACCGTTTTCAGAAACGGGCCCTGAAGCTAACTCGGTAGGTGCACCAACAATATCGAATGGTGAATACCTGAACATTCCCAGCATGGCCAAAACGGCTGCAATAAATGCGAAGGGTGATGAAAACATATTCCAGGTTCCGCTTTGCGCCTGTGCTTCCATTAAACCGGTAATCGAGGTAGTATCGAATTGAATCATTAAAGCCACCAAAGCCATCACCCACGGGATTTCAAATCCTACCATTTGCGACAATCCACGTGTTACACCAATGGCTGAATTGGGGTTTCCTGTTTGTCCTGCACCGAGTGCCATACCCAAAGGTCCGAAAACCATAAGGTACAAAAGGAAGATTAAATCACCTTCAAAGTTGAGGTTTGGAAACCAGCCGCCATTGGTTAAAACAGGGATGAACATCAGTGTAACTACAGAGGAAACCATCAAAAAGGCCGGTCCCATAATTTGCATCCATCCGTGGTGAATGGCTGTTGTTTTTCCATACAGTTTGAAGGCATCAATAAAATTCTGATACCAGGGAGGCCCGATGCGGTTGTGTACCCGAGCCGTAATTTTACGTACAATTCCACCATAAGACATGCCGACTACAAAGGCCAGAATTACTGTGGCTATGGCTCCTAATATATGTGTTAACAATTCCATGTTTTTTATATTTTAATGCGTAAATGTGTAAATGATTAAATGCGTGAATATTTTGTGTCGATCATTGTAATTTGATGGTTCTATTATTTTCGCATTTAAGCATTATCTCATTTTCGCATTTTTTATTACAATCCAAACAATTGATTTTTAAAAATCAGCAAGAGCACTGCAAAAATGATAGCATACAGCGCATAAGTCTGCCCGTTACCGGTATAAATCCTGCGTACAAAATCAAAAATAGCTTCCATTCCACGGCCAAAGCCGGTATAAAGAGGGTCAATCTGATGCTTCATTAAAGGCTCGACAGCCCTGAGAAATGGTTGAAAAAAACCGCGGCTGAAAGTCAGGTTTTCGTGTGCTTTTGGAATTTCTCCTGATGAACTGATGTCTTTTGTGGAAACGTAGCGGGTTTTCTTGAAGTTCTTTGCCACAACAAATACAAAGAAGAATACGAATACAGCGATGATGGTATACAAAATGGGCTGAAGCACTACTTTGTCTCCCCATTCGTTAAACAACATCGACATTTCCCAATAGCGTCCTTGTGTGGATGCATATCCCAATTCCTGTAAACCTGCATCAATCGGATTGAGGATAAGACCGGGAAAAACACCCAAAATAAATGAGCCGATAGCCATAATAATCATTGGAACTACCATCATGGCGGGAGCTTCTTTTACATGAGCCCATTCGGGTTCTTCCTGTCCAAGAAAGAAACCAAAGAGAAATTTATAACAATACAAAAAAGCGGCTGTACTGGAAAAGAAAACAACGATGACCAACATATAATGGTCGCTGCCGACGAGTGATTCGTAAAGCATCCATTTCCCGATAAATCCACCCAATGGCGGAATACCTGCCAGTGCAATAATCGACATCAGTGAAGCCAGGAATGTCAATGGCATTTTTCTGATGAGGCCGGTTACTTCGGTAAAATTGGTAGTTCCTGTTTGTTTTTCGATGGCACCAACTGCCATAAACAAAGTTCCTTTGAAAAGTCCGTGCATTACTGCCATAAACAAGGCTGCAAGCATAGCCAATGGCGTTCCGACTCCCACACCAACAATAATGTATCCGAGTTGCGCAACCGAAGAATAAGCCAGTAATTTTTTGGCATCATCCTGAGCAACTGCCCAAAGTGTTCCGCCAACGGCAGTAATACCACCCAACCAGGCAATGACTTCGCGGAACCAATGTCCTTCGGGAATTTGTGAAACAAGGCTTACTATCACAATAATCATCCCGTAAATACCCATTTTTGAAAGGGCGCCGGAAAAGACGGCTGTATAAGCCATAGGTGCGTGACTGTACGAACCCGAAGCCCAAACATGCAATGGCATCATGGCACTTTTCA
This sequence comes from Bacteroidota bacterium, assembly GCA_003650365.1. Taxonomy (GTDB): domain Bacteria; phylum Bacteroidota; class Bacteroidia; order Bacteroidales; family F082; genus B6-G9. The sequence goes on along the minus strand of QMPA01000176.1, from coordinate 2,498 downwards.
CACCAAAACCAATCAGTAAAAGAATCGGAATCAGCAATTGCATACTGAAATCAAATCCCGGATAAGCAGTTACCAGGCTGTCAATCATCATGCTGCCTGTCAGCGAATAAGTGGTTACTATCGCCATCAACATCGCATAAGCGCCAACGGCACTAAAAATGAAATATTTGATACCGACTTTCTGTACATCTTTCCCGCTAAATACAACCATCAGATAAGATGACCAGGTCATGATTTCCCAAAAGATAAAGAAGGAAACCAGGTCGCGGCTGAACAAAATGCCCATCATGGCCATGATGCTGAGGATGTAATTGGAATAGAAGAAACCAAGGTTTTCTTTTCCTTTCATGGCGGCAACGGCATAAATACCGGCGAGAACACCAAGCCCAAGAACGATGTAGGCAAAAATGTAACCGAAGTCTGTAATCCCCCACTGGAGATTCATTCCCGACATGGAGAAATCAACTGTTTGACCGATGCTGACTTGTGTATAAAACAAGACGGCAGGAACGATTAGCGTAGCTAGAAAGGTAATGTCTCTGAGTACGCCATTAATTTTCCCCAACAAATAAGTTGCGACCGCACCACCGAGGAATATTATAAATATGAGATAAATCATTTCCATTTTGTCTGAACTTAATTGGTTAATGTTTGACCGACAGAAAGTACATTGTTGATGTATTGCTGTGTATTTTGCAAGTCGTCAGAAGCTTGATGAAGTACACCGGTTACGGCATCGGGATAAAATCCAATGACAAGAATTAGAATTCCCAAAACTGCCATTGCAATCACTGCATTGATTCTCGGTTTGTGGGGAACAACACTCGTCACTTTGTCAAATTTGAAGAAATAAATCCGGTTTACAACCCTGAAATAATATACAATCTCGACAACACTCACCATCAGGATAAGTGCAATAATGAGCAACATGCCTTCGTTGGCAGCAGCAGTTAGTATGGATAATTTACTCCAGAATCCTGCAAAAGGCGGAAGGCCGACTATGGCAAAAGAACCCAGTGCAAAGAAAGCGGCTGTCATGGGCATATATTTTCCGAGGCCATTCATTTCACTAATTTTTTTGTCTTTTGAATTGAACACCAAATAACTTCCACTAAAGAAAAGCAGTGGTTTAATGATGGCATGGTTGAGCATCAGGAAGAGTGCGGCAAATATCCCTTCGGTGGTTCCAATACCGAAAGCTACAAATACCAATCCCATTTGTCCGATACTTGAATAAGCCAGCATGCGTTTCAATTGTTCTTGACGGAGGGCTGTTGTTTCAGCAATAATGAGGGTAATTAAACCGATAATCAGCAAGAAATCAACTGCGCCCGACACATCGAAAAGTGTAAAGACCATTCTGACCATGGCATAAACTCCAGCTTTGACAACGATACCGGCAAAGGCAGCACCGATAGGTCCGGGAGCTTCTGTATAAGCATCGGGAGCCCATCCGTTAAGCGGGAATATCTCGGCTTCAATACCAAGACCAACGATAAACAAAATCATTGCAATGACTTTAAAACGGGGATCCATTAAATGGATGTTGTCGGCAATGTCAGCCATGTTTAAAGTACCCAATTGCGAATAAATTATCGCGATGGCAATAAGCAATGCAGAAGCTGATAATGAACCCATCAGTAAATACTTAAAAGAAGCTTCAGCAGCATTACGGCCGGTATAAAAAGCAGTAAGCGCATAAGCCGAAATACCAACGATTTCGATAAATACAAATTGGTTAAAAATATCACCTGTTAATACGATACCAACTGAACCGGCAACCAACATCATCAAAAAGATGAAGTACTTTTTTGATGGTTCAAATTCAACATTGCGCTTAAAGCGGTAACTATAAAGCCAAACAATAAAACCAAGGAACGTCATAATGGTAGCCAAGAATCCAGTAAACGGACTAAACACCAGGTTGATACCAATTGGTGGACGCCATCCGGCAAGCACCTCGATAATAGGGCCATTTTCCAACACATAGTACAATAAGCTTGCTGACAATATCATCATATAAGCCAGCACAAGACCCGGAATTATTCTGACCAGTTCTTTCCAAATCATCCCGAGGAGCGGAATTAAGAATGCCGCCAAGAGTGGGATTGCAATTAATAATACGGGACTTCCTACCATTTCAAATTCTTTATTTCGTCAATTTCTAAGGTATGATGATGTCGGTATAACCTGATTACAAGTGAGAGTGCCACAGCAGTTACGGCAAAGCCGATGACAATGGCTGTAAGCACCAAAGCCTGTGGAACCGGGTCAACCATTTTGGCGGCGGCATCTTCATATCCGGGTGAAAAAATCGGTGCAGTACCTAAATTGATGTAACCAATTGCTACGAGCAATAAATGGATTCCTGCATCAACAATTGATAAACCGATGACAATTTTTATCAGCGACTTTTTCGTCAGCGCAGCATACAGGCCAATCAGTATCAGTAAAATAGACGCTGTATAAACGCCAAACTGCATTATTTCAAATATCTT
>QMPA01000175.1 GCA_003650365.1 Bacteroidota bacterium | reverse complement strand
TCGTTATTGTTGCCTTTTTCTTCTTCTTTTCCTGCATTTTTTTCGTAGCCAAAAGTCAAATCAATCATGATGTCTGATTGCCAGCTGTAGCTGATGGGTTTCATTCGTCTAAGTGAGAAAAAACCGTAAATACCGTATTGTTTGTCATTGTACTTTCTATTGTATTGTGAATGACTTGTATCGGAACTCTCATATTCATTGTTAACAATAGAAAAATCGGGAATAATTCCACCTTCATAACGCAAACCCGAACCGCGATTATATCTTCCGGCATAATTCCAAATGTCACTCAGGTTAGCAAAGTAGACAATATCAGCAGTATCAACCAAATCCATGTTTTGTATGGCCCTGTCCAATTCTTCCAATTGATAAATACGCTTAAAACGGCTATCGTAAAAACGTTTGTAAGTAATCCGGTTGGCCACTCGGGCAAGGGAATCAATCATCAATTTATCCGGTCTGACTCCCAAACGATTGTATTTTTGGAGGGCAAGTAATATGTCCATAGCCTGACGTGCACTTTCAACGGGTTCAATCCGTCCTTTCCCTAAAGAAATGTAAGGAGTAATAATAAAACGATGAAATTGTGCATTCGAACTTTCCTCGCCATTTTTGACAGATGAATTTGAAAAGCCATAGTAAATGTAACCGTGTAAGCCCCAAAACCTGCCATTTTTATTATAAAACCGGCTTTGAGAAAGCGAGCGTAGAGATATGTGCGGTGAAGAATAGGAATCTTTTATGGAATCTCTTTTTCCCCATCGTGCCCTATAAGTAGTGTTTAAGGAAGCATTGGTTGTTCCCTGGTAGTTGCTTAGGTTTTCGTATTCATAATAATTTAGGTATGCATCGGCACCGAAATTGTTATTGCTATAATCTTCTCTCTCTGTTATATTAATGCCACTCAATTGTAGCTGACTACCCAAATCCAGCAAACGGTATCTGATATCGGGTGCGATGTAGTCTTTTAAGGGATATTTTTTAATAGAATCTTCCTGCGCAAAAGTTTGAGAAGCAAAAAGGGAAACGACAAAGAGAATGAATAAGACTTTTTTCATGATGGATGTGTTGGTGGGTTATGCGCTGAAAAACACAAGTATTGTGCCAGAGAGGTGAGTGCCTTTCCTCAGTTGCCCTGGGTTTAAACCCAGGGCAACTGAGGAGTTTCCAATGATACGTTTAGTTCCGAGGTCCCCCGATAACTATCGGGGATAATTATCGGGGAACCGACGGAATCTTCAACTTAATTTCAACTTGGCCTGAGTGGCTGATTGCTTTATTGTTCATTACCAGGTGGTCAGACGACTATACACCATAACGAACTCGTCGTCCGACCACTTTTTGGTTTGACATTAGTGGTCGGACGACCATCTTGACCTGGCGTATTAGTCGTCTGACCACGGAGCAATTAAACGATGATTAGGCTGATTTTGGAATTCCCATGTTGTTGAGGGAACTCCCTCCCCTTGGGGAGGGTTGGGGAGAGGTCACTCTCCAATCCTATACTTCTCAGGTTCCAATTCAATCAATTGCTCTAACCATTCTTTAGGATAAGTTTTTGAACGTATGCGATTGGTCGAATCTTTCACATAACCATCGTTGTATCTGGTCACCAGATAATCACCCAATTCAACCCATTGCTGGTGGACGAATTCCCCCATTCTGTTGGAATAATCCGTCAGTAATGCAATGCGGTCTTCATGATTAAGTGATAAAGCATCATTTTCGATGCTTGCCTGTTGTTGGACAAACAGACTTTCGAGTTCACTTTGTAAAAGTTGGATGTCTTTGACCATGTCCCTATAGCGCACCATTGCAAAATTGGCGGCAAAATTAAAAGCCCACCAGGCCGATTCGCGCGAATAATGATTGATGTCTCCTTTGGTAAAAGGTTCGGAGATTCTAGTATTCTTGCAATAAATGGGAAAGTAACAAGTGGTATAAGTATCATCAACACCAAACCAGGCAATTCCACCAATTTCGTTGGGTAGGTAATTGCGCATTTGGGCGACAAAAGAAAATGCAGTGTTGTAAGTGGAGATGGGTCTTTCCCAACTGTATTTTGTTGAATCAATTTCCCAACTCAAAGGACGGGGACGATTTGGATTACCAAATCCACCTGCTGCAATGCCTGCCGTCATATCGAAGGGTGTGCCTTCGTAATGATCGCGAACAAGGGCAAACACATCCTGTAAAGCCAGTTTTTTATCGGGCATAATAAATAGGGTATAACGTTCAGCACCAGCTATTCCACGGTGATAATCGGGTGAAAATTCCTGTGAAGGGGCTGCACGGCGAAAAATACTCCAAACCCTTGCTTCGGTATATTTCAAATGTTCCGGGGATGGCGGGTCGTAGGCAAGATTAAAACGAAAAGGTTCTCCCGAATCAGGATTGTAATAACCTTTTTCAATAGCGAGTGAAATCACATTCTCAGAATACAAACAATTGTCCGGATCATCCAAGGGAAACTCTCCAATCCGGGCATGATTGGCATGTGCAGTCATATATCCATCAGGAACCCGTCGTGCTACCCAAACAGCATTCCCTTTTCCTCCTGTCCCAATCATTTCCAGCAACCAGGCTTCATTGGGGTCGGCAATAGAGAAAGATTCCCCCTCGCTTCCGTATCCATAACTATCCACTAAAGATGTCATCACTTCAATGGCTTCTCTTGCCGTCTTCGCCCTAAGCAAAGCCAGTCGCATCAAGTCCCAGTATTTTAGGGGGAGGTCTTTATCCCACAAATCCAGTCTTCCTTCAAAAGTAGTTTCGCCAATGGCCAGTTGGTGTTCATTCATTTGAAATCCAATAATTGCATTGGTGTGGGCTACCTGGTGAATCTTGAATTTCTTTCCCGAAAGGCTATTGTAATCCAGCGAATCGCCAACTTGATGATCGGCTGCTGCAGTTCGGTTCAAATGATAAAGCCATTCACCATCGTTGGTATAAACCAGGTAAGTGGCACTGTCGGCAGAAGCTCCCTTTGTAACCAGAATATTGGTACAGGAAAATGCAGGTATCGCACTGCTGAAAAGAAGCAGAAATAAAATAATATTCTTCATGGATTAAATATTTTGAACTCGCTAAAAAAACTAATATTTATTTTGAGGTGTTTAATTAGATACTTAGTTTAATTATCAGTTAATAAGCATATTATGATAATTGACAAGGAAAAATAGCCTCTGATAGTTTTTTTGCCACAGATTCACAGATTAATTCCATTGAAACAATTATGATAATCAGTCTTATAACAATTACTCAGATTAGTTATATCTGTCGAAGACAGATATTGTCTGTGGTATTTTTTGTAAAACTAATCAAAAGATAAATTAATAAAAATCTGTGAATCTGTGGCTTATTGTATCGTTTATTATTGCAAACTCTTGCAATCAAAAATATTAAGAAGTTATTTGAACACCTCAATAATTATTAAACCAAACCTCATCTCCCTTTTTTCCACCACTGCATCATCATTCGATGTTGCTTTCGCTCTTTATAGGTCTTTGCAACAGCTATCTTTTCTCCGGTGAAAAAATTCCTTTCTGTATAATACATTGTAGCTGCAATTGTCATGGGTAAAGGTATAAAGTCCTGAACCTGTTCTACTCTTATATTATTCTTTTTCAGATAATCCATCATGTTTCTGGCATCTTCTTAATTAGTTCCCGGAAAAGCTGAAATCAAATAGGGAAGAACATATTGCTCTTTTTTTGAATATTTCTTAAAACGCGATACAAAACCTTCATATTTATCAATCGATGGTTTGAACATCATATCAAGGATCCTTTCATCAGTGTGCTCTGGTGCAACCTTTAGTAAACCCGAAGTGTAACTCTCGGCAACTTGTTTAATGTATTCATTGTCCTTTAGCGCCAACTCATGTCTTATTCCGCTGTTAATAAATACTTTGCGATCCTTTTTTATGTCTTTATACAGCGAAAGTAGTTTGGAGTGATCTGTGTTTAAATTTTTGCAGAAAGTTGGATAAATGCATGATAACCTTTTGCACTTCTTGCAAATATCCATGTTCTTGCCCCGCATTTTGTACATATTTGCTGAGGGTCCTCCAAGATCTGTCACTGTTTTTATTCCGGCTTCAACAACTTCTTTTTTAATGTTTTTTTCTGACCGGCTTTGGATAAAGTTTCCCTGGTGTAAAGAAATCGAGCAAAAAGTACAGCCTCCAAAACACCCCCGGTGGATAGTAATCGAATTACGGATCATATCAAAAGCAGGAATCCTGTTTTTATGCTTCGGATGCAGTTTTCTTTCGAAGTTCAGATCAAAAACTTCATCTATTTTTTCATCGGGTAAAACGGGTGGATTAATCACAAGAAATCGTCCATTGGTTTCTTGCGTCAAGCCAATGTTTAAAAAAGGATTCACAGTTCCGTGAATTGTTTTGTCGGCTGATAAAAATGCATCTTTGTCAGTACTTACTTTTTCAAAAGATGGCAATTCACTGTATCTGTTTGTTTCTCTAAATTGACTAATGCCGTCCTTGTTGGTTATAAATGCAGTGCCTCTTAAATCGGTGATTTCTTTAATTTCTTTCCCTGATTTAAGTGCCTCGGCAATGTTGAGTGTAGTCCTTTCACCTTGGCCAAATACGATCATATCGGCCTTTGAGTCAAACAAAATGGACCTTCTTACTTTATCCGACCAATAATCATAATGAGCCGTTCTTCGTAAACTGGCTTCAATACCACCAATAACGACAGGGATATGCTTGTAATTTTCTTTGACCTTATTGGTATAAGCAATTATAGCTCTGTCAGGTCTTATTCCACCAATGCCCTGCTCACTGAAGTCATCAGACCTGCGTTTTTTCTTATTGGCCGTATAATTATTGACCATCGAATCTACATTGCCCGAAGTAATACCTATAAACAAAGTGGGTGCCGGCAACTGCTTAAAATCTGTATTGGAACTAATATCCGGCTGAGAAATGATACCGACTTTGTATCCATGCTTTACAAGATATTTACCAACTATTGATGCTCCAAATGAAGGATGGTCGATGTATGCATCACCCGTTAGCAGGATAATATCTAATTGATACCATCCCAGGGCTTTCATTTCTGTTTTATTTGTTGGTAAAAACATTTCTTAAAAATTTTGCATTCTGGCTAACTCCTCTTTATCTGCACCAAATATACCGAATACTTTATTGCTTGCATAAAAAATCGGGCACAACATATAGTTCTGCCCGATCATTATCAATTTTACTTTCTTGTAAAGGATAGGTGATTTTTAATGGGCAGCACCCTTCACCTTAAACTGATCACCAGTTTCGTCAATAATCATTTTGTATTTTTCAGGACTGTATCCGGGCTGATTTACTTCAGGAGTAGTATATTTATAACCTTCAGGAATTTCCTTTTTGGTTTTGATATTACCATCCATATACTTCATGAACAATTGATTGTATAGGTTTTTCCAGGTGTCAAATGTTCGTTCAGCTGCACTGTTGGAATAGTTAGTTAAATAAGCCACCGCCTGTGCTTGATCTTGTTCATATAATGATTTGGCACCGGCATCAATAGCAGCAGTGAAATCAACAAATTCCTGTTCCAGTTTTTGTTGTACTGCTTCCACATCAGGGTGAATGTAATTGTAACGGGTATAAACCAGATTCTGCACCTGGTTGAAAATCCAGAACCCGGATGTTTCCGACCATTCCATCATCCCGCCATTACCAACGGCAAAATTATGGGGAATTTCTGTCATGCTTGTGTACATCGGCATATAAACTGTTCCGGAGGCATCATCAACACCAAACCAGAAAATTCCACCAATGGCATCGGGCAGCCAATTCCGTGATTGGGTAATAAATGAAAATCCGGTTTGTTGGGTGGCTGTTGCACGTTCGTTGCAATAAGCTACGCCATCAACTTTCCAGGTCAGTGGCCTCCAACGATAAGGCATCGCAAAAGGACCGGCACCAACATCATTGCTCATGTCCAGTTCGGTACCTTCCAGGTGGTCGCGCATAAAAGCAAACATATCCTGAACGCTTACTTTGTTCTCGGCTTTCACCCACAATGGCATGCGGTTGTTGGCGTAATTGTCAGGAGTAATGGCTTCGCCTTCTTTGTGTGCTTTTGGATGTTCGATGTCTCCTTTAACGTAATCCCAATATTCATCCATCCCGGGGGCTACCTGGTTAAACATGGTCCAGACACGGATTTCACAAAAGCGGGCACCACCAAATCCAACAGGGGCATAAACATCAGAAAATGAAAATTCTTTGTCTTTTCCTTTGTAGAGACCTTTGTCTTTGGCGAATGAAACCACATCTTCGGCATAAACACATTCGATATCAGTATCGAATATCTTATCCATGTCTTTCGAGGAAATGGAATTTTTGTTTTTGTCTAAAGGGAAAGTGGTGATACGTGCCTGGTTGGCATGACCCGAAACATAGCCGTCAGGAATCAAACGCGCAACCCAAACCGCTCCTTTTTCTCCCTCTCCTTTGCCGATTAAATCCATAATCCAAACTTCGTTTTTATCAGAAATAGAAAAAGATTCGCCACTGCTGTAGTAACCGTATTCAGATACCAGGAAGCTCATGATTTGAATGGCTTCACGTGCCGATTTGGCTCTTTGCAATGTAATGTAAATCAGGCTTCCGTAATCGATAATGGCATCCGATTGGTGGTATAATTCTTTCAATCCCCCGTAAGTAGTTTCGCCAATGGCAACCTGGTGCTCGTTCATATTGCCCACTACATTGTAGGTTTCGGTGGCTTGTTCGATTTCTCCGAGAAATTTTCCCGTATCCCATTCATAAACATCCATCATTGTTCCGGCAGGCCAAACGGCAGCAGGCCAGTGGTATAATTCGCCATAAAGTACGTGCGAATCGGCCGCATAGGAAATCATGGTGGAGCCATCGGTTGAAGCCCCTTTGGTAATGAGGTAATTGGTACAGGCATTGGCATTGTTGACAAATACCAAAGCTGTAATTACAAGCATTAAACTGATAATCTTTCTCATGTTTTTAAAAATTTAAACCTGGTTTGGATTTGTCCGAAACCACTGGTTTTATGGTTAATTGATTTTGATTGATTGACAAAAAATGATTGCAAAAATAAGATAATTGTTGGTATCCCGGAGCTGAAGCTCCGGGTAACTGATAGATAGTTCCATGCATTCTGAACTTTGTCGAAACTGTACACATTCCAGTAACGTGTTCATATTATTGGAAAAAACTGGACATGAAATGTTATATTTACAAAAATTGGACGTATATTTGAAATATGTCCAGAAAACAGATAAAAACTGGACATAAGAAAAATCGTGTTTGACAGGAACAAACCATATAATGAATTGCCCATATTGCCTCCACCTGAAGATGTAATAGATAGTGAGGTTTTAATAAAATGGGGACTGGCAAGCAGGGCTTTAGCCGAATTGAATAAAAATATTTTGAGGTTTCCAAATCCAACAATGCTCGTTAATACAATTAGTCTTCAGGAAGCAAAAAGCTCATCAGAAATCGAAAATATTTTTACGACCGATGATGAACTCTATAAAGCAATCTCAGACAAGGTAAAAGAAGAAAGCGCGAATCCCAACACCAAAGAAGTGTTACGGTATAGGGAAGCATTGTGGGCTGGTTATGCCGACATTCTTGAAAAGGGTAAAGTGGACAATGATTTAATCATACAAGTT
>QMPA01000174.1 GCA_003650365.1 Bacteroidota bacterium | reverse complement strand
GTTGCTCAAACTTCTGGTGACGAACGAATTGAAACATTGATTCAATTATCTAAAGCAAATCGTACATATGATTTTGATGCGTGTATTTCCATAGGACTTAAGGCTGTTATGCTGGCAGAAAAAAAGAAGAATTTTAATTTGCAAGCACTGGCTATCAAGTCAATTGGTGTTAGTTATCTTTTTGAGGGGGAACTTGTCACTGCTATTCAGTATTTCGAAAAAAGTTTAGATCTATATACTAATAATAACCATTTACAAGGCATGGCCAACTGTTTAAACAATATTGGACTAGTTTACTTATACCGTGGAAATTATATAAAAGCAGCCGAATATTACCAACTAAATTACGATATTGTTAAAGCCTTGGACAATAAGCCAGACATAGCCAGTGTATTAATTCAACTTGGTAACGTAAATTATTATCGCAGTAATTTTCATCAAGCCCTTGACAATTATTATCAGGCAATGCTAATTTACTCCGAGATTGAAGACCTATCTGGGAAAGCAGATGCCTACTATAGTCTTGGTATTATTTACAGTGAATTGAAGAATTTTGAAAAGGCATTGGAGTTTTATAGATTTTCTGAAAGTACATATCGGAAAACAGGAAACTTACGAGACCTTTCACATGTTTTAAATAACATGGCTAAGATTTATAGTTTTGAGTACAAAGAGTTTGAAACTGCTCATCTCCTTTACAAACAAACACTTGAATTAAAAAAACAATTGAATGATAAAATTGGTATAGCACTATTATACAATAATATAGGCACTTTATTTGGAAATATGAAGAAGTATCAGAAGGCCATTGAATACTTTAACAAAAGCAAGCTATTGTACGAAGAAATAGAAAGTAAGTCAGGATTAATGATGGTCATTTTTAATATTGGGCAAGTTTACGATGAAAGAGGGGATGTTCAGCTGGCCATTGAAATGTATAGTAAAAGCCTTAAAATGGCAAAAACAAGTGATGAGGTAAGCTACATTAATCAGAATTATGAGGCACTTTTTCATATTTACGCACAAACCTGCAACTACGATCAGTTTGATAAATACTATCGCTTGTTTGCCATTGGAAAAGATACCTTAATCGATCGCCTGTACCAGGCTGAAATGGCGGAAGTAGAAGCCAGATACAAAGTGGAAGAATTGCTTCGTGATACCAGTACTCTGCTAGAAAACAACGAAAAAAAAGCCAAAGAAATTTGGAAGTATAAGTTAATTTTGGCAGGTATCGTATGTCTCTTTTTCTTATTTCTCCTTTTCTTGTTTTTTAATGGGAGGAAAAAATAAGCTGTTAGAATCTCCTTTTCAGCAAGAACTTTTCTGTGCTTAGTTTTTATCTATTCAAAAAATGACTACTTTAACCAAGAAATTTAAGTCATCGTTTTGGTACAATTCATTGTTTAAATATTGAAAAAATTAATTGAACCATATCAGTTGTTTTCCGATCCTCTACGTTACTATAATGCAATGATTGAAGACATTGATATTGCCAGGAAATATGTTTACGTCGAAACTTTCAGGGTAGGAAATGATGAAATCGGTGATCGCTTTCGGAGAGCACTTACCCAAAAGGCAAAAGAAGGGATTGATGTTCGCTTATTAATTGATGGGTGGGGAGCAGGATCAGTTGATCACGATTATTTTTCCGAACTCACTGCTTACGGTGGTCAAGTCAGATTTTTTGAAAAAATAAAATACAATACGGATATTTTTACCCGGAGTCATAAACGCAATCACCGCAAACTTTTATTAATAGATGACAATATTTCCTGGATTGGATCTTCAAACCTTACTGCTTATAACATGAATTGGCGGGAATCGATGCTGCGGTTAAAAAACGGAATAACATATACACTGAGCAAGTTGTTTATGCAAGATTTTAGGATCTACAATAAATACGTTTTTAATAAAGCATATAACACGAGACTTATTAAGTACGAAGATTTTGAGATTCTACGCGATGCACCCTCTATTGCAGTAAAAAGGATTAACCAACGATTTATCAAAATGATTCGGGCTGCAAAAAGGATGGTGCTGATTGAAACACCCTATTTCCTTCCGGGTTATTTCCTAAGAAAAGCCATGATGGATGCAGCAAAACGTGGTGTTAAAGTTACTGTAATTTTACCTAAGCAGTCTGATGTGAACCTGATTGATGTATTGCGCAACAAATATCTGGGACCGCTACATAAAAGTGGAATTAGATTTTTATTTTTTACACCCAACAACCTACATGCAAAACTCTTACTGGTTGACAGTAAGTCGTTTGCCATTGGTTCTTCAAATTTTGATTACAGAAGTTTTCGTTATATGTATGAAATTATATTGACAGGCGAGGACAAATCAATTGCTGAGCAGATCGAAGGACATATTCATAAAACTATTTCCGATTCCATACTATTTGATCACAAAAAATGGGCAGAACGTCCACTTATTAACCGGTTTTTTGAAAGGCTCCTTTTACCCTTCAGGCATTTGTTGTAATTAGCTGATTCAAGCTGGTTCATTTAATTATTATTCCGAATAAAAATTAATCATTCTCTGAATGGCTTCCTCGCAAACAGGACAGAAAGTATCCTTATTAAAAGTGTTCATGAGACAATCCTGCATGGGGCGGTACATTCCTTTTGGCTCGTATCCCCCGCCCTCAAAAGCACCAAGCCGTTTAACATACTTTTCACTTTGCGGAGTTGGGATTGGAATCCTTTTTTTTACCAAGGACTTCCATTTGCTTTCAAAATTCAGAAGTGTTGTAATGTTAGGTTCCCAAGGCTCAATCTTCAAATTGTAAAACTCACCATAAGAAGTAGAGTTATTGTAATATTCATCTGCAAGTCCTGCAAAACCATGGCCAAATTCATGGGTCAGAATTTTGGCTGATTGTTCATTGCTATTTACACTTACATTGTAATAATTATAAATGGCGCCACCACCGTATTTATCACTATTAACAAGAATATAAATTTGATCATAAGGCGCATTGGCAGCCAGGTCGCGAACACTTTTATTGTCAAATGTCATTAAATAACGTTCGCTATCAAAAGTATAATAGCCAGCATTCAGGATCGTATTTTTCCAGATAGTATCTGCCGGAATATCAACACCCGATTCATCAGAGGAAGCCAAAACACCCCGAATATTAAAGCGATCTGTGTTTTCGGAATAGGGTGCAAATGTGAAAAAATCATTTGCAAATTTTTTGCAGTCTTCTACAAAAAGCCCCATCTCCTCTTTACTATAACCTTCAGGTAATATGACAATATCCACTTTGTTGGCAGACTCTCCAGAAATATACACATCAAAAGCGGGAAAGTCTTTTCGCCGGTCTTTTTTGATGAAATAATTATCGGGATTAACAATATATTCAAATTCCTTTTCAAAATTTCCGTGCCAGTTTCTACTGTATAATTCAACACGAACCGTTATTTTTGGAAATGGAAATGTAATAGATTCCGACAATGTACGCCAGGTCTTTTTTGCTTCGGGAGTTGTTTGCCATTCACCAAAAAGAGATCCGTAACCTCTCGAATAGATTACAGAATCGTTGCTAACATTCACTACCTTTACAAAATAGTTTCCATAGCCGAAAGTGTCTACTAAATTTACTGTTGACCCTCCCCAAAAAGGTTCTTCCAATAATTCATCAAACGAAAAAAATGAAACACTATCGTTCCCACTGTGGTAATAATCCATGCGAAGTGTTTTGTCCAGAAAGTATTTATCAAACTGCGAAAATCCACTAAAAGTAATCGCTAAAAACACAATAGTTATCCATTGTTTCATCGTAAATATTTTTTATTGTGGAAAATGTAAAAATATCAAAAAGATAAATGCATTTCTTGTTGCTGTGAGAAATTCTGTTTTGTGAGACACTGAAAAATGAATGAAGAATAATGTTTTTTTTCAGTAGTACGTTTAGATTTTTATTTGTAATCAATACACTAACCTTTTTAATTGAAAATACTTCTTGTTGCATTGATCTGAAATATAATTACTTGCGTAATTTTTTCCCGAAATTTATACTATTTATCAACAGAGGGGGTACAATTTTATATAATTTGGGTACTAATAGGCGGGTAGGGTATTAAAACTTATTTCCCATTTATGAAATTCAGGGGGTCCCTGAAAAACAAACAAGCAAGAAGCGTAGGTAGCCATGGTTATTTACGCTTTGTTTTTTTATGTAAGAAATAAGAGAAAATAATGATCAAATCACAAACTAACCTGCCAGGTTTTAAGCTTGCCCCTAAGAACTAATACATAAAGTCTTTCCTTGCTTTTTGTAATACACTGGATTATATAGCCTATCTTCGAAACCAAATAAATACCGATTTGCTGCTAATTATCATAACAAGCATATTGCTCTCAATAGGCATAACTTTCTATTTTTTATTCCGCTCCTTTAAACCTATTTACATTGATTACCGGGCGTTTAGAAAAGTTGATTGGCGGGTAAACATCGACAAAAACAAACCCAAAAACAAGGATGCTTTTGATGTAATAATTGTGGGATCTGGTATCGGCGGACTGAGTTGCGGGAGCATATTAGCAGCAAAAGGCTATAAGGTGTTGGTATTGGAACAAGCCCAAAATCTAGGTGGCTATTTTGCCAGTTTTAAACGCAAAGGTTTTCTGTTTAATGTGGGTGTTGAAGATGTAAGTGGCTTGTGGGTAGAAAATGGCACTTTGTCGTATTTTATGAAAATGACAGGATTGAAGAAAGAAGATCATTTTATAGAAAATAGAGAAAGACAATACTATGCCAATGGCATGAGCATAACTTTGGATGACAAATCGAAGCATATAACGCATATTTTATCAGCACTTTTTCCGGAAGAAAAAAATATTGCACGCTTTTTCGCAGATGCAAAAAAAGCTTATGAAGAGTTTTTTTCCAACAATAAAGAATATGGGATTCCACTGTCGCCAGAACTAATTGTGCGGGTATTTGGTCTTAAAAAATTACTACGTTTTCCTAAAGAGAAACCCAACTTTTACAAATGGGCCACAAAAAATTTCAGACAAAAATTGGATGAATATTTCAAAGATGAAAAGCTTATTGACTTTGTGAGCACTTTAACACACTATATTGATGCCCCACTCGAAAAAGTACCTGGTGGGACCGCTATAGTAGCTTGCCTGTCGTACCTGATTTATGGTGGCGGATATTTACCCAAAAATGCAGGTGCTAGTTTTACAGAAGCACTTCGAGAAGTAATCGAAAAAAATGGCGGCTCGGTTTTGGTGAGCCATAAAGTCGATAAAATTAGTATAGTTAATGGAGCAGTTAATGGCGTTCGTGCAAATGGCAAATTCTTTTCGGCACCAATTGTAGTTTCCAATGCCAACGCACTACATACTTATTTTGATTTAGTGGGCACAGCACAACTCGATAAAAAATTCACTGACAGCATCAAAAGCCTCAATCTTTCAACTTCGGTTTTTGCAGCTTATTTGGGAGTGGACATGGATCTTAGAAAATATCCGGCAATAATTGCCAATAAAGATGAACGATTCGGTTTTGCAATCACTTCGAACATTGACCCTGTAAGAGCCCCAAAAGGACAGGCCTGTGTTAGTATTATTGAGAAAGATATTGCAGCCCATTTTCCGGAATATAATACTGCGGCTTACGCTGAAAAGAAATCACAAAAACTAAATGAATTAATCGATAAGGTAGAACGTATTATTCCATCGTTTCGCGAGCACATTGTTGTTCAGGACACGGCCACTCCCCGAACCCTTGAACGTTATACTTCGATGCCCGAAGGTGCTTTGTATTGTTTTGAACAATCTTCAAATATTAAACGCCCCAGCTTTAAAAGTCCCATTAAAGGCTTGTATCTTTCCAGTGCCTCAACAGGCCATGGTGGGGGTATCGAATCTGTTGTTATGACGGGTATTATTTGCAGCCATGATATTAATAATTGGGGGAAATAGTTTATTTAACCAAAACTATATTCTGAGGAACTTTTGTAGTTTGTTTGTCAAAATGTTTGCAAATAAAAAGCCACTTACAAAATAATTTCTGTAAGTGGCTGATCCTCTTGCTCCTCCTCTAGGACTTGAACCTAGGACACCCTGATTAACAGTCAGGTGCTCTAACCAACTGAGCTAAGGAGGAATGTTTCCTGAAAAACGAGGTGCAAAAGTAAAGAATTATTTAATTCATCAAAGCTTTTTGAAAAATATTTTTTTCCTATAAACTAAAGCAGAAAAGCCAATTAGCCTTTGCTTTTAAATCCACAGGCAATTCCCTATCTTTGTATCGTTATTTCAAATGGCATGTCAAAAAAAAACAATCCGAAAAACCATTCAGCGTTAAAAGTTCAACAAGGGATTGAACAACCTTCTTCGCTCAATCCTGCCTTAACTGGCGGACTTCGTCAATTTAAAAAAGACATATTATCACCCGAAGCGTTTCTAAAAGGCGTACTATCAGGCGACCGTAGTTTATTGGGGCGTGCCATTACACTTGTCGAAAGTGGGCTTCCTGAAGAGAAAGAGGCAGCCCGGCAACTGGTTAATCAATGTCTTCCCTATTCGGGAAAGTCTATCAGGATTGGGATTACCGGTGTGCCCGGAGTTGGAAAAAGTACTTTTATTGAGTCTTTCGGATTACAAATGATTAGCAGGGGAAAAAGGGTAGCTGTGCTGGCAATTGACCCCAGTAGTACCCGTACGAAAGGAAGTATTCTTGGCGATAAAACGAGGATGGAGGAATTGAGCACCCACGCCAATGCATTTATTCGTCCGTCAGCAAGCTCAGGAACATTGGGTGGCGTGGCACGCGCAACCCGCGAAACGATTATTCTTTGCGAAGCTGCAGGTTTTGATTTAATTATTATTGAAACGGTAGGAGTCGGGCAGTCGGAAACGGCCGTTGCACAAATTGTTGATTTCTTCCTTTTGCTTATGCTTGCCGGTGGCGGCGACGAATTACAAGGTATTAAGCGTGGTATTATGGAAATGGCTGATCTAATTGTCATTAACAAAGCTGATGGCGATAATATTCAAAAAGCCAAATTGGCAAAAATGGAATATGAAAATGCATTGCATCTTTTTCCCGCCTTACCAAATGGCTGGTCACCGAAAGTTTTAACAGCTTCAGCCATCAATAAAGATGGGCTTGATGCTGTTTGGAAGGAAATTGAAACCTTCGTTAAAATGATGAATCAAAACGGCTGGTTTACAAAAAACCGTCAACAACAATCTTTGTCCATTCTCAGGGACAGTATTACGCAAAGCCTCAATTCAGGATTTTTTGACAACAAAATAATCAAGCAATTGCTAAAGGAATACGAGCAGCAAATTTTGGAAGAAAAAATATCACCTTATGAAGCTTCCCAAAAATTACTAGAGCGTTATTTCGTTGAAATCGAAAAGTGAACAACCATCAATTTCTCTACATTCAAATCAGGCGTGTTCCTTTTGTGTTGGAAAGACCGACGATACAATAATACTTACAATAAGTATGCTCAAAACTATTGTGAGCGATTGCATTGTAGTAAGCGGAAACCAATGATGTAACAGCATTTTTAATCCGATAAAAACCAGCAGCACCGAAAGGCCAATTTTCAAATAATGGAATTTTTCAATCAGATTCATCACCAGGAAAAACAATGACCGCAAACCAATAATGGCAAAAATATTGGAAAAGTAAACAATGAAAGGATCTTTGGTAATTGAAAAAATGGCCGGAACCGAATCTACAGCAAAAATTACATCGGT
>QMPA01000173.1 GCA_003650365.1 Bacteroidota bacterium | reverse complement strand
TGCAGCTTATGCAGATATTAACCGCGGCAACCGTTTTGTTTCGCTTACATCCCACGCAACCAAAGCAAGAGGGTTGCACGAATATATTGTGGAGAAAGGTGGACCAGATAATCAAAATGCCAAGCTGAACTGGAAATTGGGCGATGTGATAACCACTACCATCAATACCGCCAATGGCGAAACAATCATTGTTACCCACGACACCAATTTACCACGCCCCTATTCTCTGGGATTCAGGGTACAAGGCACCAAAGGACTTTGGGAAGTTGATGGCAACCGGGTATATATCGAAGGCATTTCCGATCCCCATCATTGGGATGAAGCCGATGAGTGGCTCAAAAAATACGACCACCCATTGTGGAAAAAGTTTGGGGATGATGCAGAAGGTGCCGGCCACGGTGGCATGGACTGGTTTGTGCTGAATGCTTTTATTGAATCGGCCAAACGAAATATTGCCCCACCATTAGATGCTTACGATGCAGCAGCATGGAGTGCAATTACGCCACTCTCGGAAACTTCCATTGCAAACAATGGTGAAGTACAGGATTTCCCTGATTTTACCCGCGCCCAATGGATTAAGAGAAAGCCCTATGATTGGATGAAGGATACTTGGTAGCAAACCCATCAGTTGCCCTGGGTTTAAACCCAGGGCAACTGATGGTTATTGACATGTATCTATCTGAACTTAAAGGTCTCCTACTCCACCCAAACCTCATCCACAAAAATCCAGGCGGGTTCACCCGCTCCTTTATGCCATTCGGGGCATTTGCCTTTGTTTTTGGCAATGATGTGGATATATCGGATTTTTTGGTTTACGTTTTTCAATTCAAAATCTTTGACAATTCCCCCCGATTGCCGCTCGTCAATATCATTTTGAATTTTACCGAGTGAGACAAATGTTTTGCCATCAGTTGAAACTTCAAAACTGACCCATTCCGGCATAAAAATCCATGAGTTTTCATCCTGAAGAAAACCGGCACCAATTTTATTAACTTCTTGAATTTCTCCCAGATCAATAACAGCATCCAGGGCAATACCATAGTATCCCTGCCAGTTTCCTGTCCTGAAATTAGCACCACCCCGCAAGGTATTCACGAGGGCTGTTTCTCCCCCTGCAGTGTATTGGTCGTTATATGGATTTTTAATTGTCACTTTTCTACCCGCCGGTATTTTGTTGTATTCGGCTGTTTCCACAAAGCTTTCCTTTCCATTTAAAACAGCTTTTGCATAGAGCTTTGATGATTTACTAAAACGAATAGGTTCGACATATTTCCCATAATAGCGCGGGTCGCTTGTCAGGTAAATGGCAGCATCGGTATTGCTGTTTTCAATCTCGATTTTAATTTCATGCTCAAAGGTTTTTGAATCTGCTTTAAAATAGGGAACGGGCGTTATGGGATAATCTGTAATGATTTGCAGCGGGCGGTCTTTCAATGCACTTCCCCATTCTTTATTGGGTTCTTCGCTCATCTCAAATTCCAGGGTTCCGCCATCCATAATCATTTGGTGGGTGATGTAAGATTTCGTCCACGGTTTTCCATTGTATTGAAGGGATTGGATATAAAAATCATCTCCTGAAACATTGTTGGCAATCACGACAAAATTGTTTCCATTTTCTAAATGAATACGCAAGGTGTCAAACAAAGGTGTCCCTATAATATAAACATCACTTCCTGGTGTTACCGGATAAAATCCCATCGCACTTAAAACATACCAGGCCGACATTTGCCCGCAATCTTCGTTGCCGCTCAAACCATCCGGATTTTCCGAATACATTTCTTCCATTATTTGCCTGACAAGCTTTTGTGTTTTCCAGGGCTTTCCCACAAAATTGTACAAATAAGCCATGTGGTGACTGGGTTCGTTGCCGTGGGCATATTGACCAATCAAACCGGTAATGTCAGATTGCTCCCTTCCCGAAAGTCCGACTTCTGAACTGAACAGCTCGTCCAGTTTGGCTTCGTAGGCAACATCACCTCCCAATAATTCAATATGTGTATTCACGTCCTGTGGGACGAAGAAATTATACTGCCAGGTATTGGCTTCGGTGAGCATAAAATTAACCTGGGTGGGGTCGAAAGGTTCTACAAAACTGCCATTGCTTTTTCCACGGAAAAACCCGCTTTCTTTGTCAAAAATATTTTTGTAATACTGTGCCCTTTGGATGAATGTTTCATAGCCTTCTTCATCAGCAAGCCCTTTTGCCATTTGGGCGATACACCAGTCATCATAAGCATATTCGAGTGTTTTAGAAACCGATTCACCTTCTTTGTCAGCAGGAATATATCCTTTTGTGTTATACCATTCCAGGCCGAACAAGCCCGAATTGGCAGAAGCTTTCATGGCTTCTAATGCCAACTGTTGGTCGAAATTTACAATGCCCTTGGCGAAGGCATCAGCAATAACAGGAACGGCATTATAGCCAATCATACAATTGGTTTCGCAGCCGGCCAGTTCCCATACCGGAAGCAGGCTGTCATGCTTATACATATCAAGCATTGAATGGATTAAATCGCCTGTACGTTCCCTTTGCACAATGGTAAAAAGGGGATGCAAAGCCCTGAATGTATCCCAAAGGGAAAAAACAGTATGCATTTTAAAATCATTGGATTGGTGGATTTTTTTGTCGTGGCCACGAAAACGGCCATCGGCATCAGAATAAAGATTGGGTGCCAGAAAAGAATGATAAAGTGCTGTATAAAAGATTTCCTTTTGTTCGTCAGACCCACCGGCAATTTCAGTACGCCCCAATTCTGAATTCCATTTCTGCTTTGCCTGTTTTCTCACCAAATCAAAATCCCAATCCGGTATTTCCTGTTCAAGATTATTTTTCGCCCCGGCATAATCCACGGCTGAAATACCCACTTTCACATAAATAATCTCACCAGCTTCGGTATTAAAATGCATGAAAGCTTTCAGGTCATTTCCCTTTGCTGATTGTTTGCCCGGATGTTGCTGATTGTTTACCGAAATACCCCAGTCTTTAAAAGGCTTCGAGAATTTTGCATAGAAATAAATGTGCTGGTCATTGGCCCAGGCTTTCGTCCTTCTAAATCCTTTGATTTCTGTGTCAGAGACAATTTCAATTTCCGACTCAAGAATTTCTTCCGTAACCACACTCTCTTTCAAATCAATCACGATGTAAGCCTCCTCAGATGAAGGAAACAAATACTTATGAAAACCGGCCCTCCCGGTAGCTGTCAATCCGACATAAATATCGTAATCGTTTAAATGCACTGCGTAAAACCCGGCTTCTGCCATTTCACGTTCATGGTCAAATCGAGAAGCATAACCCGATTCAGGATTTTCCGCTGTTCCCGGTTCTGTTTTCACTTCACCAATCATGGGCATTAAACGGATGTCGCCATAATCACCAACACCGGTTCCGCTCAAATGGGTGTGACTAAATCCAAAAACAACTTCATCAGAATAATGGTAACCCGAGCACCCATCCCAACTGTCTTTGCGGGTATCAGGACTAAGTTGAACCATCCCAAAGGGGACAGTAGCACCGGGATAAGTGTGACCATGACCGCCCGTTCCGATGAAGGGATTGACAAAATCGGTTGCTACTTTTGGGATTTCTTTGCTGCATGATGCTAAAATAACAAGGGAGAGAAAAAAATAAATTGATCTTTTCATTTGCAATAAATTAGTTTATAAGCCAGTTGAGAATTCCGTTATGGGAATTACTTCTGAAAACCAAAAACAAACTTATGAAAAAGCAACATTGCCACACACAAAACGATGAAATGTTATTACAGTTTTTCTATCCGATAATAATTTGAATACCACAAAACCAATGGCTGATTAATTTGTAATCTTCTTTTAATTGATATATTTGCTTTCACTATGAAAAACCTTTTATTCTTTTTAGTGTCAATAGTAATTACTTCAATGCTTGTTTCCTACTCAGGCTGTGAGGACGAATGTGATAAGACCGAAATGCCTACCATTTCAAAAGAGTTTTCCCTCTTTGTTCAGGTTAAATATCAGGATGGTGTTCTATTTGACGGGAAAATAGATTTTGAAATATTTAAAATGTACTGTAACGGGAAACAAACCGGGTATTTTTCAGGCAGCGGATCGTTAAATCAATCCGGTTATTTTATTTGGGGCACACCTACATATAACTTTTCCAATGAAGATGATTATGTGCAGTTTAAATTTACTGCTTACCACACCCCCTTCTATCCTGCTGTGGAACAAACAGAAATTGTTGGAGGTAAGTTTAACTATGCGCAGGCAGAAACTGCATCAAATGAATATGATGAAATAAACAAAACTTATTACATCACCATACCTACCAACTCTGACGGTACAAAATAGGGGTCACTTTATTCGGTAACACATTTGGAATGTGCAATATGGGCTTGAATCACAGATTATTTCTCTTTGTTTAGGAACCTTAATCATCTAATAAAACGATCGGCAATCCACCATTTTGTTTTTACCATTTTGGGAAATGGCATAATTAAAGCCAGGCTGAAGGCTGTAGCCACCCACCTCACCATTTTTATTTACTGCAATAAATCCAACTTGCCTGATTTTATTTTCGGGTACTTTTTTCACAATCCGCAGAACGGCTTCTTCGCAAGCTTGTTGGGGTGTTCTGCCATTTCGCATTAATTCCACTACCAGGAAAGAGCCCAAAGTTTTCAACACCAATTCACCCATTCCGGTGGCGGTTGCAGCCCCAATTTCGTTGTCAACAAAAAGGCCGGCGCCAATAATTGGTGAATCTCCCACCCTGCCCCGCATTTTATAACCCAGTCCACTGGTTGTGCAGGCGCCTGCAATATCGCCTTTGCTATCAACAGCGAGTAGTCCAATGGTATCGTGGAATTCGTTGGGTTTGTTTTCCCAGTTGATTTCGGGATTGTAATTTGATTCTTCGGCCCATTTTTTCCAGGCTTTTTCACGTTCTGGTGTCAATAGATTTTCTTCCTGAAATCCATTTTGTAAAGCAAATTGAAGTGCGCCCTCTCCCGACAGAATAACATGCGGTGTGTCTTCCATCACCTTGCGGGCAACAGAAATGGGATGGACAATATTTTCCAGAAAGCAAACAGAACCGGCATTACCATCGGGTCCCATAATGGATGCATCGAGGGTAACATGGCCATCCCGATCAGGAGTGCCACCCAGCCCTACACTGTGGTTATCGGGATCGGCTTCAGGAATCCAAACCCCTTGTTCGACTGCATCCACAACACTGCCTCCTGAATGAAGTATTTCCAGCGCTTTGGCATTGGCGGGAATACCATGGTTCCAGGTGGAAATTATGACGGGTAAATCACCCTTTTTGGGGGAAACCAAAGCCGATAGTTTTTGCGATTTCAAAACAGTGGGCATCAAACCCAAAGCACCTACTGCTGCGGCTTTTTCGATGAATTTTCTTCTGTTGAACATTTGATTTTGTTTTTGGTTGTTACACTGAGAAGCACTGAGGAGGCACTGAGGTACACTGAGTTAAAGTATATATCTTTTTAAACCTTGCTTGAGTAGTTTAACATTGAAATTAATCAACAAACCAATCTTCTTTTCTGCAAACTTCATATAAGTTAATATTTGTGCTTCGTGAACAGGATGCAAAGCGTCAACTGATTTGATTTCAACAATGACTGTATTCTCAACAAACAAGTCAATTCGATATCCATACTCAAGATGCAAATCCTTGTATACTACAGGGATAGGAATTTGTCTATCAACTTTTAAGTTTCTTAGTTTCAACTCATATTCTAAGCACTTTTCATAAGCCGATTCCAATAAACCAGGTCCAGGTGACTTATGTACTTCTATTGACGCTCCAATAATTGACTCTGTAATTTTATTTATTTCCATCTCTGTGGTTTTCTCAGTGTCTACTCAGTGATCTCTGTGACCTATTCCTTCGGTTTATACCCATTCATCCCATAAAAAGCAATATAAATATAACTAAATACCGGAATGATAAAGGACAAATGAACACCAAAGCCATCGGCCACCAATCCCATAATGACAGGCAAGATGGCTCCTCCCAAAATCATCATTACCAATAAAGAAGAAGCCTGGCTGGTGTATTTTCCCAAGCCGGTGATAGACAGCGTGAATATATTTGACCACATGATGGAATTGAAAAGCCCCATGGCCACAATTGACCATAAAGCCGCCCGACCACTGTTGGTTAAAGCAACTACTAACAAAACAATATTTACCATTGCAAAAATGTAAAGGGTTCGGTTTGCTACAGATTTTCCGAGGAAAAAAGCAACAAGGTTGGCAACAAGAAACAGCCCGAAAATCCGTGCATTCCACCAACTTGTACTGAGTCCGACAATGAGGGTAGCCAGTATTGCGATACCAATCATCAGTGCGATTTTCAAATTTTTATTTTGCATATTGCTGAGAGAAACAGCACCGAGAAAACGCCCGGTCATTTGTCCTCCCCAGTAAATAGCCACATAAACGCTGGCATCTACTTTCCTGAACCCGCCGATTTCCGGCAAACCCAAATAGTTGATCATCATGCTGCCAATACTGACCTCACCACCAACGTACATAAAAATGGCAATCATCCCAAAAACTAGCTGCCGGTGTTTTAACGCACCAAAACCCGGGGCCGCATCATCCCGATTTGTAAAACGGGGCAAGGGTGTAAATTTAATGAAAACAGCCAGCGATAAAAAAACAAGGGCAAAGATGAAATAAGGGATTTTCACCGCATCCGAACCCTGGGCATCTTTGAAGAAAGTAAAAATCAGAAATCCCCCAACAACCGGAGCGAGGGTTGTCCCCAAAGAATTAAAACCCTGTGCCAGGTTTAAACGGGCTGAAGCCGAACGCTCGGAACCCAGAATAGCAACGTAAGGATTGGCCGCAATTTGAAGTAGTGTAAAACCCAATCCCAAAACAAAAAGTGCCGTAAGAAAGAATCCATAAATATGAAACTGGGCTGCCGGATAAAACAACAAAGCCCCGATAGCCGAAACAATGAGCCCGGCAATAATTCCTTTTTTATAACCCAGTTTATTGATGGGGTCGCCGCTTATAACCGAAACAATAAAGTAAATGAGTGAGCCCACAAAATAGGCCGCAAAAAAAGCAAACTGCACAAGCATAGCTTGTGTGTGGTTCAAATGAAAAGCATCCTTTAAATATGGGATAAGTATATCGTTCAACACCGTCATAAATCCCCACATGAAGAACAGGAAAGTGAGACTGATGAATGCTGAAGTATTGCTTTTTTGAGTAGAATTATTATGCATTTTATTTAAATTAAAACTACAAATACACTTGCTCTATCTATTTAATAAGTATCAATTAATGAGCGGATAACAATACTTTCGTCAGACAAGTCTGTTTCCTTTGTTTTCAGAAAAACCTTTCGCTCTTCCCAAGGCAATAAGTCGAAATAGTTTTGCCCGAAATATCCATCCGCATCAATGCTCAGAAATACATTCTTGGCTAATTTATTTGTTATTAAATAAACAAAATAACCACCATCTGTTTTTTCAAATTTAAATTTAATATTAGATTTTTGTAAGGCAAGTTCTTTCGGTTTAGCAAAATAGTGCATAGCCCTATAAAGCATATTACTACCATACCACAATTCAGCAATTAACATGGTTTTGTTTTTATTTTTTCCTTTTGGCAGTCTGTGCTTAGGTAGCTTTGCTGCGATTATTGAAGTATTGGCCGGAAGAAAAAACACACTGCTGTCTTCTTCAGACTTTGCCCCATTCAATGACTGGAAATACCATTTTAGTTTTACATT
>QMPA01000172.1 GCA_003650365.1 Bacteroidota bacterium | reverse complement strand
GTAATCCTGCTTATGATCTTTGTGATTTATACCGGCCTCA
Organism: Bacteroidota bacterium; assembly: GCA_003650365.1. GTDB lineage: Bacteria > Bacteroidota > Bacteroidia > Bacteroidales > F082 > B6-G9. The sequence goes on along the minus strand of QMPA01000172.1, from coordinate 7,745 downwards.
GGGTGTATAGAAGAGGCGGTAGGGAAGTTAAGTTTTTGAGTATGATGGCAACCTTAGGGCTAATCACCTATTATGCTCATGGGGTACTCAATAATTTCCTGGATTCTGATAAGCTTTCTGTTCCTTTTTGGGGGTTCATTGCAATTATTGTTGCACTCGATACCTATCACATAGAAGAGGAAGAAATTGTAGAAGAAGAAATATAACCGATCTATTTGATCTTTTTTATCAGTTCGGGCATTTGCCTTATTGCGGCCATCTGTCTCCAGTATTTCCTGGCTTCAATTGCGGGCGCCCCCATATAAGCTTTGTTTCCTTCAATTGATTTGTCAGCCCCTGTTGTTGAGTAAAGGATGGCTCCTTTTCCAATCACAATATCTTTGTTAATCGCAACCCTGGCCCACAAAATCACATCATCTTCAAGAACTGTAACACCGGCAATCGCTGCAAAAGCACCAATGAGACAGTTTTTCCCAATTACTGTATCGTGGCCAACCTGGCATTGATTGTCCATTTTAGTTCCTTCTCCAATAACGGTATCTCCGGTAACTCCTTTATCGATACAACAAGATGCTCCAATCTCAACCCTGTCTTCAAGAATCACCCTTCCCCCGGATTGGAATTTTACATAGCCTTTTTTTTGTCTTTGAAAATAAAAACCATCACTTCCAATACTGCTTCCCGAATGTATAATTACTTCATCGCCAATTACTGTATGATCGTAAATACTCACATTAGCATGGATAAGACAGTTTTCGCCAATTGTTACATTGTTGCCAATAAATGCTCCGGGTTGAATGATTGTTCCTTTACCAATTATTGCAGTTGAGCTAATAAACTGATTGCTTTTTACAAAGGGTCGAAAGTGATTGATCAATTGAATAAATGCATCAAAAGGAGCATCGTGCAGTAATAGTGATTTGTTTTCAGGAACATCAACTTCTTTGTTGATGATGATAACTGATGCATTTGAATTGAGGACTTTATTGTAATATTTTGGATGGTCAACAAAACTGATGTCGCCTTTTCTGACAATATGCAATTCGTTCAGCCCAATTACATCTTGTGTTTTATTGCCAAGCACTTTAGCGCCGATGATATTAGCGATCTCGGTTACCTTAAAAGTTTTTGGGAAATCCATTTGCTAGTACTTTATTTCTAATGTTTGTGTATTATTTAGCAGAAAACAATAAATAACAAAATTCAAATTTCAAATAAATCACAAAAATCAATATCGAAAACACAATCTTTTTACAGTAAAGTATGGTGTAGTTTGGAATTTGAATTTTTTAAAAATTGGAACTTATTTGCCCCGATAGCTTTCGGGGTTGGTTTTTTATAATTTGGTGCTTCTGGTTTATCCAGCTTAGGCTTTAACTCTTTCAGAATAGGAACCACTACGGGTGTCAACTTTAATTTTATCCCCTTCATTAATAAACAAGGGAACTTTTACCGTTGCGCCGGTTTCAACGGTTGCTTCCTTAAAAGTATTTGTGGCGGTATTTCCGCGTTCGCCGGGTTCGGTGTAAGTAATCTTTAGTATAACATAGGTAGGCATGTCGCAGGAAATAGCAGTATCAGTTTCTGCATGGTATGCAATCGTAACCAGTTCTCCTTCTTTTAAAAGTTCCGGTGCAGGGATTAGGGTTTTGTCAATAAAGGTCTGTTCATAATCATTGGCATTCATAAAATGATAAATATCCCCTTCATTGTACAAATACTGGTAAGGTCTGTTTTCGATACGTTGAATACTGATTTTAACGCCCGATGTAAATGTATTGGAAACCACTTTTCCTGATTTCAAATTTTTCAGTTTTGTTCTTACAAATGCAGGACCTTTTCCTGGTTTAACATGTTGGAACTCGACAATTGTCCAAAGATCTCTATTATATTCGATACAAAGTCCGTTTCTAAAATCTGCTGTTGATGCCATTTGCTGTTTTTTTAAATATTCTAAATCATTCTTATTAATAGAGAAAAACTTCTGTCGCTTAACTCCTAACTCCTAACTCCTAACTCCTAACTCCTAACTCTTAACTCCTAACTCCTAACTCCTAACTCTTTTCACCCATTCACCCTGTCTCTCATCCTGACATAGCCTTTCATGATTCCTCTTTGTGAGTTGGCGATAAAACTGAGAATTTCATCCCTGTCAGCAGTGGCCGGTACATTGGCTTCGATATAACGAATTGCTTGTGTCACGTTTCTTCCCTTTAAATAAAGGATGCGGTAAATTTCCTGAATATCATTAATTCGTTCATTTGAAAATCCTCTTCGGCGCAAGCCTATTGAATTTACCCCAATAAACGACAAAGGGTCGCGTCCGGCTTTCGAGAAAGTGGGTACATCTTTACGCACCATGCTTCCACCGGAAACCATTGAATGTGCGCCAATATGTACAAACTGGTGGACAGCGGACAAACCTCCTAATATGGCCCAGTCATCGATTACGATATGGCCGGCAAGGTTACAGGCATTGGCCAGGATTACCTGATTACCAATAATACAATCGTGGGCAATATGGACATAAGCCATCAGCAAACAATTCTTACCAATAACGGTTTCCATATTTGCATTAGTTCCCCTGTTGATTGTAACAAATTCGCGAACGATGGTGTTGTCACCAATTTTTACTGTGGTTTCTTCGCCCTCATATTTTAAATCCTGAGGGATTGCAGAAATAACTGTTCCGGGAAATACCCTGCAGTTTTTTCCAATACGGGCGCCCTCCATGATTGTTACGTTCGATCCTATCCAGGTACCTTCCTCAATAACAACATTTTTTTCAATGTTTACAAAAGGTTCGATAACAACATTCGGAGCTATTTTTGCTTGTGGGTGTACGTATGCTAGTGGTTGGTTCATTTCGTTACAGTATCTTTGGTTTTAGCTATTTGCGCCGTCATTTGTCCGTCCATTACACATTTGTCGCCAACATAGGCTTTGCCTCTCATCGAGCAGATTCCGCGTCTGATGGGTCCTGTGAGTTCAATAGTAAATATAAGCACATCACCGGGGACCACTTTGGCCCTGAACCGTACATCATTTATCTTTAGAAAGTAAGTAGAGTAATTCTCAGGATCAGGATACTGGTTAAGGACAAATATGCCTCCGGCCTGTGCCATGGCTTCAACCTGAAGTACACCGGGCATGATGGGTTCGTCGGGGAAATGTCCCACAAAAAAAGGCTCGTTCATCGACACTGATTTAATGGCGACAATATGATCGTCACTCATTTCCAAAACCTTGTCAATTAGTAAAAATGGTGGACGATGAGGTAGTATTTTCCGTATTTGATTTACGTCGTAAAAGGGTTTGGCAAAAATGTCAAACGGTGGTTTTTTTAACATCGGATATATTGTTAAGTTTTTTCTTTATGATTTTAGCAAATTCTGTATTGGACTGATGTCCGGGACGATAAGCGGTAATATGACCTTTTATTGGCCGTCCCAAAAGGGCGAGGTCTCCAATAATATCAAGCAATTTATGGCGCGCAGGTTCGTTCTCGAAATAGAGGTCGAGGTTGTTTAATACACCTTCGGGCTTTACTTTAACCTTTGGTTTGTTAAATAATTCCGCAAGCCTATCCAGTTCATCCTGAGAAACTCTTCTGTTCATAAAAACAATTGCATTGTTCAGGTCGCCGCCTTTGACCAGGTTGTTCTTTAATAAAAATTCAAGTTCATGAAGAAAGACAAAAGTCCTGCAAGGTGCTATTTCTTTTGGGAAATCTTCCATCCTTTGCAGACGGGCAACTTGTTCCCCTAAAACTTTTGTTTCGAAATTAATTACCACACAGGCAGAAAAATGATCTGCAGGTTCTAATAATAACTTCACTCTTTTCTCAGGTATTTCAAAGCTGATGGGCTCTGTAATTACAATGTAGTCTTTCTCTGCATTCTGATCAATTATTCCTGCTTCCAGTAAAGCTTCAACAAAATATTTTGCTGAACCATCCTGAATGGGGATTTCTTCCATATCCAATTCAATCAGAACATTGTCAACACCTAAGCCTGTTAAAGCTGCAAGAACGTGTTCAATCGTGAAAACTTTAGCGCCATTATTCCCAATGGTAGTTCCTCTGTCGGTACTGATTACATGATCAATATTGGCCTCAATAATTGGTTGGCCTTCAAGATCAATACGTTTGAATTTGATGCCGTGATTTTCAGGGGCAGGGCGAAAAGTCAGGATGCCGTTTTGTCCGGTATGTAATCCCGAACCTTTGACACTTACAGCATTTTTTATTGTTTTCTGCTTATCGTTCATAGAAAAGTGAAAAGTAAATTTTTTTTTAGAATGGCGCAAAAGTACTAAAAAAACATCATTCTGATGATTGCTTTTTTAGCTTGTGTTCAAGCTCATTAACACGTTTTACCAAGCCATCAAGACGCCGGAAATGTATATATGATTTTTGAAAATCTTTGTGATTGAATGCGGGTGAACCTTCGTAGATTGTATTTTCATCTTTAATATTACGGCCAACACCCGATTGGGCGGTAACAATTGTGCCGTTCGCAATATTCAAATGTCCGGCAAAACCCGTCTGCCCCGCCAGGATGCAATTGCTGCCAAACTTGGTTGATCCTGAAATGCCTGTCTGAGCTGCTACTGCTGTGTTTTCACCTATTTCAACATTGTGGGCAATCTGTACCAGGTTATCAATAATTGCCCCTTTTTTGATGATGGTTGAACCCAAAGTTGCCCTGTCGATACATGTATTTGCACCAATTTCCACATTGTCTTCAATAATTACATTGCCAATCTGGGGTACTTTCTGGTAATTCTTATCCTGCTGAGGGGCAAATCCGAAACCATCGGCGCCAATTACAACACCGGCATGAAGGGTACATTTATTGCCAATAACACAATCCTCATAAATTTTAACACCTGCAAAAATTGTTGTGTTATTTCCAATTTTACAGTTATTTCCAATTGTCGTATTCGGATAAAGCAAAGTGTTGTTGCCAATAACGGTATGCTCACCAACAGAAACAAATTCAGCAATGTAAACATCTTTCCCGATGGTTGCCGAGGGGGCAATGTATGCTCTGTCAGAAATTCCCGATGGTTTTCCTTTGGATTGCTGGTACATCTCCAATAAATCGGCAAAAGCCGAATAGGCATCTTTTACCCTGACAAGTGTGGCAGCGATTTCTTTTTCTGCTACAAAATCATTGTTGACGATTACAATGCTTGCCCGTGTGTTGTAGATGTGGGCCGTGTATTTTGGATTGGCCAGAAAACTCAGCGTTCCCGGACTTCCTTCTTCAATTTTTGACAGACTGGAAACACTTACTTCTTTGTTTCCTTCGATAGTTCCGTGCAGGGCATCGGCAATTTGTTGGGCAGTAAATTTCATGGTATTTATTTTGGGGTGCAAGATAATAAATGAATTGATTTAGTGGGAGGGTGGGAATAATGGAAATAGGGGAAATAGGGTTTATACCCTTATACCCCCGCCATGTAGAATAAGCATTTGGCTGTAAGGAATGAATAATAGCCCCGACTAAAAAGAACTAAAAATTGTGTGAAATGGATGTCTCCTAATTTCAAAAAAATGAAATATTTTATATTGATATTCTTCATTGGTTTACTCTCTGTTCCTCCTTTTTATGGACAAGGTTACAGCGATGCCGGTGCTTGCTCCATTTCTTCATTGAATTTTTCGGGAGACTCCGTTTTAAAAGATTCAAGAGTTCATTTTAGTGTAGAACAAAGTTTTGGATTGGGAGAAAAGTTCATCCTGATTTCACAAACAACCGCCTCCATAGCGTACCGGATTTTAAAGGTACTTCACTCGAATTGTGTACTCCATTTATTTTCACTTATGGAAATCTGGGACAAACAAGTGGGGTGGGTGATTTGCTTTTCCTGTAATCGACAGGGCTTACCGTGCAGATGGCTTGACACGGAATGTTGTAGTTGGTATTCGGTTTAGTAATCTGTAAAAGGTTATCAGGAAGGCATTTGTTCTCAGATTGAAACTTCCATATTTGCACAATATCTTTGGAATAATTCTAAATATTAAGAATGCAAAAAACGGAAAGAATTTATCCTAAATTTGAAGCCGGATATTATCAATTACAAAAATCAAATACCATAATTAATGAAGAATTTAAAGCATTTTATTTTACCAACCTTTGCCCTGATTTTAGTACTTATTGGAGCAACTAATGTTCAGGCCCAAGGCGTTTCAAGTGAGACCATTGCAGTTTTAACAGATGTTCAAAAGTATTACCGGGCCATCCATATTATGGCGATGCTGCTTGTTGGTTTTGGATTTCTGATGGTTTTCGTACGCGGTTACGGACGTTCGGCACTTACAGCCACTTTTTTATTGGTGAGTATTTCCATTCCATTGTACTATTTAATAGGCAGTTATGGCATTTTTGGCCACAAAGGAAGCGATATTGACAAAATGATTCTGGCCGAGTTTGCGGCTGCCAGTTTGTTGATTACTGCCGGGGCTGTTTTGGGAAGATTGAAAATGCAGCAGTACCTTATTCTGGGTTTGTTGTTTATCCCGTTTTATATGTTTAACGAGTGGATAATGCTCGATGAAGGATTTGGTCTTGTGGGTAAAGGCCAGTTTGTAGATACTGGCGGATCTATTGTTATTCACGCTTTTGGTGCGTTGTTTGGATTGGGAGTCGCCATTTCGATGACCACCAAAAACGAATACAATACACCCATTGAAGCAGATGCGACAAGCGACCGTTTTTCGATGCTTGGTAGTATGATGTTGTGGGTGTTCTGGCCGAGTTTCTGCGCTGCTTTGGTTCTTCCTGAGGAAGTTGTGATGACAGGTATAAACGTAATCCTTGCATTAAGTGGCGCTACCCTTGCAACGGCTTTTGCGTCTTTAAAACTGAGAGGTAAAATTGATGCGGCCGATATTGCCAATGCCTCCCTCGCCGGCGGTGTTGCCATTGGCTCGGTTTGTAATACAGCCAGCCCTGCCGAAGCCATGATTATTGGTGTGGCTGCCGGTGCGCTTTCTACTTTTGGATTTGCTGTTATTCAGGCGTATTTGCAAAAAGGCCTCAAATTAGTTGATACTTGTGGTGTTTCCAATCTACACGGCATCCCCGGTATTTTTGGAGGATTGGTTGCTTTGATAGTAGTTACAGGAATCAATTATACAGCCCAACTTGCCGGAATTGGTTTAACCATTGTCATTGCTATTGCTGCCGGATTGATTACAGGAAAAATACTGCACCTTTTTGGACATCGGAAGGAACCTTATTTGGATGCCGAGGAATTTTCGGTTGAGGATTAGAGTAATATCCACTGTCGCGCGAATCTTCACGTGACTTTGATTGTGAAAGTATTCTAAGCACGCGAAAATTCGCGCGCTAGTTTCAGGAAAGAGAGTTAAATATTTTTAGATTTTAATGCTTTCTTTTCTCTTTTTGCTGCCTTTTTTTCTTTTGCAGTTTTAAGCGGTTCTTTTTTAACACTTTTCTTTGCGTCTTGAGATTTTGCCATGATATTTTGTTTTTAAAGGTTTATATTTTGTTTTTTAATTCTCAACTGTCGTGCGAATTTTCGCGTGACTTCGATTTGGGAAAGTATTCTAAGCATACTAAAATTCGTATGGTAATTCCGTCCTACCACCAAGAACAAATCTACGAAAATTGCCCGATCCCCTTCGGATAACACAAAAAATACTTGGTAACAGCTTTTGATAGCAGCGAAATATTCAATTCGTCTGAGGCTTCTGCAATATCCATCACACTGCC
>QMPA01000171.1 GCA_003650365.1 Bacteroidota bacterium | reverse complement strand
TGGAAGGTTGCTTAGAAGGTTGCACAAAAAAAAGGCCATTCATTGCTGAACAGCCTTTTTATAAATTTTAATACGATTGTTTTACCTCTATCAAGAGGATTGCGAAAAAAGCAAAGAAATTACTAAGCAATTTTCTCTTCGGCACGCAAACTATAAACCTTGCGGCCTGCATAAGCAGCACCAAGGCCAAGCAGGATAAATAGCCCACCACCAATTGGGGCATTGCCACCCAGTTGATTGCCTTGGCTACCTCCGCTGCCGCCTTCTCCTGCCGGGGGAGGTGGTGGTTGAGCCGAAACAGTATAAGTAGTTCCTACCAACAATAGTATTGCAAAAGCCTTGATTAAGTTATTGATTGTATTTTTCATGATATTTATTTTTTTAGTTTATTTCTTTTAATCTTTTTTCTTTACTTTTTTATTTTACTTAATAAACACCTTTTCAGTTTTCACAAATCCTTCTTTCACAACTTTTACAACGGCATAGGCATTGCGCATATTGACCGTGAGTTTAACAAGTTCTCCGCTTCTGAATGCTTGTTGTGCAATTTCTCTGCCCATTAAATCGTAAACATAAATAGTGCCTTCACTGTTGAAGGTACCATCGGTTGAATTGACATAAATATCTTTTCCGCTGGAATAAATATTAATGTTTGAAACCTGTGCAATACCTTCGCCAATACCATTGGGTGAATAGGTAAAATGCAGCAGGAAACGTTCTGAATCATCAGTTTTATATCCTGTAAATGTATAAACCGGGTTCTGTTCTAAATCTTGGGTAGCTCCTGTCTGAAGGTCTTCAATTAAGATGCCTAAATCAATTAGGTTTGTAAGATCGGCCGTTAAGACCTGGTCTCCATCTGCACCTGCAATATAATTCATAATAACAGTCCTTTCTTCACCTTCAGCTAAAAGTGGTAAATGATCATAGGATTGCTTTAGCTCCTGTTCAACAAGATAAAGTTGTGGCGCGTCATCTGAACCAAACATTTTTGTTCCATCCCAGCCATTATCAAAATCATCTGTTCCGTTTTCAGCAAAACTAATTTGTACTTTATCCCTGTTCTGATTGTTATCTGCTTGTATAGTCACAAAACTCTCATAGCCACTTTCATCATTACTATTTTTATAGAAAGTATTTGAGCTGTGCAGCCGTTGTGAAGCAGGAATCGTTAATGTTGGGCTTGCAGCATTTGCTTGCACAAAAAACCCTTGTCCTACAGGAATATCATAAGTCGCTGCTGTTGTATATGAAACATAGTTACCAGATGTGCCTGTAGTAGGTACCCAAATCCAAATAGTGGCTTGCATTCCAGATAAATTCCAATCGGAATTGGTATTCCATTCTACTGCTGAAGAAAAGGGATTGCCAATCAGGTTGTAGCCATGCCTTGCATCTGTGAAGGAAATACCTGCAACAAAATCACTTGATGCTATTGTACCTGTAAAGTTAACTGTTTCATCTGCTGAAGGAGCATAGGAATATCCTGTACCAACATCAATTGGGTCTGTAAGTTCAGTAAAATAGTACCAGCCTTCTCCGGCACTCCCACCGTCAAGACCTGCTGCCTCATCAAACCACGCTAGCCATGCAGCGTTTCCAGAGTCATAAAAGTTCTGGGCTGTTACTCCACTTGTCGAAGGTGAAGCAAAATGCCATTGGCTTGCTGCACAATACCTTTCCACTGTGGCTGAGGGTGTACCAGATGTATAAATCAGCGATCCCGTACCTGATGAAGTGGATTGGATTACAAGGCCGGCATTTCCGACAGTATTCTCAATATCCTCAGCTACTGTTAAATCAGCACCTGATTCTATGGTGAGTGATCCTTCATGAATAATAACAGATTTGGCATTTCCCGTACCAGCAAGAACTGGAAGTGTTACAGCACCTTCATTTATTACAACGACGTACGCACTGGTAGGGACAGTAGCAGCCCACCAGTTAGATGCAATATTCCAATCATCGTCAGTTGCTCCTGACCAAGTTGCACCGCCATAAGTTTTACCAACCACAGGACCTGGAACTCCAAAAAGAGTAGCAGTTCCACTAAAATTCTTATACTCTGCTGTAGCAATTACTTTTCCCGTTCCGGTGATGTCAATTTTAGCTTTATTATCAAATTTCGCCACATTAACAGTTCCATCAATTACGACTGACGTTGTACCATTCTCTATCTTCAATTTATTTACAATAGACAAGTTCCCGGCAACATACAAAGTTTGCTTAACTTTTAATTCGCTTTCAGGACCACCAGTTTCAGTCACAACAAAACTCCCTCCTAAATAAATAGAAATATTATCAAAAGCTCCTTTTACCTTTTTTGTCACTATGCTACCATAGGTGATGATATTTTTACAATCATCTATTTTGTCAGTAAGCACCAAAGTTCCATCTACATAAACTGTTATGTTATCAACTTTTTTTAATTTCTTGATTGTCAGAGTTCCGTATACATAAAGGTCATCTTTTACCTCAAGATCATAATTCCCTGTTAGTTCGCCTCCAACTTGAATAGTTAAATATTTAACCTTATCATTTTGGTTAAACGCAATAGAATGACCTGTTAAAATAGTCACATCGTCATTGTCACCAGGAACACCAGAAGGAGACCATGTTCCAGCAGCACTCCAGTCGCCAGAACCGGTAGATGTTTTTGTGGCTGCATTCAGAAAAGTACCAAATGCAAACAGCATTAAAAGTAAAATTGTAATTTTTTTCATGATAAATTAAGTTTAGTTATTAGTTTTCTAAATAAAGTCAAAACGATAGATACTGTAACATTCTACAAAACAGGCCTGCAATGCTATAACAAAGCACTGTACAACAACGCATTAAAGCGCTATTTTGTAGATGTTTTCATGAATTTTTTCGTTTCTAGATTGGTATATCTGATGCAAAGGTAAAGCATATTTCAAAATTATCAAGTGTTTAATAAAAATTATTTAGAATAAATCTACGAAGAGAATAACATCTCTTTACATAATTACTGTATCATACTGTTTTTCTGGAATGTAGATAGTTTCAAATAATGTTTTGCTACGCGCAAAATCTCATGTTGGTTTTCAGCTAAAAACCCAGTGGGTGGGCCCAACTCTGGCGCGCGGATTTTTCCGCGTGACATTTGAAATGTAGCTAACACTTGGCACGCGAAAATTCGCGCGCCATTCGCGTGTCATTTTTCTACATCTCTTCCAGGAACAAACCGGCAAGTTTCATCAAATCCAGTTCGGCAATTTTGGCAAAGTATAAAGCCTGGTTGTAGCGGTTGATGGAGTCTTCCAGGTCAACTTGCGCCTTGCGGAAATCAATGGAGGAAATCTGCCCCAGGCGGTACATTTCGCCAGAGCGTGAAAAATTTAAACGGTTGGTTTCTTTGTTCTTTTCCTCCGTCCTTAAAATAAACAAAGCATTGGAATAGTTTGACCACGCATCGGCAACTTGCCGTTCCAGTTCAATTTTAGATTGTGCCAATTGCTGGTTCGTATTATCGAGGGCAATTTCAGCATTCAGTTGATTGGTGCGTGTTCGGCCGCCATCAAAAATATTCCAGTTTAATGAAATACCGGCACTGAATCCAGTTGTGTTTTGCGCCAGCAAAGTCCCTACATCATTGTTCAATCCCGATACGCCATACTTCCCGTTAATGTCAAGTGTAGGAATATAACCCGCTTTGCTTTGTTTAATCAAAAGGGATGAAATCCCCTGGTTTTGCTGTGCAATCAGGTAGTCAACATTGCGGTTGAGTGCGCTTTCCAATAGCTGGTTTTTTTCAACATTTGCTGCAAAGATTACTGTTGTGTCCACGGCAAAAGAATTGTCCATTTCAATACTGAGAATAACCCTGAGGTTGTTCATTGCCAACTCCAATTCGCGTGTAGTATTGATGAAATTGATGCTATCGTTGTTCAGGTCAACTTCTGAATTCAGCAAGTCGAGTTGGGTAGCCTGTCCGTAAAAATGCTGGTCCTTTACATAATTGTAGCGTGTATTAGAAACAATAAGTGTCCGGGTGATATTCTCGATGCGTGATGTAAGGTTTGCTACTTCGTAGTATGAACGGATTAAAGCAATGAGCATGTTTTCAATCAATGCCCTTGCCCGCAATTCCGAAAGGCTGTAATCGGCTTTCAATACCTTGTAATTGTAATGACGGTTCATTCCGTCAAATAGCCTGTAATTTAAGCCCAGTGAGGCATTATAAGTTTTTGAAACTGCCCCATCGCGGGAAACTTCATCACCGGTTGTATAAGTAAGATCGGTGTTGTTGTTGGAATAATTTCCACCTGCATTTCCTACCAATGCGGGTAAGTATCCGGAGTTCAAAATACCGGCATTGTTTTCGGCTATACGGATGTTGTTCTTCGCGATTTGAATGTCGTAATTGTTCTGCATGGTAATTTGCGTAGCAGTTGGTAAAGACAAAACAGTGTCGTTTGCTTGCTGTGCCCATGCGGGGAAAGCGACAATCATCAAAAGGAAAATTAAAACTTTATTTTTCAAATTCATCATTTTCAGCTTTAAGTTCTTGAATAGCGGTTTCAAATTGTTCGGGAGCGGCCCACTTTCCTTCCCAGATATAATGGACGAATCGTTTTGCATTGTTTAAGGCAACAAGTAAAACCGGAAGCAAAACAAGTGTGAGCACCGTCGCCATGGTAATTCCGTAAGCAATTGAAACGGCCATGGGAATAAGGAATTGCGCCTGCATACTTTTTTCCAGGATGAGTGGGGCAAGCCCGGCAACTGTTGTTATTGTTGTTAGGAAAATAGCCCGGAACCTGGAGACGCCGGCCTGGTGAACAGCTTCCTTAAAAGGAATGCCTTCTTTTAAGTAAAGATTAAATTTAGTGACCAGCACCAAACCATCATTGACAAGAATTCCAATCAGCGCAATAACCCCGAGCATGGAAAGAATGTTTACAGGAATACCGTGTAACCAATGTCCCCAGACTACGCCGATTAAACTAAAAGGAATCAATACGAACAGCAGCATGGTTTGTCCGAACGAGCGGAAAGTGAAGGTGATGATGGCAATAATCAGGAACAAAACAATGGGCAATATTTTGGCTGCCGAAGTCGACGTTTTTTGGGCTTCCCGATTTTGCCCCTCGTAAAGTGCGGTAACACTGGGGTATTTTGCAAGAATGGGAGGCAGCACATTTTCCCTTACTTCTTCAATAATATCGGTAGCCGATGATGTTTCGTCAACCAGATCGGCATCGACAATAATTTGCCGTTTGCCTTCCAGGTGATTAATGGAAACGGTTCCCCTTTTTATTGTATAAGTGGCTATCTCGCCAAAAGGAACGCGGTCTTTGGTCGGTGTCGAAATAAACATTTCACTGAGGTTGTTGATCGATGAACGGCCTTCTTCGTTATAGCGCACCCAAACTTTTACTTCGTCGCGGCCACGCTGCAGTCGCTGCACTTCACGCCCAAAAAATCCCGAACGAATCTGTCCCAACACATCTTGAAGGGTTAAGCCCAACATATAGGCTTTGTCTTTTAATTTGATGTCAATCTCTTTGATGCCCAGGCGGTCGTTGTCGTTCACGTCCTTCAGTGCACTGATTTTATTCAACTCTACTTTAAGTTCGTTTTTAATGGCTTCCAACTCGTCGAGATTGTTTCCTAGAAAAGTCACTGAAACAGGTTTACCAAAATGACCACCACCGCCATAGGACAATGATTCTACCCCCATTACCGGGCCGGCTTTCTTTGCAATGGCATTGGAAATGATAAAACTGACCATGTCCCTGGTTTCGCCTTCCAGCAGAATTATATTCAAACTGCCATCAGAAGTACTCGGCCCGATTTTCTTTTCGATATGTGTAATCACATCCAGACCATCTTCACGTTTCGCTTTAAACTCTTCGTTCACTTCCCAGGCAGCAGCTTCGATTTTATCAATCCATGCTTCGGTAATTTTTTCGTTACTACCGGCAGGCATTTTCAAAGTGACGGTGATATTGTCGCGTTCAATAAATGGGAAAAAAGTACCCCGGATAATGCCTCCTTTAAAGGAGGCCAGGCTTAAAGCAAACATAACAAGGATGATAGAGAAAATGAGTGCTTTGTTGTTCAGTGAAAAACGCAGGAAAGGCGCATAGGTTTTGTCACGCATCCAAAACATGATTTTGTCCATAAATTGAATAATCTTGTTCTGGGTACGTTCCCCTTTTAATGCTTTGGAATGTGCCAAATGCGAAGGTAAAATAATGACCGCCTCAATCAATGAAATGGCAAGCGTGGCTATAACAACAAAGGACAGCTCACTAAAAAACTCACCAAAACGACCATCGATAAAAAAGAAAGTAGAAAATGCAATTATTGTTGTGATGACGGCTGATACAATAGCGGGTAGCACCTCCATGGTTCCGTCAATTGCCGCACGGACTGGATTTTTACCCTTTTCGTAATGGTGATAAATATTTTCCGCAATCACAATGCCGTCATCAACCAAAATACCAACAACAACAATCATCCCGAAGAGCGAAATAACATTGACCGTTACCCCATAAATATCAGCCAAAATAAACATCCCAAAAAAGGAAATCGGCAAGCCGGCTGCTACCCAAAATGCCATCCTTGGATTTAGGAAAAGTGACAAAAAGATGATTACCAAAATCATCCCCATGGCGCCATTCTCAACAAGTAGTTTCCTCCGTTCCAGTAGGTTTACTGAGCGGTCTTGAACAATCGTAGCATGTATGCCACTTTCCTTTTCATTGAAGGTCTTGATGTATTTCCTGACATTCTCGGCAGCTTGTAAAAAGTCTTCGTTATTGGTAGTTTGCACTTCCACTTCAACCGAAGATTTGTCGTCAACTTCAATGCGGTTTGGGTTCTCCGACCAGCGGTCGTTGATTGTAGCAATATCCATCAGGCGGATAATTTTTCCGTCCATATCCGAGCGGATAATAATGTTGTTCAGTTCGTGGCCGTAATACTGTTTGAAACGCCCCCGGATGAGGTATTCTTCTTTTTCGGTTTTGATTTTTCCGCCGGTAATATCGAGGTTGGCTTTTTTTACTGCATTGGCCACTTCAGTAAAAGTGAGGTTGTATGCGCGCAGGGTATTTTCGTCCACCGCAATTTCAATTTCTTCCTCTGGAAACCCGTGTAAATTCACCTTCGAAATACCATCAATCCCACGCAGGTCGTCTTCAATCTGCCGGGCAATTTGTTTCAACGATTTTAAGGAAATGTTCTCCGCACTGATAGAAAAGGTAATCACCCTGTTCATTATTTCCGTTTTGAAAACGATAGGCGGCTCCATATCGGTTGGGAAAGAGTTGATGCGATTGACGGCATTTTTTACATCTTCGAGTACGATTTCAGTTTTAAAATCTTTGAAGACCTCTACCGTAATATTTGCCGAGTTTTCTGATGAGATGGAAGTCACCCGCTCGATACCGGTAACGCCACGCAGATTGTCCTCGATTTTTAATACGATACCCTCTTCCATTTCCTCGGGCGATGCACCGGGATACATCAATTGAATTTGGATAATCCGACTTTCATTAAGTGGAAAAAAGGAAGACCTCAGACTCATTACCGAAAGCGAGCCAAATAGGATAAATGCCAAAATAAATACATTGACAGCAACCGGATACTTTATAAAATAGGCGATTATTTTTTTCATAGACTTTGCTTTTAAATGCGCCAATAAATTGTAATCATTTTTACTTGATTTTTGAGTGTTGATTTTTCCCCGCACTTTAGTGCGGGGGAAATCCACATTTAACAAAACGGCTTTAGCCGTTAATACTTGTTTTTACGTTGTTAATGGCTA
>QMPA01000170.1 GCA_003650365.1 Bacteroidota bacterium | reverse complement strand
TTTATTGATCTTGTTAGTTGGAGGCAAATGTATAAACAATAGCAAGTATCAAATTGTATTAATTGTATTATCTTTGTGAGATAAATTGAAAATGGAAAATTATGACTTCGATATTCATTAACGGACAAGAAATTCTTTTGCAACCTGCCGGTTGGTTTGGCCCCTGGGAAATAGCCGCAATAGTGGTGGTGGTTCTTTTATTATTTGGCGGCAGAAAAATTCCTGAATTAATGAAAGGCCTCGGCAAAGGTGTAAAAGAGTTTAAGGAAGGCATTGCCGAAGACGACAAGAAAGAAACGGGCGATCAGGAAGAAAAAGGCAAATAAGGACAATTAATCTTTTTCAGCTAGAGGACTAAGCTAGTTAAATAGGAAAAGAGAATCTCTAATTTGATAGACCAGTCAGGTATTTGGAGAAAAAAATATGAGGACTTCTGAGATTATTCAAGAATTACAAGACTTACCGTTTCAAAAACGCATCTATGTGATTGAGAAGGTTATACAATCTATTCGTAAGCAAGAAACTGTTAATGCAATGAATATTGCTGCAGAAACATTGCGCTCAGATTATGAAACGGATAAGGAACTTACTGCTTTTACTGACCTTGATTTTGAGAGTTTTTATGAAGCAAAGTGAAATTTGGTTAATAAATCTTGACCCTGCTCTTGGTGCAGAAATAAGAAAGACCCGCCCTGCAATAATTGTTAATGATGATGCACTGGGCAAACTACCGTTAAAAGTAGTCGTGCCACTCACCGACTGGAAAGACCGGTATGAAGTTGCACCATGGATGGTTAGAATTGTGCCAGATTCGTTCAATGGTTTGGCTAAACATTCTTCTGCAGATTGCTTTCAGGTTCGATCTGTTTCAAAGGAAAGGTTTATTAAAAGGTTGGGAAATGTTAGTGTATTGATTATGGATGAAATCAAATCGGGCTTATCAAAGGTATTATCGTTGGAAACTTAATCCGCAATCAAATGCTTGTACTGCTCTGCCCTTTCAAGTATCTCATTGACAAAATTATAGGTTTCATCCCCTCGTAAATAGCCGTAGTAAACAACGCTGTCGTGGTAAAACTCTTTATCCGACAAGTTCAAAATAAAATGATCGACATTAGCAGTCCACTTATTTGGATTCGCGCCATATTTCTGTGTCAACCTGCGTGCATCAAACACATGGCCAATTCCCGCATTGTAAGAAGCTAGTACAAATTTTATCCTTTCCGTTGAATCTGTAATTTCATGAGGCAGTTGCTTGTCTAAGTATTTCAGATATTTAGACCCGGCAGTTATTTGTTGTTCAGGACTGGCAGTTGAATCCAGGCCATACTTTTCCAGCGTAATTGGCATCATTTGCATCAGTCCATAAGCCCCAACCCAGGATTTTACATTCGGTTTAAACTCTGATTCCTGGTAAATCAGTGATGCCAGTATACGCCAACCCCAACCCACTATTGCACTGGCTTTTTTGATTTCTTCATCGTAAGGTGACAAATGGCCACCGCTAAAAGAATTGTACTGACTTTGGGTAATTCTACGTGCTCGTATGTTTTTGAAATACTTATTATAGATCAGCCGGGACAGCATTGTTTTATTAAACTGAACGAGCCAGTTATTGATTGTATCTGTAAAGTCTGTTTGTCCCTTTTTAGTTGCCCAGGCAATTTTTTGAGAAAAACTGAGTGGTGTTTTCACATCAATATTTGGATAATATCTGGTGTTTACCAAAGCAATATACTTATCCGAAACGGTATAATCAATTTTGCCTTTTGCAACAGCGGCAATCAGTTCCTCGGTATCTTTGTCTTCTTCAATAATGAGAATAGTGTCGGCAATTTCATTTGCCAGTGTAAGCAGCCGGTTTACGTAAATTGTTCCCTTTTGCACATAAATGGTTTTACCGGCTAAATCCATTTGGTCACGAATAAGGTGCGACTCGATTTCATCAGCCGTTTTCATTTTTTGGTAACCATCAGGTTTGCGCTGAACCAGCATCTGCTTTGTCGCTAAAATAGGTGCAGTAAATTCCAGCAAACGCGACCGGTTGGTGGTCACCGTTAATCCCATCGCAATCAAATCAATATCGCCATTGTTGAGCATTTCTATGCTTCTGTCAATATCTTTTACAATGATGAGCTCCAGATCAACGCCAAGGTATTTTGTGAGATTTTGCAGAAGCTCATACTGATAACCAATAGGTTCGCCACGATAAATCAGGTAACTTACCGATCCGTAATCGGTGGCCGCCCGGAGTTTTTTTCTTGAAAAAACACTGTCGATGGTCTTGTTAGGGAAAGAAATAATTTGTTTTTTTTCTTTCCGCTTTCCAGATGTGCCAGAGTCACAGGAGGCTACGAAAAGTAAAACTACAAGAAAACCAATAAAACTGCGCAGCATAATGATTGTTTGGGTTGACCAAAATACAAAAAAAAGGGCAGGAGCTTTTTTTCAAGAAAAAGCAAAGGAAACAAGCAGTAATTAGAAGGTAAACATCTACCAACTATTTAAGGACTTTTTAACTGCCTTGCTGGAAAGACTATCCGTATTTAAACTCCAGTCGAGTGTTTTACTTAGCGTAGTATTGTCCTTGTCATTGTTGAAAAAGAGGATGGCTTTGAGCAAAGGGTATTTTTCAGGAATACTGTCGAGGGCTTCGGTATACCATTCTTCCCTTTGTCCACCAACAGACAGGCTGCCAAATTCAGTAATTGCCAGTGGTTTGTTAAAAGAGGCAAGCCAGTTATAATAATTTCCAAAAATTTCTTCGAAACTCCACCATTGTGACCATAGTGCCACATTTCCATAATTTAAGGCACCCACTCCAACCCAGTCAACATATTCATCTCCTGGATAATATTCGCCATACAGATAATAAGCTGGATGTGGTGACCACACCCAAACCGCATTGTTTACTCCCAGTTCTCCGAACCGATTAACAATATATTGCCAGGCGGCGATAAAATCTTCGGGTTTGTTGTTTTGTGGTCCCCATGGATAGCGATAAGGGTCATTCATTTCGTGTCCGAATCGTATGAAAACGAGTTGGTTGAAATCCTTTAAATCGCTTGCCCATTCATCAATGTAAAAGTCATAATCTCCGTTTACAATATCCTGTAATCCATTTTTATTGGGATCTTCTTTGGGAGAGAGTCCATGCTCTTCCCTGTCGAAATCATTCAACCAGGGCTCCCATGTAATAAAGGGAGTTGAGCCCAGTTTGAAAATGGTTTTGGCATATTTTTCCGGAAACCGCTGGCCTGATTGATCGCCCCAGGCGGTGTAAATCTGAATGAAAGAAAGGTTTGTGAGAAGTGAGTTTTCGAGCGAAAGGATATTCTCAAATGATTTCTGATAATTGTTATCGAAAATACCAAGAAAAACTGTATCAGGTTGGAGGAAAGATTCCTTGTTATTCCGGTATTTATTGAACCATTCCAGTTCTTTTGATCTGACCGGTTCGCGTTGACTGAGCAGGTAGTCGTTTTCAATATCTACTATCGTTGAACCCATTTTTGTGAAAAAGTCTTCCAATGGGCCGCTGGATTTTTTCCCAAGAAAAGTAAAAGCAACAATAATTAGTACACCCAAAAAAAGAGCACCCAAAGTGAAACCGATTCTATAAGCTGATTTTTTCATTTGTTATTTTTTTCTCCCGCAGATTACGCAGATTTTCGCAAATTGCTTATCTGTGTCTATCAGCATAATTAGTGGAAACTTTTATTATTCATTATCTATTTTTCTCTTTCTCCACCGTTGGTGTCCCCACCAATGGTTTGTTGAATATATTCATCATTTGTATTGTTGGTGAGGACACCAACAATGGTGTTGTATTCTATCCGTGTATCCGCGGCCATTATTTTATTGATGATCATTTTCTGTCTTAATCTTATCCAAATCAACTTTTCTCCAGGGTTCATCCTCTGGTAAATTCCTGGATTCAAGAGCAGCAAAAATTCCGCCAATCACTAAAAATACAGAAACAAATGCAAAGGCAAACATCCCCCAAACCTGTTCGCTGGTCAAGGCCAACAGCCCCTCAGAAACAGTACTCAATCGCGAATAAATTACGTAAGCCAGTGTGCCAATAAATAGCACAACATGCAGAATTAACGGTCGCGAATAAGGACTCAATCCTGAAACTGCTTTCTTTGCCGTAGGGATATAGGGTATTTCTGCGTTTACAAATCCAAGTAAATTTCCCAGTAAAAACACGGGCCAGGTAGCTGTTTTCAAGATCATTCCACGCCAGTGAAACCCCCTTTCGGCTTGTGGGTGTGAAAGCCATTTTTGAACAAAAAGATAAATAGACACCGCAATAACAATGATGGGCGCACCATTAATAATGAATTCCCCAAAATTCATATTGGCCGGGATAATGCCCGTCCAAAAATAAAGGAAAGGAATGGCGATATACAAAAATGTGGTGAGTCCTACAAAATAATAGCTGCTAATAGCAAGGTAAGAAATACGCTGCCAGCCACTGAGATTTTTAAACAACTGTGGAACTTCTGTAAAAAGCACTTCAAAAAGCCCGCGCGACCATTTGAGTTGTTGTTTGCAAAACGAACCAAAATCTTCGGGAACCAAGCCACGGCTGACAACAATGGGGGTAAATACCGATTTCCAACCTTTGGCATGAAGCCGAATGGAAGTAATCAAATCCTCGGCCAAACCAATTCCATGCCCACCAATTGATTCCAGTGCTTCCTTGCGGAAAGTACAATTGGCCCCAATGGCAACAGCTGAATCATAACCGGCTAAGCCCATTAGTGTTGGTCCGTAAAAAGTATAAGTTTGCTCGGCTGCCCCTTTTGCAGTAAACGAGCGATATTGGTTATAATAGGTTTGCGCCACTTGCACGAATCCAACTTTTTTATCACGAAAATACCCCAAAACTTTGTCCAGAAAATTAGGAAAAGGGATGTGGTCAGGATCCATAATCAGGATGAAATCTTCCTCCACCATTTTGAGTGCTGCATTTACTTTCCCGGCTTTTGCTCCTGGAAGACCAACTAATTCCAGCCAGACAGCGCCATGTTTTTCAGCCACTTTTTTGAATTCTGGTTTTTGTGTGTCATCCAGCAAATAAGTTGTATGTGGATAAGTAATGTTGGCACAGGCTTTCAGTGTTTTATCGAACATGCTCAAGGGTTCGCCCGGAGAGCTGGTGGTGAAAATAGCCACTTTAAGGCCTTTTTCAGCAGCCACAAATTCCGGTTTTTTTATGCGCAGATAATTTATCCAGATAAGAATCATGCGTATAATGCCGTACCAAATAAGTAGCGATAACAAAATAAAAAAAGGCAATGATTCAACATGCTCTGCACGAAACCACCAATCACCAAAACGAAGGATGCTCAGAAAGCCGGCAATCACCAAAACCAGGTAGATAAAGCGGTCGGTTTTTGTTACCTTCCGGGCTTCCCGGTATTTCCAAAAATCCTTGTCGTTTTTTTTTGACATTTTAAAAATAAAACTTTAAACCCAAATTAAAATTGTTGCTGTTGAAATAGAAAGTTTGTAAATAAGTATAGGAAAAGTTTAGTAGTAATTTGTCAGTTAATTCCATATCGAAGTTGATTCCCAAATCCAAAGGTGTAAACGATTCTTGATAAAAACCCTGTTTGATTATTGTCTTTCCTTGCTCTTTATCTAAGTAAAAATAAGGATTCATCGCACGGGCATAAAAGCCAACAGAAGCATGTAGTTTAATATTTATTTTTTGCGAGGGGATAATGTTAAAGTTGAGCAATGCCGAATTCGCAAACTGGTCGTTGGGTGTAAAATAAGAGTCATAAATCCCTTTGATTTGTTCGTCAGGATTATAATCCTCAAGAATTTCATCCAAGGATTTTTCCGGAACAAAACGGCTTTCTTTCGAGTTGGCATAATTAAATGCATAACCGAAATAGAGCTCAAAAATGGAAAATGAAATGGCCGGACTCAATCCCCAGGCAAAGAAAGTCTGGACATTATTATCATCAGGAAAATATTCACCAATGTAGCCAGTGCTTGCATTCCAGCTTTTCGGTTTTTCCCACGAAAGTGAAACATTGTATATTCCCCTGCTAAATGGCTTTTCAATACTGGCTAGTGTATAAGTGTAAGCCAAACGTTCGCCACCAACTCTCAAATAAAAGTATTTCGCCATTTTTTGCTGAAGGGAAATTCCCCAGCTATAATCGAAAGCCTGATCGATAGAAGTATAAAAAACACCTGCCGATACTTTCGCGCTGAAGCCTGCCTTCGGAAATTGAAAACTGTTTTGCAGTTGAAAACTGTAGAGGTTTGAATGAAGCGAATCTGATGAAAAATTCTGCAAACCAAGCGAAAAAGACAAGTTTAGAAAATGTGATTGGTACCATCCGCCCTGAAGAACAGGAGCCCATTGTTGTAGTGGTTGCGAATCGTCAGTATAACTAACATCCACTTTCAGCCAGGGGCTTACAATTCGAGAAACTACCCGGTAAACTTCTTTGGTTCTTTTATCGGTCGGATTTAACACTAGCGATTTTTTCAAGTGTTTGTCAGCTTCTTTAAAATCACCGAGGTAATAATTTGTTATCCCCAAAAGGGATTCTGCCCCGGAATCTTCCGGTCTGTTATTGGTATAAACAATCAGGATTTCTTTGGTCTGTTGGTATTTTCCCATTTCAAATAAAAGGATGGCATATTCATACTTTACATCAAAATCATCAGGATGCCAGTCGATGGCTTCTTCGTAAACTGAGACTGCCTTCTCATAATCTTTCATCCAGAATAATGTTTCTGCGTAAAGCCGCAAAATCCAATTGTTTCCCGGGTATTCAGTATTGAATTCGTCCAGTATTTTCACTGCCCCTTCAAAATCACCGGCATCCCTTAATTGGTTTGCAGTTTCAATTGTTGACAAAAGCAAATCACCCTGCGCCATGCTGTTCAAAGTTACAGACAGCAATACGGCAAGTACAGCAACTTTTAAAAATGAATTTTTTCTTCTAATTCCCACTATTGAAATGTTTGACAAACAATATGATGTATTTATGGCATCTTCTTGCAATATTAATGCAAAAAAATAAATGATCTTTTCTTGAATATGTTAAAATTAATTAACAACTGAGGGAAGTTGCTCAAGGTGAAACCTTCAAGGTAAATCAAATTTTCACTCCCCTACCCTCTTACCAGCAATTGTATTGTAGCACGGCTTTTTTGCTCTAGAAATATTTTTTTATCGTGGGTGAGCTCCGAAACAACCTTGTCGGTGTAATGCCTGATCGTAATCAATTGTAATCCTGTATTGTACTTAAGAAAGTAATCACCTTTTAAATCAGTCATCAAGGCTTTAAGTTTGTCTTCATCTTCATTAAAACACACCGAGAAACTAACTGCCGAATTCTGCATCAGGTTGATGTGGATTTTATGCTTGCTGAAGGCTTTAAAAATACCTGTCAGGTTTTCTTCAGCAATAAACGAAAGGTTTTTCGACCCAATGCTCAACAGTAGCTGTTTGTCTTTCACAATAATTTTGTGTACTTCACTGTCGTGGGAAGTGTCACCAGAAATGAGTGAAGGTTCAGACTCCGGTTTGTAAAATGCCCGAACTTTAAGCGGAATGCTTTTTTGCTGTAGAGGCTGGATCGTTTTTGGATGAATGACGGAAGCACCATAAAATGCCAATTCAATGGCTTCGTGGTAAGAAATCTGATGGAGTTTTACAGCTTGATCAAATATATTGGGATCGCAATTCATCAAACCGGGAACATCCTTCCAAATACTTACTTCATCGGCTTGTAATACATTGGCAAAAATGGCAGCTGTAAAATCAGATC
>QMPA01000169.1 GCA_003650365.1 Bacteroidota bacterium | reverse complement strand
TTTTTTTAAAGAATTAGTGTTTTATTTTTCGTCCCCAATATCTAAACCAGTTTTATTTTCAGAATACAAAACAAAATGCTCTGCAAAGTCAGCTCCAAGTCGGTCATAATAATTGTACACAAAGTCAACACCGGCTTCTTTCAATTCAAGGAATTCGTCCCGGAACTTACTCGTTGATCCGGTGAGGAAATGATTATCGTCAAGCCGGTCAATTTCTTGGGCTGCATTCATATTCGATTTGTGATCACTCATGGCGAGAAAAACCATTTTGATATTTTTCATTTTGGCTTCCTGCCAGAAAACACTATCGGTGGCATCTCCCCAAAAAACTGCTTTGTTGGTCGATTGAAATTTTTCAACAGTCTCTGTATCGTAATCAATACCTATCACCTTGTCGCCATATTTTCCATGTAAATAATGGTAAACAATATGTCCGATTCGTCCCATTCCACAAACAAGGAATTCAGCTTCGCCAAGATCGTGGAGCCCATCATCAGGGTGTTCACAGTTTTTATTCAGCAGGGTGATTTTAGATCTATAGGTATTGAAAAGTTTATGTGCCTTGCTATTTAAGGGTGATCCGATAATAAATGAAAACGACAAGGCAAGTGCAATGATGACCATCCATTCGCTCGATATTAATCCTTCCTGTACACCGATAGCCGCAACAATAAGCCCAAATTCGCTGTAGTTGGAAAGGCTTAATGAAGCCAGCCAGGAAGTGCGTGCCCGTATGTTAAAACGGGTAAACAGAAACAGGAAGAAACCCCCTTTGAACAAAAGGAAAACTGTGATAAAGAGTGCGATGAGAAGACTGCCCAATGTCGGGAGGCCGTACAATCCAATCTGAAGAAAAAAAGCAACAAGGAAGAAATCCTTATACCCCATCATGTGTTTGCTTAATTCTTTGGAGCGTTCGTGAGGGGCAAGCATGGCTCCAATAACCAATGCACCGAGATCGGCCTTCAATCCGAAAAGTTTGAAACTGATTGCACCAACCACAAATGCTGCAAAAAACCCAAAAAGGGTGAAGAGTTCACCGTGGTCAACATTATTGAGTAGTTTCAGCAATAAATACCGGACAATAAATAAATAGAAAGGCAAGGCAATAAGCCAAACCGATAGGCTGCCCGACCCTGCGAAAGTCAGGAAAATAACAGCGGCAATATCCTGCATAACAAGTATGCCGATGGTTATTCTTCCGTGAAATGAATTGACTTCGCCACGGTCTTCCAGTATTTTAACGGCGAAAACCGTACTCGAAAAACTCAGGGCAAAACCGACTACCAATGCAGAGTAGTAGTCAATTTCTGCCAAAAAATACAAGCCTGAAAAACCTATCCCAAAAACGACCCCTCCCAAAACCATAGTCATTATGGTCATTTGGATGGAGGTAGTCAGCCAGATTTCTTTTGAAAGTAAAGAACGGATATTTAATTTGAGTCCAATGGTGAAAAGCAAGAGCATAACGCCGAGGTTGGCAGCAGCTTCGAGGGCAATTCCGCCATTGGTAAATCCGGCAAAATTCAAAATAAATCCAGCAACCAGAAAACCAATCAAAGGTGGCAAATTAATGCGTTTGGCGAGTAATCCACCAAGGAAGGCCACGCTAATCCAAATCGCATCCAAATACCAACTGTCAAGCATGTTGTGATTGTTTGTGTATTGGATGCGAATTTAGTAAAAACTTGAGAGGGTTTTCTTTCAGCTTTGTTAAACTCCAGTGGGCAAGAACTCGAATCAGCAATTTGTTCAACGATATCTGGTAGTTGGTAAAACTTGCAATCGTTTGTAATATACTTTCAAGAAATCTTAAATAACACAATTTTCATTCCTGAAGAAATTATCAATTAATTCAACTTAGAGATTGAACACGCTTACAAACTCTTCTATCTTTGCGCGCTTAAATTTTACCTAAAAACAGAAAAAAGATGAAAACAAAAAATGCTGATAATTTCAGAAATGCATGTGAAGCAGCTTCACAAGTATTTACAAAATTGAAGATTGAGAAATATACCGATTTGCAATCGAAATTAGATTACTGCATTGGTAGCTATGATTACGATAAAAACCCTGAGGGGCTTATTGAATTTGGAATGATTGCCAAGGAAGAATTGAAAGCTTTTAAGCTAAAGAACCCCAGGAAAGTCAATAAAAAAGTGATTGCTGATCTGGAAAAATATTCTAAGAATTAGGTTAATTCTTGAATTTACAAAGGGCTGTTTAATTGATTAGACAGCCCTTTTTATTTTAAGCTCTTCCGGATTTGTAATCCGGAAGCAAGCGTAATGGATTTAAAATCCATAAGTATGATATCGGGATCACAAATCCCGACAAGTAGTGGCTAAGAAGCTATTAAGAAGTTTTAATCATACATCAAATACCTCGCTCTGATTTTCTTAAAAGCTTCAAGGCTTTCCCGCCAAGTTTCCCTGATATCCTTTTCTGTCATTCCAGCTTTAATCTGTTTTTGAAGTTTATCATTCCCTGCAAGCGTATTGAAATAATCATTGAAATAATCATCGCTCCGCAATTTCATCATATTATAGGTGTTGATGAGGTAGGATAGATTAATTTGTTGAGGATTGTTTTTGTAATTGTTAGCATAGCCAATAACATTGCTTCCATTACATTGTTTCCCCTCGTATTTTGGATGTTTGGAACCTTCGTTTGGCTGAGGGGTAAAAAGGAAACTTCCAAGTATAAAGTCAGGGTGGCCGAAAACCTGAAATGGAAAATCTGTTCCTCGGCCCACACTCATTATGGTGCCTTCTAAAAAACAAAGGGAAGGATAAAGATAAACGGATTCCCAATTGGGAAGGTTTGGGGAAGGTTTCACAGGAAGTTCAATAATCATGTTGTGGGAATAGTCTTTTAATGGAACTACTGTCAGGTCACACACTTGATTGTTTTCCAACCAGCCTTCACCATTGACCATTTTGGCATATTCCCCAATCGTCATTCCATAAACAACTGGTACAGGATGCAATCCGACAAACGATTTAAAGGCCGGTTCCAGAATTGGGCCGTCAATATAAAATCCGTTGGGGTTGGGCCTGTCGAGAACAATTAATGGAATATTGTTTTCGGCGCAGGCTTCCATTACGTAAGTCAAAGTTGAAATGTAAGTGTAAAAACGAACGCCGACATCCTGGAGATCAAATACGACAATATCAATTCCTGAAAAATCCTCGGTAGTGGGTTTTTTATGATTTCCATAAAGGGAAATTACCGGCAATTGAGTCTTGCTGTCCACATTATTTTTAATCTTTTCACCGGCATCAGCCTTTCCCCGGAAGCCATGTTCAGGGCTGAAGATTTTCACAACATTTACCTTTAAAGATTTCAGACTGTCCACTATGTGTGTTTTTCCAATGCGTGAAGCATGGTTGGTAACAACAGCAATTTTCTTGCCCAGCAATAAGGGGAGGTAGATTTGTGTATTTTGGACGCCAGTTATAATATTATCTGAATGAATAAGTTGGAGGTCGTTCTGTTGATTGCAACTGCTAAGAGACAGCTGAAGAAAAACAAGAATAACAGTCAATTTGAAGAGGCGCATCAATCTTTCGTTTTGTTACTTTTGTCAAAATTATACTTTTATCGGTAGCTAAATGGATTTCGAATATTTCATAGCGAAAAAAATCTCATCTGGAAAAACAGACAATCTCTCCAAACCGGTGATTCGCATTTCCTACATTAGTATAGCACTGGGACTTGCCTTGATGATTATTTCTGTTGCCATTGTCGTTGGTTTCAAAAAATCCATTAGTGATAAAATAATTGGTTTTGCTGCCCATATGCAGATTGTCCCTTTCGATAATAACACTTCTCTCGAAGAACAACCGTTGACCATTGATGGGGCGTTTATTAATAGGCTGGCTGCCCACCCTGAAATCAGTCATATTCAATTTACTGCAAAAAAAGCCGGGGTATTAAAAACAGATGAACAAATTCAGGGTGTTGTTGTGAAAGGGGTAGGGGCTGATTACGATCAGAATTTCCTGAAGGAAAATATTATTGAAGGTAGTTTTCCAAATGTGTCCTCTAAAAAGAAAACAAATGAAGTTTTGATTTCAGCCACATTATCTACCAAGCTAAAAGTGAAGGTTGGCGATGAGTTGCGTGTTTGGTTTATTAGTGGAGAACAGTCACAGCCAAGGGGAAGGAAATTTGAGGTGAGTGGTATTTTTAAGACAAGTCTTGAGGAGTTTGATGGGCGCTTTATTATTGCCGATATTCGTCATCTTAAAAAGTTAAACAATTGGACAGAGGAACAGGTAGGAAGCGTTGAGGTGTTTATAAGGAATCCTGATAAACTGGATGAAGTAGCTGATAACCTTTATCAAGAAATTCCTTATGACCTAAATATAATAACGGTAACAGATGAATATCCGCAAATATTTAACTGGCTGGATTTGCTCGATATGAATGTAGCTGTTGTGCTTGTTTTGATGATTTTGGTTGCCGGAATTACAATGGTTTCAACCTTATTGATAATAATTTTGGAGCGTACAAATATGGTCGGTGTTTTAAAATCGCTTGGTGCGAACAATACTTCAATCCGCAAAGTATTTTTATTGAAGGCGGCAGTCATTATTTCAAAAGGTATGTTTTGGGGAAATATAGCCGGACTGGGGTTTTATTTTATCCAGAAATATTTCCAGCTGATTAAGTTGTCGCCCGAAAACTATTATATGGATTTTGTGCCAGTTGAGCTGTCGTTGGTAAATTTCCTATTGCTGAATTTGGGTACATTTATTATCTGTCTGCTGATGCTTATTGTACCTTCCTATTATATTTCCCGCATTGTTCCTGCCAAAGCTTTGCGTTACGAATAAAAAAAGAAAAAAATTAAATCAGGATTCTAAAAACTTTGTATTTTTGCACTCCAATTAATGGACCCGTAGCATAATTGGATACCTGCCTGCCGGCAGGCAGGGTGCATGATTGGTTTGGAAATGAAGTATTTTGTTTACGTTCTTAAAAGTACAAAAGATGGTAGGTTGTACAAAGGTATGACCAACAATATAAAACGACGGATTTATGAACACAGTATTGGAAAGCATAAATCCACACGACCATACAGACCTTGGAATTTGGTTTTCACAAAAGAATTAAACTCCAGAGAAGAAGCCAGAGAATTAGAAAAGTGGCTGAAATCAGGCATAGGTCGGGAATTTTTAAAAAGTCTTTTGGACCCGTAGCATAATTGGATAGTGCACCTGACTACGGATCAGGAGGTTAGGGGTTCGAGTCCCTTCGGGTTCACAAAGTAGGCTGTAAATCAGCAAGTTACAACAATGGGTACAAAAAGGGGGTCAAATAATGACTCCCTTTTTTTTATTGAATACCCTAATCTCAATATAGTTTATAGTTGATCGTTGCAAATAAATATAGGGGCTACTGAACGGTGAACGATTTGCAAATAAAAAGGTAATTCAAAACTTAATAATGCACTCCCCCTAAACATCTCTATTCTTTGTATTGATGTATTCTCGAATTCCTTATAACCCCTATTCCCTTATTTCCCCTATCAAATACAATATACTGATTTAATAGCATTGAGAACTACACACTAAAGGTTGGTGGCCTTAAAACAAAGGTTTCTCTGAATGTTGGTCTTCCCAAATGTACATGGGATTTTTATCCCTGAGTACAAGTTTTGGTTCAGAAAAAGGAGCCAGCCTTTCCAGAAAATCTAAAATCAACAACAATGGCGAGCCATAAAAGAACTTCACATTTCTGTTGAAGGTCCAAAGGTGTTCTACGTAGGAATACAAAGTATAGGGTGTGTCTCCTACATTGTCATCATCCTTATCAAAACCTTGATAATCATCAAAGTAATTGTTATCCCATTTGTTCAAATTAGCCGTTTTACCTTCAGGAAAAACCTGGGTAAGGTTGTTGTGGAAATAGTTTTCTTTGAACAAATTTCCTTGCTGGTTTGTGTGAAAGAAAATACCAACACCACAAAATGCAATTTCATTATGGGCAATGGTGTTTATTTTTTCAGGAACAAAAGGGGAAACATCTATGTGTATTCCTTCTGAAGAATAGATAAATCTGTTGTGAAGTATTTTGTTTGATGATGTTTCCTTCATCCCCAGGCACATACCACTTTCACCGTTTGACCGCATGATAATGTTGTGTGTCATGATGGTTTCCTCACTGTACATCAGGAAAACACCCACCGAATTATCGTAAAATTCGTTGAATTGTATGCGGTTATTGTGCGAATACATAAAATGGATACTGTACCTGTTGCCAACACCTTTGTTGCCTACAAAAGTATTTTCAGAAGAATACCAAACGACCATATCGCGTACATGGTGCCAGTAATTGTGTTTGACAAGATTATTGGTTGAATACCAAAGTCTGATGGCGTCACCTTTCAGTGCTTTTGACCTTCTTGTTAGCGACGAAATCTCACAATGAAGAATCTTATTGTGGTTTGACTGGAAAATATCAATCCCAAAAAGGCATTCCTCAATTCTACAGTTCTCAACAATATTATAGTCACCTGTAATTTTAACACCGCAATCAATCTTATCATGTGAGCCACCAGAATTTGTGATGATTAAATTTTTAATCGTAACACTGTCGGTTTCGATATGAAATACCGATTCAATCCCAAGACCTGTAACTGTGGAAAGTGACTGGCCATCAATAACAATTCCCCGTGTTTTGATGTAAACAGGGCCAGTATAAAATCCCGGTTTCAAGACGATGGTATCACCGGGCAGGGCCATATTTATTATCGTTTGCAAAGCAGTACGTTTGCTATCATCAGCAAAACCTTCAATGGGTTCAAAAGTTCCGTAAGACCTTTCCTGTCCCAGAAGACTATTGATGAATAGTCCGATAAATAATATGATTAGTCCAAATTTATAATTCATCGGTTCAATCTCAAACAATAAAAAACATCAAAAAAGATTGTTCAATTTATACGCTTTTCAAATCTTTACGTTTCAGCAACCAGGCAAATGTCATTGATGCAAAAGCACCCAATGCAAGGAAAAAACCATAATAGGGGTAAGATTCAGTAGTAAACTGTGCTACTTTACCCTCTCCGAAAACAGTTGGCATAAACGGTTTGATTCCGGCAAAAGCACCACCACCATGCAAGGATAAATTATGTCCGTACCAATACAAATATCCAATATAGAACAAAAGAAAGTAGAAAGGCACCAATGCCGGGATAATGGCGAAAACTGTATTCAACTTCTTGGGACTTAGCATAAAGTAAAAAGCAAGCAAAACAAACAGCACAAAAATGTAAGGCGAATTGGTCATTACAAAATCCAAAAACTTAAGTGCTTTTGGTGTAACATCGATTTTTATTTTTTTACCTGTTGCGGCATCATAAACATCATTGCCTTCTGCATCTTTTTCAGTATCGAAAACATAGTAAATTGGTACATCAACGGTATTGTCCATATTCAATCCCTGTACAATGTGATACATGCCAATAAAATGGTTGATGGCATTCATCTCCATCAGGCAGTCAGCGCCTGCTCCGGTTGCCAATTCTTCACGTTCCTTAATGCCTTCGCAGCCATTATAAACACCATTGTATTTGAAGTCAATCCTGATGCCCTCGGGGTACATTGACTTCGGGTATTGAATACTTTGCAGTGCAACTCCCCATATTGGGGCAAAATAAGTTGCAGCAATGAGGATCATACCAATTATTGAGAAAATGTAATAGGTTTTAAATTTCATGATTTTGTGTTTTAATCAATTATTTTAAACTCGAAATTAAACATCAGCTATTGGTGTTTAATATTAATTAATTTGTTTTAGGGAAATACTA
>QMPA01000168.1 GCA_003650365.1 Bacteroidota bacterium | reverse complement strand
TTTCCCAAACCAGTTCCAAGGATAATTCCTACTTCGGGGCTTACATTTCCTTTGGAACGGATAAATTCTACTGCTTCGTTTATTTTTTCGATCATGATTTATTGCTTAATAATACGGTTGACAAACTTAATCCAAAAATGTTAAAAACCTGCAGGCAGACAATTTCAATTATCTTTGTCCCCTTTAATGAATTATGTAAAAATAATGCGAAAATTATTATTATTCCTGTCCATATTAACCTGGTCAGTTTTGCTTTTGGGACAAGCAAATTTTCCTGAAAACGGCCCATTGTTTATAGATACAGTCGTTCCAAGGATAGATATTTTTGTTAATCCTGACACTTTAGAATGGCTTTACGAACACGAGAACCTGGAAAGCAATATTGAGTTCCATGCTGCATTTGTTTATGATAATGGTACAATTAGGGACAGCATTAATCCGGTAGGCTTTCGCCTTCGCGGAAACACTTCACGTTATTCTCAAAAAAAATCATTTAAAATCTCTTTCAATACTTTCACTTCAGGAGGAAAATATTACGGTGTTGAAAAACTTAATTTGAATGGCGAACACAATGACCCTTCCATAATTCGATCGAAAGTATGCTGGGACATCTTGCGAAAATGGGAGATTCCGGCTCCAAGGGCAAATCATGTTGAGGTTTACATCAACAACAATTATTACGGCCTTTACATCAATGTAGAACACATTGATGAGGAATTTGTGAAATCGCGTTTTGGAAAGAATGACGGTAATCTCTTCAAATGCCTTTGGCCTGCCGATCTGGATTACCTGGGTTCCAATCCTGATTTATACAAATTGGAAAGTGGTGACCGGCGGGTTTATCAATTAAAAACCAATAAAGAAACAGACGATTATACTGATCTTGCACAGTTTATCGACATCCTGAACAATACTCCCGATAATGAACTGGTCTGCAAATTGGGTGCTTTTTTTAATGTGTATGATTATTTAAAAGTAATTGCTGCTGATATTCTGACCGGAAACTGGGACGGACCAATTTATAACCAAAATAACTTTTATCTCTATCATAATACGACTTCAGGGAAATTCGAATACATCCCTTACGACCTTGACAATACTATGGGTATTGACTGGATTGGACGTGATTGGGCAAACCGCAATATATACGATTGGGCAAAGCATGGTGACAATGTCCGCCCAATTTATACACGGCTAATCAATCATCCTGAATTCCGGGAGCAATACAGTTTCTACATTAAAAAACTGGTTACCGAAACATTAAATATGGATTCACTCACCCAGCGTATTGAAAAAACAAGGTCGATGATTTCACCTTTTGTAATTAATGATCCCTATTACCCTTTGGATTATGGCTACACTTTTTCAGACTTCCTTAATTCTTACTACCAGGCTTTGGGCAACCATGTGGATTATGGTCTGATTCCATACTTAAATACAAGAATGGCTTCAATACTGCAACAACTTGAAAACCCTAATATGAAGCCGGTTATAAAATATATTCAGCATCACCGGGCATCTCCATCTGAGTTACAGATCAGGGCTTTTGTAGATATTCAACACCCACCGCCAATAATAGTGTTTGCTGAATTTACACTTGAGTATAATGACTACTTCATGGATCTATATGATGATGGCAATCATAATGATGGTGAAGCAGGAGATCTTATTTATGGAAATTCCGTCAACAATATTCCACTGAGTGCTTCATTAAGTTACCAGATTAATGTATCAGATAATCTGGGAAACCAACAATTCCTTCCCTGCATTCCGGTCTTTGTTCCGGCTTACGGATCGGATACGCCCCTTTTATTCATCAACGAATTCATGGCTTCGAACGACACAACCATCGCCGACGAAACCGGTAATTATGCTGACTGGATTGAGGTTTACAATGGTGATGACGAAGCTATTTGGCTGGGCAATAAATTCCTTACAGATAATCTGGACAATACTGATAAATGGCAGATGCCTGATGTGGAACTTGAAGCAGGTGGTTTTGCTTTGTTCTGGGCAGATGGCAAACCTCACCTGGGGCCCTACCACACCAATTTCAAATTAAGTAAAAGTGGGGAAGAAATTGGTATTTTCTCAGAATTGGGAACAAGTATCGATGGACTTTCCTATGGTTCACAATCCACTGATATTTCTTATGGAAGGCTGCCCAACGGGGACAACAACTGGATATTATTTACAAAACCTACACCTGGCTCAAGCAATATGCCCAATGCTATTGTTGAAGATAAATCTAAATTGAGTTTTGAGGTTTACCCCAATCCTGTGTCGGGACACACCGTTTATTTTACTTCAGGAATCAATTGCCGTATTTTTAACACTTCCGGAGAACAAGTATTTTCTGGCAATGAAGTTAGTGTTTTAGATGTGAGCACCTACAATAAAGGGCTTTACATTATCGTTTCGGAGAAAGGATTACGGAGAAAGTTAATTATACAGTAGCCGGCAAATATTTACAGTATCGTAAAAATGAAAATAATACTCACGCTTTTTCTATTCACTTCTGCCCTGCTTAATTTTGGGCAATCAACTGATTCAATAATGAACAAAGAAAAATCCGACCAAGAATGGCAAAATGAATTGTCTCAAGAGCAATACCAGATACTCAGACAATGCGGGACAGAGCCTGCATTTACAGGAAAATACTACAAACACAAAAAAGAAGGAAGCTACCATTGTGCAGCTTGTGGAAAAGTTCTATTCAGCTCTGAAACCAAATACGATTCGGGTTCGGGCTGGCCGAGTTTTTATGCAGCGGCGGATAAAAAGAACATAACTGAAATAATCGACAAAAGCCATGGTATAATACGCACCGAAATAAAATGCGCCCATTGTGGAAGCCACCTCGGCCACATTTTCCCTGATGGCCCCAAGCCAAGTGGAATGCGGTATTGTGTCAATTCAGTTTCGCTGGAATTTAAGAAAACAGAATCAAAGCCCGGCGATAACCAGGAATAACTTATCTTTACAAAACATTATTCCACCTTTAAATACGCTCCCATGGATGAATTATCTTATGCTGAAAACAAATTGGTTGAAAATTCCAAACTAATTTACATTCTTTACCTGGTTAGTTTAGCCTTTGGAATAACGGCAATCGTTGCGGTTATTATCGCCTACATCAATAAAGACGACCAAATGCCCGACTGGCTAAAAAGCCATTACGACTACCAAATTAATACTTTCTGGAAAGGAATGCTGATACTCATTGTTGGTGTGCTTACCGTCATTATTATTATTGGAATCCCCATCCTGATTTTCTGGACAGTTTGGGTAATTATTCGCTGCATTAAGGGAATGAAATTACTTGATTTACAACAAGCCCACCCCAATCCTGAGGGATGGGGGTTTGATTGAGAAACATGATCAGATAAGCAACTTGAAAATCTTTTCATAAAAAAAGGGAAGCACTTCTGCTTCCCTTTTGCGGTCCGGACGGGACTCGAACCCGCGACCCCCTGCGTGACAGGCAGGTATTCTAACCAAACTGAACTACCGGACCATTATGTTTTGATGAACTTCCCTCGAAAGGGACTGCAAAAGTAAATCCTTTTTTTTAATCTCCAAGTAATTGTTTTATTTTTTTTACTTTTTTCGATTCTGCTATTTTATATCCTGTAATTCAACAATATAAGCACCTTTTTTACGGACATTGTAGCAACTAAACCCATTCTCTTTTACTTCCCTTTCAATTTTTCTACTTTTCCATATTGGTACTGATGCATCGAGAATTACTTCATTCACATTAAAAAGTGTTTGCAGCTTCTTGATTTGTAGTGACTTCTTTCCTTTCACGAAAACAACATCAAGTTTCATTTTTTCAAATTTACCAGCATAATATTTTTCTGATCCGTCAACAATGGCAATTTTCAAATCGCCAAAAGCAGCAAAATCTACATCAAAATAAAGGCCTGCATTGTTCGAAGTATTTGGCACATCCAGCAAGGCTTGCTGATGATCTAATCCCCACATCACCCTGCTGTTGGTTAATGAATAATCCAGATTCTCTTGTTCTTTTATCAAGACTGAATCAAGCAAAAGCAAATGCTCACGTCCATTGATAAAATCGTAGGCACTGTGCTTCTTGATGCTATAAACAACCATTCTATTCTGCTTCAAAATATTGTATTTATGGATTGACTGAAATGTAAGCAGTAGAACGAAAATTCCCAGAACGGGCAGCAGTAATCTGACTTTCTTCATGCTAAACATAAAAAACAGCAATAGAATTATCGCATAAACAAACAACACTTTAAACCAGGGAAAATACAAATCATTCATTCCGTGAAACGGTAAATATTTAACAAACCCTACGAGTTGATTTAATAGATAAATAAATCCGGAAAGTACTGTTCCTATAAGCATTGGAAGCAATGGCAACCATGAAACAGCAATAAAAAGCATGCCTGCTGCAATAATTAAGAATGACAGTGGAAAAACAAATAGATTGGTCAGCCAAAAATAGGTAGGAAAGAAATGAAAATAATGGGCAGCAAGCGGAAATGTTCCCAATTGAGCAGCAAATGACAATACAGTTATTGACCAGATTTTATCCGCCATTTTGTTCTTAAAATACATTAACAAATAAATGGGGCGGTGAAAAGTTAAAATACCCAAAACCGCTGAATAAGACAACTGAAAACCGACATTAAAAATCAATAATGGATTGAATAACAAGAGCAGAAATGCCGAAGCTGCCAATGTATTGAATGCATTTCCACGGCGTTCCAGGGCATTGCCAAAAATAAATATTGAAATCATTACTGCTGCACGCTGGACGGAAGGCGACAGGCCGGTAAGCATGGCATATGACCAAACCAAAAGTAACAGCAGCAGGGCCTTTATAATTCTCTGAAAACGGTTTCTTCTTAAAAAACCAAGCAACAGATTAAAAACAAGGAAAATAACCCCAACGTGCAAACCTGACACACAAAGTATATGCATGGCACCAGCATTAACGAAATCCTGTTCCAAATCCGTGTCCATTAAATTGTCGTAGCCCAACAGAATAGCAGCGGCCACGGCGTAATCTCTACCGCCCAAGCCATTTTCTTGTAAGGATTGTAACAAATAATTTCGCAATTGACCAGCAAGTTTTTTGAAGATATTTTGTGATGAATTATCAATATACTGCCACTGATTCCCATTAATAAATACTGAGTAGTGAATGCCATTAAGGGCAAGATATTTTTTGTAATTAAACTCACCGGGGTTCATGGGTTCATTCGGAACGCCAATTTTGGCTTGAAACAGAAAACGATCACCATACTTCAAAGCCTGACTTTTCATATCTTTGGCAAGGAAAGCAATGAGCTGGACGGGATCAGCCAGATCACCTTCTACCTTTATTGGACGCACACTAAGCAGCATTTTTACCGACAGTTGTGTCTCTATTGGATCGTTAACAACCTCTGCCCAATAGCTTTTTGTCTCGCCAACAGCAACTTTAGAACTTGTATTCATCCGGAGTGTAATCAGCAGTAGACCTGTCAGTGCAAGCGTAAAGCCAATAAGCAAGCCTTGCATCCATTGCCATTTATGAACACGCCTATTACGAATCAATTTGACAACATAAAGAAGTACTAAGCTGATCAATCCAATGATAAGCAAAGAAGAGGCCACAAGTGTTGAAACCGGGAGATAATAGCCCAGCAATATACCCGTCACTAAATATAGCAGAATACGTACAAAGGGTCTTGTTGACCAAAACATGGGGAAGGGTTTTGAAAATCAGGACAATTTACAAAGAATTTGTTGATGGCCGCGAATGCGCGAATAAGAAATTGAACAGGAAAGGTGATTGAGTAAAAAATTAGGGAGGAGAATAACTATTTCGGCGGATTCACATCAGAATAGCATAATTCATCGGGTGAGAAATCAGTGGCTGCCTGTTTGTTCAGTTTTGTGAAATCGACGATGATTTTGGCTGCCCTTTCAGATGCTCCGCTTTGGCCGAGTTTCTCTTTCAATTCGGTGTAATCGGTTTGCAGTTTCAACTTGACTTGCTCGTTGTTCAGCAATTGATTTAATTCCCGCGTCAGATTTTTCACATTCAATTCTTCCTGAATCAATTCTTTCACTACTTCCCTATCCATGATAAGATTGACGAGAGAAATGTATTTGACGTGAATCACTCTTTTTGCAATCTGATACGAAAACCAGTTGCCTTTGTAACAAACTACTTCTGGAGCGCCAATGAGGGCTGTTTCAAGTGTTGCCGTTCCGGAAGTGACCAATGCAGCAGCAGCGTTTTTTAAAATATTTTGCGTTTGATCTTGCAAGATTTTTACTGCTTTGTCACCAATTATTCCTTTGTAGAAATTAGCAGGCAAACTTCCCACAGCGGCTACCACAAACTGTATTGTTGGAAACTGATCAACCACATGAAGCATGATGCCAAGCATTTTGCTGACTTCCTGTTTTCGGCTTCCCGGCAGCAGGGCTACGATGGGTTTGTCCTCCAGTTTATTTCCTAAGAGGAAGTCTTTTCGGCTTTGTTCTTTTTCCCCAGCCAATGCATCCAAAAGTGGGTGGCCAACAAAATCGACATCCATCCCAAACTGCGCGTAAAAATCTTTTTCGAAAGGAAGGATAACCAGCATCTTGTCCACCGACTTTTT
The DNA here is from genome assembly GCA_003650365.1 of Bacteroidota bacterium. Classification (GTDB taxonomy): domain Bacteria; phylum Bacteroidota; class Bacteroidia; order Bacteroidales; family F082; genus B6-G9. The sequence continues at coordinate 1,236 of QMPA01000168.1, read as the reverse complement.
TATTTTGTGAACGCGTGATTGTTTCCATGCCCACACTTGTGGAGAAATATAATAAATGACCTTGATTCCCTTTTTTTTGGCAAATTCAGCAATGCGCAGATTGAAGCCGGGATAGTCAACCAAAATCAAAACATCGGGTTGGGAACGAAGTAAATCTTCTTTGCAAAAGGAAATATTTTTGAGGATAGTCCGTAAGTTCAACAGTACTTCGGCAAATCCCATGAAAGCCAAATGACGATAATGTTTCACCAGTTTACCTCCTTGTGCCTCCATCAAATCACCACCCCAAAACCTGAAATCAGCGTGGCTGTCTTCGGCCTTCATGGCTTTCATCAGGTTGGAAGCATGTAAGTCTCCAGAGGCCTCACCGGCTATGATGTAGTATTTCATGGATCCCTTTATTGCTTAAAAAACAGGAAGAAATAAACGAGAATAAGAATGGCCGTTACAGCCAAAATACCCAGACCGGTTTTCTCAAGTTTCAGTTTGATTAAATAGTGGCGAACCGGCAGTAAGTTTACAACCGTACTCAACAAATACAGCAAGTGGTGCTTGTGAGTCAGGTGCCGATTGAAAAGCTCCAAAACAAGCTGATCTACCAACAATAAGAATAAATAAAAAACCACTGGTAGTACAATGCCAAACACAGCACCCAACACAAAACTGTCTTTTTTTAAAAATCCTGGTAGTTTCATTTCTGCCCCTTAAAAACTTAATTTATTGATGTAATCGTGTGCCGTAAAATCGTATTGCACCGGAACCACGGAAACATAATTCTCTGCCAACGCTTTCTCGTCGGTGTTCGATCGTCCATCCCCATTTTCAAAACGGCCTCCCAGCCAATAATATTTTCTTCCGTAAGGATCCGTCCGTTCTTCAAATTCCTCCACCCAACGAGCCTCTGCCTGACGGCAGACCTTAATTCCTTTAAGGGGTTCCTTTTCAATCTTTGGGAAATTCACGTTCAGGCTCACCCCTTTCGGTAATCCTTCCTTCAATACTTTGTTGGTGATTTGCTTAATAAAAACATCGGTATGGCTGAAATCGGCATGTGGGCTAAAATCCTGAAGAGAAAAACCAATAGCCGGAATATTGTCAATCGAAGCTTCAAGCACCGCACCCATTGTTCCAGAATAAATAATATTGATAGATGCATTGGAACCGTGGTTGATACCGGAAACCACCAAATCGGGCCAACGGTCGAGCAAGGTATGTTTTCCCAATTTTACATTGTCA
>QMPA01000167.1 GCA_003650365.1 Bacteroidota bacterium | reverse complement strand
TTCCGTAATTTGATTTGGATGGATTGCTTTCTCAGTTGATTGTCCTCCAAAAAAGAACCAGCCTGAAATACCGGCAATTAACAGCAACAATGCAGCCAATATCCAGAGGTAAATAGCTTTTCGCCCACTACCATTTTGTGCCAGTCGAGCTGCTTCGATATCCTTCAAAAGACTTTCTGAAGGTGTAACTTTAAAGTCAGAAACACCCTCTCTGAATAGATTATCTATGTTATTGTATTTTTTCATCCTCAAATTGTTTTCAAAGACTTTGCAATTGTTTTTGTCGTTCTTCTATTTTTTGCCGCAACCACCGCCGTGCTTTAAAAAGTTGCGATTTAGAAGTATTGATTGAAATATCAAGTTCTTCTGCAATTTCATCATGCTTCAAGCCTTCAATTACATACATATTAAAAACCATGCGGTAACCCTCCGGTAAATCCTGAAGCATTTTCATCAGTTCTTTCTGCGGAAGAACTTCATCAACTTCAATTGTTTCATCTTCATTTTCAACTTTCTTTACCAATTCTTTGCTGTTTAAATCAAGATCCTGTGTTTTATTCCTTTGGTTTGCCTTGTAATGGTTGATAGCAGTATTCACCATTAATCTTCTTAACCAACCCTCGAACGAACCCCTGCTCTCAAATGAATTAATCTTGTGAAAGACTTTCACAAAACCTTCCTGAAGCACATCCTCAGCCTCCATTCGCGATTTTGTGTACCTGTAGCACACACCCAACATCACGGCAGCATATTTTTCATACAATGCGCTGAATGCATGGCGTTTCCCATTTTTACACCCTTCTACAATCTGGTCGTCCGATAACATTAAAGGCCTTCAATTACAATTTAAGACAGGCATGACCGCAATAGGTTGCCTGAAAATTGGAATAAAAATAAAACTAAATAGCTGCGATGATTGCAAAAATGCGTATTTTCGGGTATTCAATATTAAAAACTAAGAATTAAAGAAATAATTTTTGAGTATCGAAGCAAGAAAAATACTAACACAATATTGGGGGCACACCAGTTTCAGGCCTGTGCAGGAAGAAATTATTGACGCCGTCTTAAAACAAGAAGACGCACTTGCTCTGCTTCCTACCGGTGGTGGAAAATCCATTTGCTTTCAAATTCCTGCCCTCATGCAGGAAGGCATATGTCTCGTAATCAGCCCACTCATCGCCCTGATGAAAGACCAGGTTAACGGCTTAAAAAAAAGAGGAATAGCAGCGGCTGCAATCCATACCGGAATGCACCGCGATGAAATTGAATCGGCTTACTCCAATTGCCTGACTGGAAAAAACAAGTTTCTCTACATATCACCTGAGCGTCTTGAAAATGAAGCTTTTCTTTTTGTTGTTGGCCGGCTTAAAGTCAATTTAATTACTGTTGACGAGGCCCACTGTATTTCGCAATGGGGTTACGATTTCAGGCCTCCATATCTACGCATCGCTAAAATCAGGAAACTACTTCCTGAAGTTCCCGTTCTTGCACTCACAGCAACTGCTACACCAGATGTGACAATAGACATCATGGATAAGCTTGAATTCAAAAAACCAAATCTCTTTAAAGCCAGTTTCGAGCGCAAAAACCTTTCATACAACGTTTTTAAAGAGAATGATAAAATTGGAAGACTCATTCGTTTGCTTCAAAATGAGTCTGGCTCTGCGATTGTTTATGTTCGCAACAGGAGAAAAACACGTGATTTGGCTGAGATTCTTTCCAAAAATAACATCAGTGCAATTTTTTACCATGCCGGACTTGATGCCCATACACGTGATAAGAAACAAAAAGAGTGGACAATTGGCAGCACCCGTGTAATTGTTGCAACCAATGCCTTTGGGATGGGAATTGACAAAGCTGATGTAAGGCAAGTCATCCATTACGATCTGCCCGATTGCATTGAATCTTATTTTCAGGAAGCCGGACGTGCAGGACGAGACACCAAGCCTGCTGTTGCCAGTTTACTCGTGAGTAATATTGATATTACAAATACCAAGAAGAGGGTTTCAGAATCCTATCCAAACATGAAAATTATCAGGAATGTGTACAACGCATTGGGTAATTATCTACAAATCCCTGAAGGCAGCGGGAAAGATACCGGATATGATTTTAGCATTGCAGATTTTTCAAAGCAATATGGTTTCAATATCTTGGAAGTTTATAATTCGATAAAACTTTTGGAGAGGGAAGGATTTGTTTTTTACATTGAATCGGCGGGGAAATTCTCAAAATTATTTATCCCACTAAAAAAAGAAACACTTTACCGCTACATGGTTGAACATCCAGAAAGTGACCAGGTATTGAAAGAAATATTACGTTCATACGGTGGGATTTTTACTGACTATATTAACATTAATGAAACGCAACTTGCGAAAAGGGCTGATATGAATAAGGATGATGTTGTGAGAAAACTAATCTTTCTAAACAAAGCCAACATACTGAACTACATCCCAATTCGTACTAAACCACAATTAGTTTATGCACAGGAAAGGCTCAGTCTGAAAAACATCCAGTTATCAAAAGAAATTTACAAGAATCAAAAGGCAGCCGCGGAAAAACGTTTACAGAGCTTATTAAACTTCCTGAGTAATTCGATCCAATGTCGTAGTCAGCAATTACTACATTACTTTGACCAAAATAAAGTAAAGCGATGCGGGATCTGTGACATTTGTCAACGTAAGAACAAAGTTGAATTGAACGAAATTGAATTCAAATCAATAGAAAATGCCATTGAAAATAGTCTTAGATCTGGCTCTAAACATTTATATGATATTATTTCCGGAATAGACAATTTTGAAGAAGACAAAGTGATTTCAGTACTCCGCTGGCTGTTGGACAACAATAAAGTAATCAGGCAAAAGGATGAATCGCTGAAGTGGCACAACCAACTCGATTTGTCTTTTGATTAAAAAGAAATGATTTTTCTATAAAACCAGGAATTATCCTGTATGAAGCTACATCTCTCTTACTATCAATCAAATGATGTTGTTCATTTAGCAAAAGATTTGCTGGTCAAATTCTTAATTACTAATATAAAGGGCAACTTAACTGGCGGAATAATAACTGAAACGGAAGCTTATGCCGGTATTCATGACCAGACTTCTCATGCCTAAGGAAATAGGAAAGCCAATAGAACAAAAGTAATGTATCACAAAGGCGGAGTCAGTTACATTTATCTTTATTACGGAATTCATTATCTTTTTAATGTAGTAAGGCGGCAAATTGGATGTTCCAAATGCAGTCCTGATAAGATCCATTTTTCCAGTCATTGGCCTCAAGACGATATTAATAAGAACCGGGAAAGATAATCCTGATTATAAAATATCTGACGGCCCGGGTAAACTGACAAAAGCTTTGGGAATTACACTTGAATAAAATAAGTATCCACTCAATAGTAATTTAGTCTGGATTGAGGACCGGAAGATTGAAATTGATTCAGACGATATTCAGGTTACTAAAAGAATTGGTATTGAATATGCTGGTTCTGAGAATTTACAACCCTATAGATCTCTAATGGATATCAACAAAATATACCTGTAAAAAAACGCCCTTCTCAAACGAGGAGGACGTTTTAGACTTTTCTTTTCAGAATGCTTAATTATCCACTGCTTTTTTCAATTCAGCTCCGGCACTAAATTTAGGAACCCTTTTTGCAGCAATGTCAATTGTTGCACCGGTTTGAGGATTGCGGCCTTTTCGGGCAGCTCTTTCAGAAACAGAAAATGTTCCAAATCCAACCATAGCAACACGCTCACCATTCTGCATGGCACTGGTTGTTGCTCCCACAAATGCTTCGAGTGCTTTTTTTGCATCCGATTTACTAAGTCCAGCCCTTGAGGCCATTGCATCTACTAATTCAGCTTTGTTCATAGTACATTTTTTTTATTGATTAAACTAAAGAATTAACATTAACAAAATTACACGTAATCCCTAAAGAAACAAGGCTTTCAAGAAAAATAGTCTCTTTTTGTTAATAAAAGAGGTGATTTGTTAATAAACCATACTGGAAAAGAGCCAAAAAGCCTGCTGTCACAAGCTTTTTAGGAGATAAAAAGCACTTATACAGTCATATTCTTTTGGCTTTTTCAACACTCAAAAACCCGGATTAGTGGTTCTATAGCACTTTTGAGTCAGCAATTATAGGCGTTCCTCTTAAGAAGTCGGCTGCTTTCATTCGCTTTTTTCCAGCCATTTGAAGTTCAAGAATGTGAATATATCCATCTGAAACAGTCACTTTGATTTGATGTTTTCCATCCGTAATCAGCTGTCCACATTTCATATTATGAACAGCATCTTCCATTGAGGTCTTGTATATTTTAACAAATAATTCTTCCCCCAAAGGTGAAATAAAGTAAGTAAATGCAGCTGGATAAGGACTTAATCCGCGAATAAAATTATAAATACTTCCGATAGAGTTCTCCCAATTTATCCTGCAATTAACTTTAAATATTTTTGGGGCAAAATGCATGACTTCATTAGGAGCTAGCATTGTTAATTGTGGCACCTTTTTTACTTTCCCCTTACAGATTAACTTAATGGTCTCTACAACTAAATCTGCTCCTGCTATCATCATCCGATCATGAAGGCTACCAAAATCTTCTTCTTCACCAATTTCAATTGTATTTTGCTTAATTATCTCTCCTGTGTCAACTAAAGCATCCAAAAAAAATGTTGTCAGGCCTGTTGCTTTTTCACCATTAATTATAGCATGATTAATCGGTGCGGCACCACGGTATTGGGGCAACAGTGAGGCATGAAGATTAAAAGTGCCCAAGGATGGCATTGCCCATACTATTTCAGGCAGCATTCTAAATGCAACAACTACTTGCAAATTGGCCTCTAACTTACTAAGTTCACGGATAAACAATTCATCTTTAAGTTTTTCAGGCTGTAGAAGATTAAGCCCATGCTCAATTGCAAACTGTTTAACTGCAGAAATGGTCATTTTTTTTCCTCTACCCGAAGGCTTATCAGGAGCAGTAATCACACCAACAATGTTGTAACCCTCATCCAATATTCCTTTCAGTGAAGAAACTGCAAATTCTGGTGTACCCAGAAACACTATTCGTAAATCTTTCTTATCCATGTGACCCAATCTTTAAAACTACGTCCGGGCTAAAATAAAAAAACCCGGAGAAAATCACCGGGCTTTAAACATATTATACAGTAAATAATTTACTTTTTTAATCTAGATTCAGCACGTGCAATGTACTTATCAATACTTCTCCCTTCTGTACTAGTAGCATAATTTTTCTTGATACGTGTATAAATACGAACTGCATCTTCAAATTCATCATTAATTTCATACACCTGTGCAGCTTTAAACAAAAATAAAGGCGTCGTAAAACTATTATCTTCTTTGTTAGCTGCTTCCAAATAGTATGCAATGGCTTTGGAATTATCCCCCTTTTCTATATAGGCATCACCAATTGCGCCTGTAGCCATGCTACTAACTACGTGATCATCACTATCAAATGAATTCAAAAACTCAATTGCCTGATCAAAATCACCCTTTCTCAAAAAGGAAATACCAGCATAGTAATTGGCTAGGTTCCCTGGTGTTGTCATACTAAATTCATCAGCAATGTCAAGAAATCCAAGGCTATTCCCATCACCATACAATGCTTTGTCCAGCGAGTCAGCTTCAAAGAAAGCTTGTGCTGCAAACAGTTGTTCCTGAGCATCCTGCGTATTAGGCTCAATGTAATACTTATTGAATGCGAAATAAGCAAGAATCACAATTACAATAATTGCAACAACCATTGAAATATTTTTTTGGTTGTTAATAATAAATTGTTCTGTGTTCGATAGGGTTTCTTCAATGTTTTCCAATCGCTTATCACCTGAAATAGGCTGTTCTTTTTTCTTTGCCATACCTTTTTAATTTGAGGCTGCAAAAGTAAATTATTCTTCTCAATAAACGAATACACTCACCCTTTTATTTTAATTTTGTAAACATCTTCAGAAAAAGCAAGATTATATTTTTCATTTACCCTTTAAACCTCCTGAACATGAAAGCTTTTCAACTTTCAGCAAAAATGCTTCACATTTTAGCATACAGAAAGAAAACTACTATTTTCTTTATTTCTATACTAATAGCCACCAATTGTCTACAAGCAACAACCCAGGATTCAACAAGAAAAGAAGTATTGTTAAATGAATGGTTAACAGTAGGCCCATTTGAGTCAAGACTTCCAGTATTTCATGAAGAAAAAAACCTGGAAGGCAAATATTTTAAAGCTGAGAACTTGCTTTCTTCGGACCTTAAAGTGGTTGAGCAACCGATTGAAGGAGCGTTTTTTCTGAAACAAGAAAACGAATCACTTTACTGGATAAAACAGAAAACTGCTAAAAGCGGGGCAATTGTTGTTACTAAACCAAACAAATCAGATTATGCAATTGCATGGCAAGCAACATATTTGAAAAATCAAAATTACAGCAGTGTTACAATTGAAATTGAAACACGGCAGTGTTTCATATTGTTTGTTGATGGAGAAAAAAAGCTTTCAAAACTAAAGTTTTCGAAGAAAGGAAAGGCCATTCCAACAAAGAAAAAGGAACTGAATCTTGAAGCAGGAAAACACCTTATTGTTATTACCTCCCTATTTAGTAAAAATGAAGAAACCAATTGGGAAATTAAGACAAGTATTATTGCCGAAGAAACCGATAACATTAGCCTTAGTACTGCCCCTGATCAATATATGGATATGAAACTACTGTTGGAAGGGCGGCGGTTAAAAGATGCTTCATTGTCCCCCGACGGAAAATTTATCAAGCTTAATTACAAAAAAGTATTTGCTCCCAATGGGAAAACTAAAAGTTGGTTTGAGATTCAGGAAAAAGTAAGCAAGAATGTTATTTACAGCTCGCTAGGCAGGGAAATGCGCCAGGCTAAATGGGCGCCAATCGGACATCAAATCAGTTACACCTCAAAGCTTAATGGGAAGAATACGCTGGAGCTTTTTGATTTGGATAGTTTTGAAAATAAGGTTTTACTTCAAATCAAAAAAGATTTTAATGATTATACATGGGCAAAAGACGGTACTTTCATCATTTATTCGATTACGGAAGAAGCAAAAGAAAAAATAAAGGGTGTTTACAAAGTGGAAGGAATGCCCGACCGTTGGCCATGGTGGCGCAAGCGATCGCAGCTTTTTAAATTAAATACAGAAGACCTTTCTACTCAACGATTAACTTACGGACATCTCAGCAACAACCTGCACGACATCAGTCCAGACGGTAGAAAAATTCTCCTCTCACACGATTTTCCTGACTTTTCTAAACGCCCTTATTCCAAACAAGTTTTGATGGAACTCAATTTATCAGATTTGAGTATTGATACTATCTGGGGAAAAAACTTTGGTGGAACAGTGTCCTATTCTCCTGATGGAAAGAAACTACTGGTTATTGGAAGTCCTGTTCTTTTTGGTGAATCAGGCAAGAATGTGAGCAAAAAGAGCATCCCCAACGACTACGACACACAAGCTTATATTTACGATATAAGCTCTTCTAAAATTAAAGCCATTTCAAAGGATTTTAATCCTTCTATTGTGTATGCCCATTGGAATACGAACGATGGATTGATTTATTTTATCGGGCAAGACCGCACCTACAAAAAGGCCTACGTTTTCAATTTAGAGACAAAAACTTTTACAGACCTTAACGCAAATGTTGATGTTGTAAAAACCATGCGTTTTTCGACCAACAAACAAGCAATGGTTTATACAGGAAGTAGTATTTCTTATCCCACTGTTTGTTTTGATTATAACTTAAAAACGAACAAACAATCGCAATTTGCAGACCCGGAAGCATCTGTTTTTAAAGATGTGAAATTTGGCAAAACCGAAGACTGGAATTTCAAGAATAAAACAGGTGTAACCATCGAAGGTCGTGTTTATTATCCTCCAGATTTCGACTCAAAGAAAACTTACCCGCTGATTGTATAT
>QMPA01000166.1 GCA_003650365.1 Bacteroidota bacterium | reverse complement strand
GCCTTTAAGACGAAAGAAAAACGAAGAAAATAGCAAAAATACTGCTCAAAAATCAGAAAATGGGCATCAAATGAATAAAAAATTGATCAAAGAATAAATTGGCTGGTTTTGCAAAGGTCTCAACACTTGGTTTATAAATTTCTTCAAAACGTATTCCTTCGGAAGGCATCCATACTGACTCCCTACAGTCGTTAGTGCAATTCTGTCAATTCTATTTCTTAATCATCTTCTTTTTCATAGAACTTCCATCCCTCATCTGAAGTTCAATTATATAAATCCCTGCTGGGTTTCCACTCCAATCAATTACAACTTCTGTTCTTCTTATTCCATCTATTTGATAAACCTGCTTACCAAAAGCATTGAAAACTTCAATACCACTCAGTTGCTCCCCATTTGTTGTTTGGATGGTGAATATTCCATTTGAGGGGTTGGGGAAAACATGGATGTTATTGCTGAACTCGTTTTCATTAACCGCACCAACATAGTCAACACAACCTGATTCTACAGTCAAAGGTTCTGAAATGAATTGAAGCGTTGGTTGAAATATGAAAGCGTCAATTGTTTCTGATGTAAACGCATGAGGGTTATTTACAATTGTGTCAATTTCAGTATTAATCACAATATCGTGGATGCATTCTGAACTGTTCTGGCCAAAGGAGTCAGTTTTTAATATACCGATATGACCATCATATTTTTCGAAAAACTTAGGTCCAACAACCGGTCCGTTCCCAACTATAAGGAAACCATCATCTTTGGTTTCAGCTATATCAGTAATATACATCTCTATTCTTTTTGCCCATAAAACTTCTCCGGTGCTGTCAATCTTTATCAAATCATCGAAGGTCCTCCAACTTGGAGCTGAAATGAGAAACGCTCCGTCATCTGTTTTCAGGAATCTTAATCTATGAAATTCAGCATATACTTCTAAGTAAGTATTGTACTTTTTGGCCCACAATACATTCCCTGACAAATCTGTTTTAACGATGAACAAATAGTCAGATGCCTGCATGGCAAACAAATAGCCATCTTCCAAAATAATAAGTTCGAATGCTTCACCATAGTTTGAAGAAGCCAACTTATAACTGTTTGACCATTCAATATCTCCCGCAGGTGTTAACTTCATCAGAAAAGCAAACATGAGAAAAGGGTCTCTGTCTCCGGTATAACCGCTAACAATATACCCGGTATCGGCTGTTTGCTTCACAGAAAATGCCTGGTTGTAATAATTTCCACCCGATAACATTTTCGACCATTGAAGGCTTGCTGTACTATCGAACTTTAGCAACAATATTTTTGAATAAGGAGCAGTATGTTGTCGAATTCTGCCTGTTACTATAAATCCGTTATCAAAAGTTTGCTGTACCGAATAAGGATAAACTGAACTCCCAAATTCCACTGATCTGGCCCAAAGCATTTCACCTTCCATATCAAATTTTGCACATAGTAAATCCAAATAGGATGAATCGGGATTTGAATAATTGGAAACAAGTAAAAAGTTTGAGTCATTCAAGGAAAGGATATTTGTGAAAACATCAAAATAATTTTGACCACCTATCGATTTTTCCCAAAGCGTATCACCCGCTGAATTGATTTTCATCAGAAATATTTGATAGTCCCTTTCACCAACAATCAGGTAAGAATCATTAACAGTTTTGACAACTGCCCTGGATTGAATTTCTTGATAGGTTTTGTAATAAACCTTCGCAAATTCGGTTTGGGCTGTACTTTGTCCAATAATTAACAAAATGAAAAAACTAATTCCAACAAATTTGAGCGTAGTTTTCATAACACTGATTTTATAGCTATTTCTTAATTATCTTCTTCCTGAAAATACATCCATCTTCCATCCGAATTTCAAGAATATAAATCCCAGATAAAAACAAAGAAGTATTGACAATGTAGAATTGACTTTCTTTTCGGGATTGATAAAGCAAATTACCGGAGATGTTGTAAACTCTAATTTGTCCGATTGTCCCGGTTTCAGTTTTTATCGTCAACCGGCCATTAAATGGGTTGGGATAAACGATAGGGGACTTTTGCAGTGAATACACTTCAGCAGTACCGCTCAGTAAATCGGCGCAATCGGCAGCAATGGGCACTCCCCATTCTTCGCTGCCTTTTTTGAAATATTTTAACCGGCGACTTGGGGAAGTAAACTCGATGTAATAGGAATAATAGGGACCACCACAACCTTCAATATATCGATGCACCATATGCTCTGGGCAATAAATAGTGTAGGCAAGACAAGTGTCTCCTTCAATTGCGTTAAACTTGATATTTTTAATGGCCCGCGAATTGAAATCGTAGGTGACATTCTGACTGACAAGTGAGTAGTTGTTCCAACTTCCTTCGTGATACTGACCCGGATACAAATCCATCCATTCGAGTGATTGCCGGGTGATGGTTTCGTCAATAATTGTGTCGGCAACATAAACAGTGTCAATACTTATGGGTGAAGCATCAACGCTACGCCAACATTCCTTGTAAGAAAACCGAATGGAATCACTCAACTGCTCTACACCAATAACAATTCTGATTTTATCCACGGTAATTTTTCCCTGTACAGTAACACTATCCTCCTCGTCATACGCCCAATAGAAATTCTCCTGCCGAATATGAAATTCATCACCAATATTGAAGTTAAATGCGTCTTGCCAATCCATATTTGAAATATCAGTTACCGGATTTGAAAACCCACTCAGTTCACTTTGGTAATTATAGCTCATCGGAAAAAGATAATTATCAAAAGTTGATACCAGTCCGTAGTTTTTACTGAGGGTGTAAGTTAAGCCATTGATTTCACTAAAGATGGAGTCACCAGCAGGATTAAAAACATTCAATCTAAAATATTTCACCGAATCCATCACACCCATAATTTCATCGTAAGTGCTTTGAAAATGGGTAGCTTCAACATAATTTCCATTGGGCCATGTATAGAAAAGATGGCTTTCTCCAGGAAAAGTCTGTTGATAATAATGAATGGAATCGCCATTGAAATTAAGGATACTTGTTTTATTTGACGATTGCACCAACACACGGCCCATCCATCCCCCTCCCAAACTATCAAGGCACCAGCCATCCATCCAAAGTGATGTATCGCGAATGGTAGTAAAACCATAGAAAACAGTATAGTCCGAGAATTCGGAAGATGAATCAATGGCAAAAGTATGTACACTTCCTTCACCATAATAGGCTGGCAAATGATCATGAACAAGCTGGTAATTTTGTGACATTAAAGCGCTTAGCGAAAAGAACGATAAAAATACAAAGAGATGTTTCATAAGACAGATGGCTTGGAATAATCAGAAATGAACGAGAACGAAAATTGGCGGGCAAATATACAAAATTTATCAGGAAAATTCAAATGACCCAAACTAGCCAGCCATGTAACTTAAGCCGTTTGATTACAGTATAATATATTTTGGATAATTCAAAAACCGACTGCAATGAACAATCGACTAAAAGCACTTTTTGTAAGCATGACAACTTTCGATTCTACGCTTCGCTATTCAAGACTATTGGGATCGCTTACCAGCTATGAAGCCGAGTTGGATTCACGAATTAAAAGCGACAAATTTGAGAATACAGCCTGGGCAATCGAAGCAAAAAATCTGCTTAAAAGATCAAAATACTTCCTTGATAAATATAAATTTGATGAAGCATGGAAATGTTTTCATAGTGCCCAGCGGCAGGAAATATACGGGATGAATGAGGATGAACGCATACAAACATGCAAAATCCTCATCTCTGAATCGGGCAAACTAAATAAATGGAGAATGGATGCCATTAAAAAATTAATAGGCAATCCAGAAAGTGAAAACTATAGCGTACCTACTACTACGACAGTGATACGCGCTATTGATCTGAAAGACGAACATTACGACAACATCTATTATCAAAACCGACTTACTGCCAGCTTATACAGAATGCTATTTTTGTTACTGGCCATTGTAAGCATTTTGATTCTTTGTTTTGCCAGCACTTGTATTACAGACTCAGATAATTTGCCCGGACACAAAACAATGATATACGGCGTAATTTTATTCGGACTTCTGGGGGCTATCACCAGTTCCATTTTATTTACCCGAAACCAGGCAGCTTCCTCACGCATTTCGGAGCTTACAACCAATAGCTTTATCGTATTAAGTAAAATTGCTGTTGGTGTTGGTTTTAGCATATTCTTTTATTTTCTGCTCAGGTCTTCTTTATTGGATGGCATACAATTGCTCAACTTTACACTTTCGAGTGATGTGGATTATTATACCATCGCCTTTGTTTCGGGCTTTACGGAAAGGATAGCGCAAAAGGCCATGAGCCTTATCCTTGGGGGTGAAGAGAAAAAATAGGGAGTTATTTGAAAATGAAAAACTTAAACCAACACCAGGTCAATCTGCATTTTTTCCAGTTTATTACGCTGGTCTTCCGGTATGCCAGTATCGGTAATCACCATATCAATTTCATCCATTGAAGCTATCTTTACAAAACTCCTTCTTTTAAATTTACTGGAATCGGAGACGACGATTACCCTTTTTGCAATATCAATCATTGTTTTGCAGAAAGTAGCTTCAAATACAACGGGTGTCGAAATACCATAATCGCAGTCGATACCATCAACGGCAAGGAAAGCAATGTCGCAATAATACTGTAAAAGGTTACGCTCGGCCATGGGGCCTACTAGCGATCGCATTTCGGGACGCATCACACCGCCGGGAATAATAACTTCAACACCCTCATAATCGGCCACCATTTCAGCAATGGGCAAACTATTGGTAATCAATTTAATTTGTTTGAATTTATCAAGGTTTTTTGCAATTTTCAAAGTGGTCGATCCTGAGTCCATCACGATGGTATCACCCTCTTTGATGTATTCTACAGCTTTGCGTCCAATCTTTTGTTTTTCCTTAAAAAACTTTTTTAACCTTTGGTTAAGGCTCAAATCAAAGTTTACAGGTTGCTTTTTGATGGCTCCTCCCCTTGTTCTGATCAACAATCCTTTGAGTTCCAGATGTGAAAGATCATTTCGGATCGAAACTTCGCTTACGCCAAACATCTGGCTTAAATTGCTAACAGAAATATTATCTTGCTTATTCAGGATTTCCAACATTTCGGATCTGCGGGCCAATGTATTTCGGGGCTTCTTCATTGTTTTCGCTTTTGCTAGCTGATTTTCTTTCGGAGAATGGATGAGCAAATATAACAAAATATATTTTACGATAACTTTTGTTTTCTTTCATAATTTGTTTTAATTTTGTCATTCGTAACTTTACGTAACTTATATATCAATTTAGATTCATTAAATCAATGACAAAAACAAACTTCTTTACCGAAAAAGAAATTAAACAACAAGCTGCTTTGTGGCAAAAAGTGTATGGGCTTGTATTGTCACAAAAGAAAAAATTGGATGAATTCCTGACAAAGATCAGGCAACAGGCAGACTGTGAAGTTATTTTTACCGGGGCAGGATCTTCCTTTTTTGTCGGAGAAATGGTTGCCGGCTATTTCCAAAAAAATACCGGTCTTTCTTCAAAAGCCATCTCAACAACAGAAATTGTCACACATCCACATTTGTACATAAATCCAGATAAGCAAACTTTGCTTGTATCTTTCGCCCGTTCAGGAAACAGCCCGGAAAGTGTGGCAGCGATTGACAATTCTGATAAAATCAGCGACAATATCTTACACCTTATTATTACATGCAACTCTCAGGGAGAGTTGGCAAAGCTTGTTTCACCCAACGAAAAATATGTATTAACTTTACCCGAAGAAGCGAATGATAAGGGCTTGGCGATGACCAGCAGCGTTTCATCCATGGCCTTGGTCGCGCTCTTGATTTCGCGCTTAGATGAGGTTGAAATTTTGCAAAGCCAAATTGAAATTGCCTCAAAGTATGCTAGTCATATCATTTCCGCCTATTCGTTACCCATCCGTAGATTGGCCAAACTGGATTTCAAGCGGGCCGTATTTTTGGGCTCAGGGCCTTTTCTGGGTGTTGCCCGCGAAGCCCATCTCAAATTGCAGGAAATGACGGACGGAAAAGTTATCTGTAAGTTCGATTCTTTTCTCGGCTTTCGGCATGGCCCAAAAGTAGTTCTGGACGAAACCACTTTGTTGGTGTACTTTTTCTCTAATGAAGAGTATGTACTAAAGTACGAAACTGACTTGGTGCATTCCGTAGCAAAAGATCATGAACTACTAGCTGTTATGGGTATTTCTGAAACAAGGCTGAAAGAGATGGATTTTGACCTCGAAATCAATATGTCAGATTCAACAATGCAGTTAGACGAAGAATTTTTGACTTTATGCAGTTTAATTCCTGCCCAGTTGCTTGGATTATATAAATCACTCAATATGGGACTCAATCCCGATCAACCCTCTAATGGTGCAATTCACAGGGTTGTTCAAGGTGTCACAATTTATGATTTCCAAGAAAAAGTATTTATTCCTTAAGCACAAACAAATTGAAACAACCGATAAATAATGTTGTAGTTGAAAAGGGCAATCCACAAAATCACCCTTTGGTAGAATATCTTTTAGGACGGATAGCCAGTCTCAAAAACGAGACAGGTAGCGACCGTACATTATTCGCTGCCTGCCCTAATGCTAAAGCCGTCATCCGCGCGGCAATCCGTTCGGCGAAACGGTGCAATGCCCCCATTAAATTTGCAGCTACATTAAACCAGGTTGATACCAACAGGGGATATACCGGCCTCAACCAAAAAGAATTTGTAAAACTCATTAAACAGAAGGCCCGGACAGTTCATTATACAGACCCGATAATGATTGCCATCGACCATGGCGGCCCCTGGTTGAAAGATACCCATAAAACCGCCGATTTGCCCTACGAAGAAATTAGGGAGATAGCACAAGAACAATTTCTCTTCAATTTTTAATTGGTAAATACGCTATGAAACTCAAAGAAAAACTACTGGAATGTCAACAAAGCCAAAGCGCTTTACTGGCCACCAATTTCTATAATTTTGAAACATTGCGTGGGGTGCTTGAAGCCGCAAAGGCGATGAACAGCCCAATCATTCTTCAACTTACAAGAAGTTCAATCGAATACATGGGACTTGAAAATGCCATTGGCATGGGAAAGGAAGGATTAAAGTATTACAATGTTGAAGGATGGATTCACCTCGACCACGGTGATTCGATTGATTTGGTCGAGAAATGCCTGCATGCCGGTTTCGACTCTGTGATGATTGACGGAAGCGAATTGCCAATGGAAGAGAACATTGAATTAGCCAGAAAAGTTGTAAACCTTTCAAAACCTTTTGATGTGAATGTGGAGGCAGAATTGGGTTATGTCGCAAAATTAGGACAAGATGCTGGCAAAGTGGAATACACCAGGCCTGAAGATGTAAAATATTTTGTTGATGAAACCTGGATCGATGCCCTGGCAGTTGCCATCGGTACGGCTCACGGATTTTATAAAGAAACTCCAAAATTAGATTTCAAGCGGCTTGCAGCCATTCGGAAAGCAACCAATGTAAAGCTTGTTTTACATGGTGGTTCAGGTGTTCCTGACGATTCAATAAGGAGGGCAATTCAAAACGGTATTTGCAAGGTAAACGTGGCAACGGAAATAAAAGACACTTTCATGAAAAACCTGAAACAAACCCTGAACACCAGTGATGAAATTGATCTGCGAAAAGTTTTTCCACATGCCATTTTAGCTGTCAATAAACTTATTCAAACTAAACTGAATTTAATGCATTAATTACAAAAGTAAAGTGGATTTAAAAACTGTTTATAAGGGTTTACTGATAATATGTGTTTTACATTTTGGGCTTTTTATACAGACAGTAATAGCTCAGAAAATATTAAAGGGCCCCTACCTTATCGAGCCTGGAGAAAGCAGTATGCTTATACGCTGGGAGATGGATGCAAAATCCGATTATAAAATAGCATTTGGCTTAAGTACCCTCAACACCAGTTTAATAAAACTTAATAATAG
>QMPA01000165.1 GCA_003650365.1 Bacteroidota bacterium | reverse complement strand
TGGCTAAATATTCTGCCACTATTCCGATAGCTATCGGAACAAAGACACAAAGAAAACACTAAGAAATGATTATCAAGACATAAGTTATTCTGTATCAGCATTTGTTATATCGAACTCAGGTTAGTAGTTTACAAACCCTTATTCGAAATTAACACCTATTTTTTATTTTGTCTTTTTCAGTTTTTCTCCTTTAAAACTAAGTGGGAGTAGATTTTCAATCCCATCAACTATTTGGGTTACTCCTTCCTGTCCATTCATGATTATCCGTATCGGATGATTTTGCCTGTTCTCCGTTTCTGCCATCACTTGCCGGCAAGCTCCACAAGGAGTTATTGGTGATTGAGTGACAAAGTGTTGTGCTTTTGCAGTAATTGCAATGGCAATAATTTTTAATTTAGGATAGGCTGAGTTGGCATGAAAAACAGCTACTCTTTCGGCACAAAGCCCCAGTGGATAGGCTGCGTTTTCCTGATTACTACCCTTCACAACTACCCCATTTTCAAGCAGTAAGGCTGCACCAACATTAAATTCAGAATAAGGTGCATAAGAATTATTGACAGCCTGTTTGGCTTCCTTCAACAAACCGGAATCTGAAATCGGAAGTTGTTCTCCTTCTGCGTATTCCTCAAAACTGATATTGATATTTTTGACTTTCATAGCAGGTATTTACATGCTAAAGTAGCAAATAACAAATGACAAATCTCAAAAAACAAATAATAAACCTATTCCAAAGCAGAAGAAACCAATACGCAAACAGTAAAAAAAACAAAGAACCTTAGTGTGTTGAAAATGGATATGACTCAAGAATTACTTTTACAAAGTCAATTATTTTATATACTTTCTACTTACCCAATTTTGTTCGGTGCATTTTCCTTCTGTTTCCCAAACAGCAAAAAAGCGTAGAAAAAGGCAAAAAAGGTAACTCCTGCCTGTGTTTCTAATGTATCATCAGAAAGCATTGAAAAAACAGCAACCAGAAAAAAGGTAACGAAAAAATAATCACCAAATCTTTTCTCTTTGACGGGAGGATATATTAATGTAAACAGAAACCACAAAAAGCCGAATACGCCAAAGGCGATGAATATGGCAAGAAATTGGTTGTGCGCATGAAAACGATAACGCTTTTTCAATTCAGACCCCATTCGTTTGTATTGATTATTTAAAGCATCTTCTAAATCACCGGTTCCTACGCCAAACCAAAAGTGATCCTGAATTAAATCGAAAGCCGCCTTTGAATACTCAACACGCTGCATAACAGAACTTCCACTCGGATCGCCAGTTTTTTTATAAACATCATATCCCATTAAAATTTTCAGAATACGCACACGCAAACCCGGGTATTTTAAATAATTATAATTTGCAACTCCTTGTTCAATCATGCGCACATCCCAAATAGTTAACGCTTCAACACCTTCAGCATCTTTACGCAAGTCTTTCGATGTTAAATACCTGATTAGCGTTTCCTTAATAATTTGCCCATTCTCAGAAACTGCATTTATTTTAAAGTCACTGCGTTCTCCCCAAGATTCTTCAAGTTCTTTATAGCAAATGTAAAGTCCGATATACCTTCCATCCTCAATGTTTCTTTGGGAAGTATCGTTCAAATACAAATTACCCTGTGCGGTATATTTATCCAGTTTTTCCATCTCGATAACAGGCACATTAGATGCAGCCTGAATGGTATGATGGACGTATAAAAACAAACCGAGCGGGATACCAACAGCCAACACAATAAAAGCAAGTTTGAGATGAAGGTAGCGTGTTTTGAAAAGTTGAAATACCAGGTAGGAAACGCCAATAACCACAATAATACCCAAACCAGTAACCGATTCAAGAATAAAAAGAAATACTACAAACCACAAGGCGAGGGATGCAAAGAAAACCTTGTGCCAGATTTTAAAATACTTATCGTAAAAAACAAAATACAAGAGTGCGAAAAATGCAAAGCTGATATTCAATCCAAATCGGATAGAAGAAATAAAAGGTGAAATTTCTCGAATATCGATAATTTCCCCTTTAAAGAAAATGCCCATACTAATTAGTGTTCCTGCAAAAATAGCCGCCGAATAAGCCAGCATCAATATCCTGAAGCGTTTGTATTCTATTTTTTCCATTGTCGAAAAAACAACGGGGAATAACAACAACGGAAGTTTTATCCGCAAGTCCTTAATTGCATATTCATAGTCAGCTGTAAACAGAACGCCAACAAGGTGCAGGAAATAAATTGAAGCAAAAACAACAGCTGCCTTGTTTTTAAAAAACAGCGAGAACTTATCAATCAGGTTGCGATAAGCCAAAGAAAAGAAATACCCGACAAAATGAAAAATACCCTTAAAAAGTCCGCCAATTTTAAAAAACCGCCAAACAATACTAAAGGAAAATCCTGACAACAGCCACATACCAAGTAACATAAATTCCGTCATACTCATTACATACTTCGATAAAGGCAGGCTCATTGCAATAAGAACGAGCGTTATAAAGTATGCCCCGGAATGAATATTTGTATTGGATTTAATCATGGATACTATTCGGTTGCGCTTTTGGTAGTTGATCCGTCCAGAATAGAAGCATATTCAGCAGGTGTATTTAAAACTTCAATGGCTTTTGCAGTAACAGGGTCACCTTTTATAGTAGACTCAAGTTTTCCTTTTTGATAATAGTAACGACTAACTATTTCGACCAATAACAACTCCTTGATTTCGTGCTTGTATTTATCAATATCATGTTTTTTTTCCTCATTAAGGGCTGCTTCAATTTCATCTAAGCTGGCCTTTAATGCATCACCATATTCTTCCCTTTCTGTACTACCCCTCAATTCTTCAAGCAAAGCACCGGTCTCGGTCAAATAGTCAAAGTTCTGGTCGGTAATAAAATTTTTGAAATCATTGTAGGTGGTATCATTAATTTCAAATTGAGCCGGGGGTAAAATTTCCGGATGCTCAAGAACAAACTGATTGGCATAATTGAAAATATAATTTCCTGCATAAAGGTCTCCTGTAATTTGGCTGAAATCCCTTCGTTCAGATTTTATATCTGGTTCAATTCCTCCACCGTCATAAACAGTTCGTCCCCCTTTTGTTTTAAATACAGATATTAAAGAATCAGGAACTTTGGCAGCACCTTTATTGCCATTTTCATGAAAATAATCAATGGCCTGAATACATCTTCCACTGGGAATGTAATATTTAGCTATAGTAACTTTTAGCTTCGAATTGAAAGGCAAAGGCAATACATTCTGAACAAGTCCTTTTCCGAAAGTCCGTTCACCAATAATTATCCCTCTATCAAAATCCTGAATGGCTCCGGCCACAATTTCTGAAGCAGAGGCACTGTTGCTATTCACAAGAATCACAAGTGGTATTTTTGTATCTGTCACGCCATTACGCGTACGATGCACTTGCGCATCTGAATTAATTTTTCCTTTGGTTGTAACAACAGTTTTTCCTTTGGGAACAAAGATATTAACAATGCTAACAGCTTCACTTAAAAGTCCTCCCCCATTCCCCCGGAGATCAAGAATAATCCCCGACATCTTATTATTCGACCGCAATTCAAGAAAAGCTTTTTTTACATCGGCAGCTGCATTGGGATTAAATTGTGACAATGCAATATAACCGATCTTCTCTGAAACCATCCCTGAATAAGGAATATTTGGAATCTTTACTTTCTCCCTGGTAATTTCGACTTGTCTGTTGATTGTGTCACCATAGGCCTGAACAGTAAGTATTAAATCTGTACCCGGTGTTCCTTTCAGTTTCTCGCTGACAATTGAGGAGTTTTTTCCCACCGCAGAATCTCCATCCACAGCAATAATTTTATCACCAGCTTTCAGTCCTGACACTTGTGCCGGGAAGCCCTCATATGGTTCAGTAATCACAACATATTCGCCCTGTTTTTGAATAAGTGATCCGATACCACCGTATTCACCTTTGGTCATCAATTCAAAATCTTCGATTTTAGATTCCGGGATATAAACAGTATAAGGATCTAACTTACCAAGCATGGCATCGATAGCAGTTTTACTTAGATCGCCAGGATTAATATCATCGGCATAATTCAAATTTAGTTGCCGCAATACATCAATATAAATTTCTATATTTTTCGAAAGTTCAAAATTGTTCTTGTCCTGTCCTTTCACAAAATGAGATGAAAGAAGTAAAACAAAAACAACGACAATCCGAAAGCCAATTTTATTCATAGTATTTATTTTAAATGTTAGGGAACAGGATCGTAACCACTTCCTCCCCAGGGGTTACAAGACCCAATCCGTTTTATTGCCATCCATCCACCTTTGAAAGGGCCATGTTTTCTGATGGCCTCGACACTGTAAACAGAACAAGTTGGTGAATAACGGCACGACCGGCCAATAAAGGGGGAAAGTGTGTATTGATAAACACGAATCAGTAGCACAAAAAATTCACCCAGCAGTCTTCGCATCCCCTTTAATTAAGCGCTGCAAAATTAGAATTATTTTCCGTTCTACTTCTTTGAACTCCGGTATTGTTTTTGCCGTGTAAATAAAGCCCAGCAGTATGCTTCCTTTGCTTTCAGCCAAACCCTCGTAGAGCAGGTGTTTATTTAAGCGGTATGCTTCTCTGATCAGCCGCTTGATTTTGTTGCGGTCAACCGCTTTTTTGAAATTCCGTTTTGAAACAGAAATGAGCAATTGTACCGAAAAAGGATACGTTGATTGTTCTTTCTTATAAACCACTTTAAAGGGATATTGAAAAAAAGAATCACCTTCCGCAAATAATGTGGCAATACTTTTTTCGCTTGACAAGCGCTCTCCTTTTTTAAATGTTTGTTTCAACTGTATTATGTGTTAGACGTTAGACGTTAGGCGTTGTTTGTTAGGCGTTATTTAGGCATTGACAACTTTTACCTTTAACCCTTAACTTTTCAACCTTCAAACCTAATGAAAAGAATAGGTCACTTCAAGCGTTGCTCCCCAGTCATCATTTGCTGCTGCTTCGGTAGTTGGCTTGCTGTCGTAGCTATAATAGAATTTTATTCCAAGTTTTAAATCATTCCCAACCAAACCAATTTTCGGGCTTACATTAACATTTGCCCGATGCCTTGGTGTATTTGTAAAATAGGGTATCCAGCTAATATCAGCATCAACCCAGATTTTCGGATTGGTATATTTATATACTTTCCAGGCTACAGTTACAATTCCTGCAAGGTCGTTGGTTATTGATGCTGCATCATCCAAAGGCTTTTCCTGTTGAAGACTTAAACCGGCAGCAGCATAAAACCTGTTCCAATTGTTGTAGGCAATATCATATATCGCAACAGCTGCAATTACTGTCCTTAATTTGGTTCCCAGTTCCGTATTTTGATGAAAGCCGACACTTGCACCAAATGACCACTTCTTGTGTATTAAACGCTCCCAACCCGTTGAAACATCAGCTTTTGTAGAACTCAAAGTATCAGCCTGATAAGTATTGTAATCATCCCAATTAATAAAAAAATAAGAATTCTTTTTCCGATAATCGAGATTACCTGAAAAGCTAAGCGTACCCAAGTCACTACCTTTGGTATAATTAACCCCCAGGCTAAAAGCACCACTGCTACGCAACCAAAAATTTCTTCTGATTGGATAAATCTCAACAATTTCATCAATATTGACCAACTCTCTTCCATTTTCAAAAACAATGTTCACCTTTCTTTTATAGATAGAACTATCAAGGGAACCAAAATACATCATGCCATTTTTTAGTTTTATCTCGAATTGCTTTCGACTTTTAATAGAGCTAATTTTTGGTGTTTCGAGGCTGATTGTTCCCATACCATCCATTTTCCAGGTAACAACCCCATAAACCAATTTCTTGAAATCGCCGGTAAGCACATTGCCGTTGATGTGATAGATGGTATCAATTTTTTGTGCCGAAGCAGCAAAAGCAATCAACACAAACACAAATAAGAAAAATGAAGACCTGAAGTTCATTAAAAATTTGATTCAATATAAAGCGCTGCAAAAATAATTAATCCCACGAAAACAACTACTCGAATACAGACATGCGCAAACTGATTATTTACGCCATAAATTGAAACAAGTATTGTTTACCGTTTTTAACGCAAACGATTGAAATACAAAAGGCATGAATAGTTATTTCATTCCGCTTCATTAGTGGGGCAAAGCAGGAGAAAGCCAAATTCAAAATTCCATCTGTATTTGAATTTCAACTACTTTCGGGCTTTCAAAATTTCGTTTGTATGAAGACTAAACCACGTTTAAGCTTTTGGGAAATCTGGAATATGAGTGTCGGATTTCTCGGCATCCAGTTTGGGTTTGCCCTGCAAAATGCCAATGCCTCGCGCATCCTGCTTTCTTTTGGTGCCGATGTTCACCATCTATCCTGGTTTTGGCTGGTGGCCCCCATTACAGGAATGATTGTCCAGCCCATTATTGGTTATTTCAGCGACCGCACCTGGAATCGACTTGGCAGAAGGCGACCCTACTTTTTAGTTGGTGCTTTAATGACCAGTATGGCGCTCATCCTGATGCCCAATGCACCCCACCTGGCAACGTTTATCGCACCCATGTTTATTGGGGGGGGATTGCTAATGATTATGGATGCATCCATCAATATTTCGATGGAGCCGTTCCGGGCGCTGGTTGCAGATAAATTACCCGACGAACAGCATACACTTGGTTTTTCGGTACAAACACTCCTTATTGGGATTGGTGCTGTTGCCGGTTCTTGGCTGCCCTATATTTTAACCAACTGGATGGGCATTTCAAACAAGCCTGCGGCAGAAGGCCTTGTTCCACAGAATGTAATTTACTCATTTTACTTTGGTGCTTTCGTGCTAATTTCCGCAATCATCTGGACAATAGTCTCAACAAAAGAATACCCCCCGGATTTTTACGAGGACGAAAAAGAAGATGCAAAACCCAAAGAAAAGTTTAAAATTCCGGCGACCATGTGGCAATTATTGTTGGTACAGTTTTTCTCCTGGTTCGCACTTTTTTCGATGTGGGTTTATACTACGCCAGCAATAGCCATGCACTTTTATGGCACTACCGACCCCAATAGTGTTACTTATCAGGAAGCAGGTGATTGGGTAGGTATTCTATTCGGAATTTATAACGGGGTTTCTGCCATCATTGCTTTATCGCTTCCAATTGTTGCAAATAAAATAGGACGGCGGTTTACCCATGCCCTCGCCCTTTCCATAGGCGGATTATCATTTTTATCGTTTGCCATAATCTCTGATCCGGTAATGCTCGTAATCCCGATGATCGGTATCGGTATTGCCTGGGGAAGTATACTTGCGATGCCTTATGCCATGTTAGCCAATTCGCTGCCGGCAAAGCAGATGGGCATGTTTATGGGATTGTTCAATATGTCGATTACAATTCCGCAGGTTGTGAATGGTATTTTTGGCGGACTGATTTTACAATACTTTTTCCACGACGACCCATTGAATTCAATTAT
Source organism: Bacteroidota bacterium (assembly GCA_003650365.1). GTDB lineage: Bacteria > Bacteroidota > Bacteroidia > Bacteroidales > F082 > B6-G9. Next base: position 639 of record QMPA01000165.1, on the reverse strand, counting down.
AATGGCCGGTGTGTTTATGCTGCTGGGTGCGGTGAGTACGGTATTTGTGAAAGATAAACTGGATTTGAGGAAGAAGTAGACAAAGTGCTATTTTGCCACTACCACTTTATATTCCATATTCACAAAAAGGTCTGCTTTGTCTTTTATGGAAAGAGCTGCCAGATGTTCCTGTTCCAGCACGCGCATGCGGTATTCATTTTGCGGTTCTTTTCCCCGGTCTTTTTGTGCTTTCTTGGTTTCACGATAAGTGAGTTCGATATAAACAGCCAAATCAACACCATTGGTATTTATTGCGTACAGACCATCTATAATGAGCATATCCATTCCATTGAAATCGGTGGTTAAAGTGTCAACTTGTTCAGTAACCAAATCAACACAGGGCATAGAAGATTTATTGTTGTTTTTAAAGTCGGTGATTACCCTGTCAATCTCATCCCATTTATATTCTGACAAACCAACAACATTTTCAATGCCATTCTGTACGCGCCAATCTGTACGTTTCAAGGGCAGTGTATTGTAGAAATTATCGATATGAATGGGCTTAGCAAAAATGCCGTGTTTGCGCATTTCTTTGGCCACAATATGGGTCAGTTCTGATTTTCCTGAACCCGATTCGCCGGAAATGGCAACAATGAATTT
>QMPA01000164.1 GCA_003650365.1 Bacteroidota bacterium | reverse complement strand
GCTCTTTATGGTGAAGATTATGATGGTCAGAATTTTGGAAAAAATATTTACGAATCGTATAATACACGGGTAGAAGACTATGGAAATTATGTTGGTCAAGGACTAGAAACAACAGTTTTGTACAACGATATTTCGGCAAGTTACCTGATTAACCCGGCTTATAACCTCAACATTGCTTTGGGTTATACCAACCGCAGTTCAACAAACGAGATGGAGACAGTAAACACATCTTATATTTACATTGCCTTAAGAACATCGCTCCGGAATTTTTATTACGATTTTTAATGGCTTACCTGAAAAGCATATCGCCTGAGGAAGGTGTAAAGCAATGGAACGATTTTCTTCGCGAACACTCACCATTTGCCACCCATGCTTTCAACCCCTCGCTCCAGAATTTTTACAGTACCTATTTTAATTGGAAAGCCTATTATTTTTTACTGTTTGATGAACGTCAATTGGTCGGTGTTTTCCCATTAATTAATACAGGAAAGAGCTTTGTCAGTCTTCCCCATTTTTCTTACGGTGGAATTATTTGTACGAAGAATAGCCATTTCGATACACAGGAAATTATTCAAAAGTTAGTTCAGATTGTCCGAAAAGAAAAACCAGAACCGGGTTTCATGGTTTTTCAAATTGAAAATACCAGGCAAGTTGATATTGAACCTCTGAGTCAGGGCGAGAAAATATTTGTTCGTGGATTGATGGATTTCAAAGGGGCTGTAAAAAGCAATAAAGTAAGTAGCTTTATTCAATTGCCAGCTGATAAAGAAACGATGATGAAACTTTTGTCTTCCAATCTGAGGAGAAAGATTCGTAAAACCATGACAAATGGATTGGAAGTTCAGCAAGGCGGAATAGAATTGCTTGATGATTTTTATCCTGTTTATGCGCACAACATACACAGACTGGGTTCGCCACCTTATGCAAAATCCTTTTTTCGGGCACAATTAGAAACCTACCAATATGGTGATGCAAAGATTTTCCTTTCAAAATTAGGAAACAAAACTGTTGGTGCAGCTTTCCTGATGTCGTACTTCGGTTTTTTTGAGAATACCTGGTTCTCGACTGACAGGGCTTTTAAAAAGTATTTGATTTCCGACCATTTACACTGGCAGATGATTCAATATGCGATTGAAAAAAAAGGAAAGATTTACTCAATGGGTAGAAGCACGCAATTTGAAAGCGTGAACCTTTACAAAAATCACTGGCCGGTTACTGATATGCCCTTGTATAATTTTAGTTTAAATCAAGGTCCCGGCTTAAAAAATCAAAAATGGCTGTCATCAATTTGGAAGCTGTTCCCTTATCAACTAACATTGCTTCTAGGTCCCAGGCTGGTGAGGGATATTTATTAATATGAGAAAAGGCGAGAGGGCGAGAAAAGGTGAAGGGGCGAATGAGTGAGAAGGCGAAAATAGGCGAGAGGGCGAAAACAGGCGAGAAGGAATCATACAAAATAATATACTGATGGAAAGAATAAAAACGCATAGAGATTTGAAAGTTTATCAGCTATCATTTGAAGCCGGGATGGAGGTTTTTGAGATGAGTAAATTATTTCCTAAAGAGAGGAAAAGTATTCACTTACTGACCAAATTCGCCGCTCGTCTCGTTCTGTATCGGGAAATTTAGCTGAAGCATTTCGAAAAAGAAGATACCCAAAACATTTTGTTTCAAAATTGTCAGACTCAGAAGGTGAAGCAGCTGAAACGCAAGTTTGGCTTGACTATGCACTGGCATGCAAGTATATTGATCGTCAATTACACAATAATCTAAATGATAAATACGACCACATTATCGCAATGATCGTTAAAATGATTAACTCCCCAGGTAACTGGTCATTCTAATTCCTCGCCTTTTCTCGCCCCCTCGCCTTTTTTCACCCACTCAACCTCACCCCTTCCTTGCCAAAGCCGGCAAACGGAATTTCTCCTCCCAAATCATCCACAGGGCAAAAATGACGACATAGAAAAATGGTCGCAAAACCCAAAGGTGAATAAAATCCCATTGATCTGGCCAGTGAACGGTTACTACCGATAGAATAACAATCCGGAGAATATTCACAATATGAATGACCAACAACCCCATTGGAATAAACCATAATTTTTTCTTCCATGGACCAGGAAAAAGAAGGATTAATATCGTCCACTGATAAAATTGTTTTAGGCCTGAACAAGACCCGACAACTTCTACGTATCCATTATTTTCAAAGAAGAGTGCGTTGCCTACTGTTTTAATTGGGTACTGCAAAATATTCTCAACTACCCATGCGGCTGGCAGAAATACCTGGTGGGCAAGAAAAAGCTCTAATTGCTGGAAACCCATAAAGTTTAGGAGAAAACTCTTTAATCCGTTCCACCACAAAAAGTGAAAGAACACGATAATAATTCCAAAAATAGCAACATCAACAATGGGCTGTAATTTGTTTTTCTTTACAAAGGATGTGTAATCCTGAATTAATTTATTGGTCATAAGATTGGTTTTAAAGAGCCAAAATACGATAATTATTTTAAGGTTGAGAATAAAGTCGAGTGAGCGAAGGGGTGAATAAGCAAAAAAAGAAGAAGGGGCGAAAGGGCGAAAAAAGGCGAGGGGGCGATTTTGCGAAATAAAGGGACACATAAAAACATTGACAAACAGCGTGTGACAGATTATATTATTACTTCAAAGTATCTTTATCCCGTTTCCACCTTAACTATTATTGCCCTCTCGCCCCCTCGCCTTTTCTCCCCATCACCCTCTCGCTCTCTCGCCTTTTCGCCCCCTCGCTTATTCCATCCTCTCAACCTCAACCTCAATAGGATAATGATCCGAATGTGTAGCTTGCATCTTATGGTAAGCCGAAACATTCAATCTGTCATCCACCATAAAATAATCGATCCTTAAAAAGGGAAGCCCGCCTGCATAAGTAAAACCAAAGCCTTTTCCTTTTTCCAGGAATGCATCATTAAGCAAGCTCGAAATTTCCCGATAGGCAAAAGAAGCCGGTGGATCGTTGAAGTCGCCACATAAAATAACTGGGTATTCACTTGCTTTTATCAGATTTGTAAGTTGTGTTACTTGTTCTTCCCTCCACAAAAATCCCCTCTTTAACTTTGCATATATTGATGATAAATGACCGGGCAAGTGAACGATTTCCTTGAAACTTGTCATCGATTCCAATTCGTTATCTTCAAGGCGGATACTTTGTAACTGTATGTTAATGAGCTTGATTGTATCCTCATCAATGTTTAGATCACACCACAGGGCATAAGTGTCTTCTAAATCTTGTTTTAGCCAGCCAACATCAATAATTTCATAATTGGAATAAACAGATAGCCCACTCGAATCGCCACCAATATTCCCGTAAAAGTCAACATTTATTTTATAATTGAAACGCTCTAAAACAGCTATTCCTTTTTCATTTGCAGGTGTAAATTCCTGAAGACAAATAATATCTGATTTTAGAAACAGCTCATTATCAAAAGCAGCTTTTCGGCTTGCCAAAGGATTTATGGTATCGGCATTGCCCGTATTAAAAGAAACAATATTTATTTTACCTGAGCTCCCTTCTGTATCATTACTGCTTGAAATATTATAAACCAGTAATACCTGATAAATCCCCGATAATAAAAGGATTAAAGAAAGAACTGACCAGGGACTTTTTTTAATTAAAAAAAGGAGCAGAAACAAAGTGTTAATAATCCAAAGAAGCGGAAAAAACAGGGCAATAACTGATAAAAATGGAAAAACAGCGGGATTGAAAAAAGAGGCAAAAACAGAAATCAATAGTAAGACTCCTGTAAAAAAGAATGTTGTGTACAGTGTTATTTGAAATATTCTTTTACCCAAAGCCAGTATTTTTTCTAAGTATTCTATCCTTATTATTTACTAAGATCAATCCTCTAAAAAACCCTCAACCTCAATCTCAATTCTCACCCTATCGCCCTCTCGCCAATTATCGCTCCCTCGCCCCCTCGCCTTTTTTCACTCCCTCGCCAATTATCGCCCATCAACGTACTCGCACGCTCTCAACCTCCCTGTCCGCCACTATTTCCTCCCATAATCAGCAGGTATTTCTCCCCATTCCTTCGTTTTCCATTTCAATACTTTATATTTCGGATTGTTGGTTTTAAGCCAATCAACAGCCTTGTCTAAGGCTTCAAAAAGGATGGCATTTTTGGCTGTTTTTTTGAGCTTGGTATTCGCTTTTTTATTCCGAACCCAGGCCATAGCGGTGCGCGAATCGGAGTAAATTGGCATATCGTTGATTTTGTGTTTCTTCAACCAGGCCATTCCCAGAACCAATGCCAGAAATTCGCCAATATTTACCGTTCCCATTTCAAAAGGACCACGTGCGAAAAGTGGTGTTTCGGTATCGGTATAAACGCCCCGGTATTCCAACGGGCCCGGATTTCCTTTGCAGGCTGCATCAACAGAAATACTGTTTAAAATCGGCTTGTCTTTTCCTGTCAATTCCTTCAAGTCTTTTTTCCCCTTCTTTTCAATAATTTCCCAATACGATTTGTTGATGGCCAAATTTGCTTCTTCCTTCGTACTAAACGATTTGAACTGTGCGCCATCAAAGCCGGTTACCTGTTTTTTACAAGCCTCCCAACTGTTGTAAATTCCGGGTTTAAATCCCTGCCAGACTACGTAGAATTTTTGTTTTGCCTTTTTTTTCGACATGGTACAAAAGTATGAAATAACATGTGGAACTTTCCCCCTCCATTCGTTTAATTCTGAAGGACCCCGATAGCTATCGGGGGACCGACGGAATCTCTACCAATTAAAACAGTACCTTCCTGAGGATTGGTTTTGCTGTCCCACAATTGAAGAACATTTACGAAAAGCGCTGGAGTAAATGGAAGAATCCTTAATTTCGTAAAATCCAATTATATCATTATGAAAAGATCAGTTTTAATTGCTATTATATTTTCACTGTTACTGGCTGCGTGTGGAGATCGTATAGCTTTCAAACAATACAAAACCTTTGAAAATACAAGTTGGAACCGTTTCGATATATTGCTATTCGAAGTGCCGGTAAAAGCGGGTGATTATCTTGATTTTAAACTGGCACTGCGCCACCATACTTATTTTCCATACGATTATCTTGATGCCAACATTACCTTTTATTCCCCCGGCGGGGAGATGCGTACAGCCGAATATCATTTTAAGTTGAAAGACAAAAATGGTGATTGGAAAGCCAATGGAATGGGCGAACTCTGGGACATTGAACTCCCCATCCGCGACAGCCTTTATTTTAGTAAAGATGGGATTTGCAAAGTCCGTGTCGAAAACAAAATGACCAAAATTGAAACACCGGGAATTATGGAAGTCGGGCTGATTGTTACACAAGATGAAGAGTAAAAACGACTTCCTTTATTTAGACCCGTTTTAAATATCTACTTTGTTTATTACAACAAAGAAATAGTTTTAGCTTTGAAGGTTACTAAAACAAGTAAACCGCAGGTTTAATTTTTGCAAGCGGTTTTTGGTGTTTTAGCTAAAAATAAAATTAATTAATTAATAACTAAATACTTTTTAATATGAAAAAATTTACTTTTTTAATTTTGTTGATGGCTGGATTAACAATGCAGTTAATGGCACAACTTTCGATTGATGCAGCCAGTACTGATTACACGATTGATTTCGATGCTACTGTTTCCGGAGTTAATGAAGGTCAGTATGCTGGTACAGGTTTCAATCCATCCCCTTCATCAGGACAACTTGATTCCGATGCATGGGCAACAACCGGAATGTCAAGTGGAGCAACAACCTTTGGTGGAACGTATGAATCAGGAGATCATGCACGAGGCTCATCATCTGGTGCTGAAGGTACAGGTGGGTTTTGGGCATTTGATATCGGATCAAGTGACTATATTTTTGGCATTCAACCCGGAGGAAGCGATTGGACACCCGGTACCGTTACACTAAAAATAACAAACAACACAGGTTCTACAATTACCTCTTTGGATATTGATTATGATATCGTGGTTTATAATGATCAGGGGAGAGCGAATTCATTAAATTTTTCGCATTCAGCGGATGATGTGATATATACTTCTGTTGTCGCATTGGATTTTACTACTCCTGAAGCAGCTGACGGAAGCCCTACTTGGCAAACAACAAACAGGACAACTACAATTACCGGACTTTCAATTGCTGATGGATCTAATTACTATATCAGGTGGGAAGGAAATGATGTAAGTGGTGGTGGTAGCAGGGATGAATACGGCTTTCACAACATTGTTGTAAATGCTTCAACAGGCGCAGCAAATTCAGCAGATTCTGATATTGTAAAAAAATCTGCTTGGAGTGAACCAACGGATATTGATTATTTACAATACTCGGCAAGCAGCGGGCTCACCACCACCAACTCAATTGAAGTCGGAAAATTTACGATTCGTGATGGCGGTACAACAGGATCGGACTCTGATTCTAAGCCTACAGGTCTGATATCGGTTACTTTATCAATCGGTAATTTTGATAATATTCAAGCACTTGCACTTTTTGACGGAACATCAAACGTGTCTGAGGTAACTTCTGTTACTGCATCAACTACATTTTCGGGAATATCAGGCCTGTCGGCAGCAGATGATGCTACAAAAGATTTTTCCATTAATGCTACTTTCAAAACAAATGTAACGGATAATGACAACCTGAAGTTTACCATTATCTCTGCAAGTGCAGATGCCTCAGGTTCTACATTTGCTGCCGGAGATGCCGGTGGAGCCGAGACAGATGATACTGGCGATAACAACAAACTGGTCGTTACAGCTGACAGGCTTTCAATGAATACCCCGTCAACAGTTGTTATCAATACTGATTTCTCAGCAAGCGTAGATGCAACAGATGCCAACGGTTCGATAGATTTAGACGAAACTAGCAGTGTAACACTTGCAAAAGCCTCTGGAACCGGAACACTTTCCTCGCTTACTGGTTTAACCCAGCCATTGTCTGCCGGTGAGTTTGCCTGGACCGATGTACAATACGATGTAGCTGAAGATTTTACAATTGAAGCTCAATCAGCAACTTTGACAAATGCTACAAGTGGAATAATTACTGCTCAAGCTTCAGCGAATATAGATTTAATTATATCTGAAGTTACGGATCCGTCTGATACTTACCAAAATAAGTTCGTTGAGATTTATAATGCTGGAACTTCATCGGTTGATTTCAATTCAATTACATGGTATTTAAGTAGACAAGCTAATGGAAGCCCAACAAGCTGGGCAGATATTCAGCTTACAGGTACAATCGCGGCCGGTGGAAAGTATGTTGTTGCCTTCAATCAAACTTACTTTTCGGGCGCTTATGGTTTTGAAGCTGACCAGTACAGTGGAAGCGTTTCCGGTAATGGTGATGATGGCTATTTCCTTTATTACAACGGCAATCACTCAACAGGAACACTTATTGATGCTTACGGAGTTATCGATCAGGATGGAACACTTTTTCCCTGGAAATATGAAAACAGAAAAGCCGTCCGCCTCCGCTCTGTAACTGCACCCAACACAACATGGACTGCTTCCGAGTGGGATATCCCTGGCTCAGCAGCAACCGATGATATGACCCCAAATGAGCACAAAGAAGATGTCACCTGGGCAGGCACAACAGATACAGACTGGAATTCCAAAGGAAACAACTGGAGCGGAACTTGGGGATATATTCCTGATGCTTCTTTTAATGTTACTGTCCCTGATGTAAGCAATGATCCTGTCATAAGCGATCATTCAGTTTGTAATGACCTTACCCTGCAAGACGCTTCTTCACTTGATGTCAATGTTGGGGGATCACTCACTGTTTATGGAGGTCTGTATATGCCTTCTTCAAAATCACCCGAAACCCTGGCTGATTTCACCATTAAATCTGATGCAACTGGAAACGGCTCTGTAATTATTACTACGGTGGGGTCGAATGGTGACTATGTAACGGTAGAAAGATATATTCCTGCTTATACCGGATCAGATGATGGCTGGCACACAATAGCCAGTCCGGTGGATAATATGACCATTACTGGTTCTAACTTTTATCCCGGAACCAACGATGACCTTTATAAATGGGATGAATCAAATAATATTTGGGAAAACTACAAAGCAGGTTGGG
>QMPA01000163.1 GCA_003650365.1 Bacteroidota bacterium | reverse complement strand
ATCCTTTTCCAATATTTTTTTTGTAGCCAATAATGTCAATTCCTTGAATACTTTTTAGCGCTTCCAAAGTGTCATCCGTCGAGCCATCGTTTACTACAATAATATTATCGGTATAATGCTGAATACCACGAATAACTTCTGCAATGGTTTTCCCGTTATTGTAAGTAGGCACAATAACGCAGATTTTTTGCATTGTGAAAATACTTTTATCGAAAGCAATTTGGCTCATTGAATGGGCTTGATAATAGCGGGCAAAGATAGTTTTTTTGGTCTGTTTTTCCTTTCAGGTCGAAGATGCTGATGTTTGTGGTAGTGGCGACAGAAAGCTATGGAAACAGTTTGTCATCGAATTGAACTAATTTATCTAATTGGACTTTTCGCTAGCGAAAAGTGTTTAGTGTAATTCGTATAATTAGATGAGAAAATTTTAGTATGATGATGAAAAATTTATTTGGCAAATTATAATATAGAATTACTATAATCCCGGCTCCATCTCCCCCTAAAGATGAGCTGCTATTGCTCAATCTGCTTAAGAACCAGTTGCATTTTCTTTTGTTTGGCAACGATCAGGGAGGGGGAGAGGTAATCGTATTCTGATAGTTCAATGTTGATGAGCGTCTTCTTTAGAAAACCGAATTGAATCATCGTATTAACCTGCCCAAAATTGGGGTGATAATCATAGCGGAATTTGCCGTGGTTCTGAGTCTTAGTCACTTTCACCATATTGCCAGAACCATCGCAAAGAAAGGAACTTTCTTTTTTGGTTTCCCCGAATGACATCGTCAGCATCCTGAAGGTGTCCTCAATAAATGCAGTAATCTGTTTCCGGTTGAGCATTTCGAGGATATAATGAACAGTAAAGTCATTCGTTTCGTTACTCCCAATTTCAATATCAAAATACTTGATGCCTATTTCTGACACAAACACAGCCCGGAAAGTTTCCCCCGTTCTTTTAATAATGATTAATCCGCTGAGCGAATTGTCATAAATACTCATCTCTGCTTTGAAAAGCCCTTTTTCAAAACTGTTGCTAAATACCCAAGGTTGAGACAGTTTGATTCCATCAGGTTGCGCAGTCATTGAAAATGCCATCGCAACTAAAAGGCTTAGAAGAGTGAACTTCGTGAAGATGTCTTTTCTTTTAATCATTCGTTAACTCAAATTGCTTGTCGGTAATTTCAATATTCACCTTTCTGTTATTAAAAATAATATTGGTATAATCTTCGCCGGGTTCAATAAACATTACCCGCTCTACAGCAAGTGTTTCTTTGCTGAAAAAAATCTCGATCCCGGCCAGCATTTCAGCTACTTGTTTATTCAGGGCTTTCAGATTAACGCGGTATTGTTTTCCGCTTTCAAAAAAAGAAGCTTCAAATTCGGGATTGTCCACAAAATCGCCACGGATTGCTGTAACAATCATTTTGTTGATTTGTTGAAAAAGGGCATTGGATCTAATATCAAATTCACTTATTTTTTCATCATTTTTAATCCTGAACTTGCCGTCGTAAATAACAATGGCATAGTTAATTGGAGATGAATATTCCCAGCGCACATCGTTTTCTTTCCGGAACAAAAAATGCCCCCGGCTCACAATTACTTCTTCGAGCATGCTCAGGTGTTTCTCCTGGATAAAATCACTTTGGATGCTTTGGGTGTTTTCTGATACTTTCTTGATTTCTACTTTCAGTGCTTCGACATCTTGCATTGGTGAAAAACTGTCAGTCTGCTGTGCGATTAGGCCACTTGAGAAAAGTAAAAAGAGCAAGAATAATCTATATTTTTTCATAAGTTTCTATTTGTAATAATTCATCAAGTCCAATCACTTTGAAATGGTTTTCCTTTAGCCAGTGAAGAAAAGATTCCAGTAATTCAGGCGTATTTTTTCGATTGTCGTGGAAGAGTACAATGTCGCCTGCTTTCAGTTTTCGCTTAAGTTTTTTGAATACTTTCTTGCTGTCGTGAATAGTGTCAAAAGAGCGTAAACTCCATCCCACAGCAATAAACCCGCTACTCTTCAAAGCCTTGGCAATAGTAGGATTTGTAACACCGAAGGGTGGCCTGAAAAGTTTTGGTTTTTTACATATGATTTTTTCAATCAATTCATTTGTTGACTTTAATTCTTCCGCTATTTTTTTTGAAGATGACAAAGGAAAAAAATTGGAATGCGAAAAACTGTGGTTACCAATCCCATGTCCTGAACTGTCTATTTTTTTGAGCAATTCTTTCTGCTGTTCAATTTTTTCTCCAATACAAAAGAAGGTGGCAACTGCTTTGTGTTTTTCCAGGATGACAAGTATATTTTGCGTAGTTTCCGAATCGGGCCCGTCGTCGAAAGTAATGGCAATTTGTTTTTGATTTGTTTGCCCGCTGTTCAGCGATTTGAAGTAGAAATTGAATTGAATGAAGATTGAACCAATGGCAAGAAAAACCAGGTAAATAACGGCAAGAATTAGTATCGAAACCACAACTTGTCCCCCCGCCGTTAAAATGGCAAGAAGCAGTAAGACACTGATGATATTTAGCAGGTGGAATTTCGACATTGAATAGTTTTTTCGGTTCTGCTATTTCTTGCGCTTGCACTTAAAGAGTGTGTGGCTTACACCGATATTTTCGTAAACCGTGTCAATATAAAGCCCTGACTTTTCAACCAATTTCACCATATCGTCGGAATGGTACATTTGGCTGTTGCCGTTGGCGATGGCAGTAAAATATAAAGAAGTGGCATGCAGACTATATGTTGATGCCTGAAACGCTTGTTTGTCCCAATAGGTTTCTAAAATAAAAAGGGAGTTGCTCTCGTCAAGTGCTTCGTAAGCTCTTTTTAAAAGACCAAGAATTTCTTCCTGGGAAAAGCAATCGAGAAATTGGCTCATCCAAATGGCATCGTAGTTTTTTGGGAAAGGAATAGCGTTGTCCAATAGATTGAGTGCATGGGTCGAAATGCGGTCGTTAAGGCCTTTCTCATGAATATTTTCCATCGCTTCTTTCACCTGTCCGGGCAAATCAAGAATGGTCATCTGGACATCAGGATTATGTTCGGCACAAAAAATGGAAAATTTTCCTGTGTTTCCACCCACATCCAAAATCTTTTTTGGATTGTCGTTAAAAAGATGGGGCATTACTTCGGGGAAAGCATAATCAGAATAAAAATGGTCGAAGGCAAACCAGCTTTCACGTACTTTGGGAGGTAGTTCTGCCAGGGCTTCATAAACAGTATCCCATTTGCCAAAAACCTTTAAGCCTTCGGGTTTTCCGTTTTTAATGGAATCTTGTAGATTGCTCATCCCAAGGTAATTGACATCTTGTGTGAAATCCATATTTACCCTGGTCAATTCATCACTCAGAATAAAATACCCGGTTTTGCTAAGATAAAATTTGTCGTCTTTCATGGTCACCATTTCAAGACTCAATCCGGCCTCAAGCAATACTTTTACGCCATAAACCGAAAGATTTAAAGCCTTAGCAATTTCCTCAGTATTGGCAGATCTTTGCGGACTCTTCAATAAATACTCCAGTATTCCCAAATCACGCATTGCTTTAGCTGCCTGAAACATGATGGGGGCAAAGGCAATTTTTTGCGCATCATATTTGGCTTGTAAAGCCGTTTTTTTATCTGTACCGATTGTTTCTTTCATATTCGTTTTTGCTTTCGGGTCTCAAATCTAATATCTCAGGTCTTTCATTAGCAAAGTGGTCAGACGACTACTACATCTGTGCAAAGAAGTCGTCATCCGACCACTAAAATGATGAACTAAGAGTGGTAGGACGACGATTTCGTCACAGAAGATAGTCGTCTGACCACTGGGTTTGAATATCCCACAGGTCTCCAAGTCTCAGGCATCATTATTTCTCTCCCCAAAAATAGTAATAATTAAACCATTGCTCCGGCTGCTGTTTTACCGTAATTTCTAACTGTTTCACATAATCCAACAGCATACTGTGGGTTTGATTTTCCCGTGATTTCAAATTGTTTTCAGCTTTGTAAAGTTTGGCCGGAGTCGCAAAAAAGTGGTAGTGCTTTTTGCTTTGTTTAACAGCTGAAACAAATGTAATCTGTTTGGCATATTTTACAGCGAGGTAAAACGGGCCGGTGGGGAATTCGGCATCTTTACCAAGAAATTGACAAGTCATTGTTTTGCTTCCCGGTAAAAATCTGTCGCCGTGAATGGCTACCAATTCATCATTTTGTAGGGCTTCTTTGATTTTAAACAGATGTGTAAAATCATCTTTAATCACAATAATGTCCATCTGCTTCTTAACCATTACACTGTTGAGCAGATTTTTGATTTTTTCATGTTCGGCTTCTATCATTACAATATGAACCTTTGTGTCAATGCGTTCCAGCAGTTGACCGGCAATTTCCCAGTTTCCCATGTGTGCACCAATGAGTAGTCCACCACCGGAAACAGCCATTTCACGAATGTGGTCTTCCCCTTCAAAATCGAAAGTAAACTGATTGCTGAATCCGGCAAGTAAAGCAACTTTATCTAAAAGCACTTGCCCCAATAAATAGAAATTTCTAAAAAGAAAGCGAACGGATTTAAACCATCCAAAATGAAGGATATTCCTGAAATACCAAAAAACAGGTTTACGTCCTTTTGGTACAAAAATCACGAAGTATAAAACAACAAATCTTAAGAAAAAATAAGAGAAATTGATTCCCAGATACCTGAGGATAAAGAGAAAAAACCGGTATCCTGCGAGTCCGCCCCTGGTTTTACCTTTCCAGGACGACATTAGTTTTTGGAATACTCTAAAATGAAGTTATATAAGTCGTCGAGCTTCCTGATTTTAATCATCTGCTCGCTGGTAACTTTTAAACCAAATTCTTTTTCAATAATTACGGCAATGTCAACAAAGTCCAGACTTTCGATATCCAAATCATCTTTCATTAGTGCGTCTGGCACCAACTGCTCTTCCTCCAATTCAAATTCATCAATTAAAAAACCATTGACTTTTCCAACTACTACTTCTTTGTTCATCTATGTATTATGATAGTTTTTGAGGCTGCAAAATTAAAATAAATTTCAATAGAAATATTTGAAATATTGCATTTTGCTGAATATGTTGTCAGCAGCCTGAATTTGAAAAAAGAAATTATTTAATGTGACAAATTTTTTACGACCAATGTTGAATTTGTACCACCAAATCCAAAGGAATTAGAGAGAAAGGTATCGATTTTTTGCTCGGTTGTTTTGGTTATGATATTCAGTTTGGCAGAATGTTCATCGGGATTTTCAAAATTAATATTGGGAGCGATGAAGGAATTTTGTGCCATAATGAGGGAGTAAATAACCTCGCTGGCGCCACCCATCCACATTTCATGACCGGTCATCGATTTTGTTGAGCTGACAGGAACTCTTCCCTGATTAAATACTGTGTAAATGGCCTGTGCTTCATTCAAATCTCCAACAGGAGTTGATGTGGCATGGGCATTCAGATAGTCGATTTCTTTTGCCTCAATCCGTGCATCTCTTAAAGCCATCTCAAGTGAACGCTGTGGACCTTCGACATTGGGAACTGAAATGTGTTCGCCATTGGAAGAGAAGCCGTAACCCAGTACTTCGCCAAGAATTGGAGCTCCACGCCGCAATGCAGTTTCATAGTTTTCAAGAATAACCGTTGCTGCTCCTCCGCTTGGAATAAGTCCATCCCTGTCCCTGTCAAATGGGCGGGAGGCTTTTTGTGGAGCATCTTCCCGAATGGAAAAAGCATTCAAGGCATCGAAACTACCCATTGAAAAGGCATTAATTTCTTGTGCGCCACCACAAACAATACTGTCCTGTAAACCTTGTTTGATAAACATATAACCCATTCCAATAGCATGAGAACCGCTGGCACAGGCTGCGCTGACTGTTAAATTGATGCCCTTTAACTTTAAAATCACGGAAAGGTTCATGGTAACAGTGGAATTCATCGACTGGAAAATAGAAGCAGAACCAACACGCATGGTTCCTTTCTTTTCACGAATAATATCTACGGCCTCAACAACAGGAATAGCCGAACTGTCGTTTCCATATAAAATGCCGACTTCATTTTTTGCAAGAAAGTCCTCGTCCATCTTTGCCTGCTGGAGTGCTTCCATGGTTGATATATATGCGTACTCACCTTGTTCGGCAAGTCCTACGCGCATTCGTCTTGGTAAAATTCCTTTCAGGACAGGTCGCTCAATTGCACCGGTTAATCCGGAACGGAATTGTAATTCTTTCCTGTACGGGTCAAGAACAATCCCTGATTTGCCATGGTATAATGATTCCCTTACCTCTTCCAGGTTTTTTCCGATGGTGGAATAAATGCCCATTCCTGTGATGACGACCCTGTTCATAAAATGATGTTGGTTTTTAGTATCTTATCGCTAATATTTGTGTATTTCTTGGCAAAGAAAATACAAATGATAATTATTAAACAACAAATAAATCACAAAAACCAATATCAAAAATACAAATTATCACATGAAGACTTTGTGTAGTTTGAGTTTTGAATATTATAAAATTGGAATTTATTTGAGATTTGTTTCATTGCTATTTGAGATTTCTGGTTCATCCAGATTAGTTTTTTTTAATGTTGTAAAAATAGAAGATTTATCTGACTCAGGTATAAAGCCCGCCATTTACACTAATCACTTCGCCGGTAATATAGGATGCGCCTTCTGAAGCCAGAAAACCAACAGTTGCAGCTACTTCTTCAGGAGTACCAAAACGGTTGGCGGGGATCATTTTTTTGAGGTGCTTTTCGTCAAGGTCTTTGGTCATGGCAGTTCTGATGAAGCCCGGTGAAACTGCATTAACCGTTACATTTTTCCTTCCAACTTCTTGCGCGAGTGATTTGGTGGCTCCAATTACCCCGGCTTTGGCAGCAGCGTAATTACTTTGTCCCGGAAGGCCTTTTTGTCCCGAAAGGGAAACAATGTTTACAATCCGTCCGAATTTTTGGATGACCATGTCTTTTACCAATTGGGAAGTAACGTAGAAAAAGCTATTCAGATTGGTGTCAATCACCTGCGACCAGTCTTCTTCTTCCATCCAAAACATGAGGGCGTCTTTTGTAGTGCCGGCATTATTCACCAATACAGCGATATAATCTTCTTCATGATTGGCTTTCCAGTCATTCAGCGCCTGTTTAACGGCACCAAAGTCTGTCACATCAAAGCCCATAATTTCTCCATCACCATTTTCGTTGCGGATATTTTGAAGCACTTCTTCGGCTGCTGCTTTGTTGGAATTAAAGTGCACCAATACTTTATAGCCCATTTGTGCCAGTTTAATGCAGATTGCACTTCCGATACCTCCTGAACCTCCTGTGATTAAAGCGTATTTCATTTGGGACTGGTTTTAGTAGATGGCTCATTGATAATTTCAGGGTTAAAAGCCAAAAGGTAATCCTTGATCTTTTTTAGCTCTTCGTATTTTGGTGTGTCTTCAGTAAATATGGGGACAATTTCCCTGATTTGTTTGTAGATTTTTAGCGTTGATCCGGCCAGATCTTCGCTTATTTTTAAATAATCAATCGCCTGGATAATGGCCAGAAATTCAACTGCAAGTACCTGGAAGGTGTTGTCGATTACTTTTTTTGTGAGCAGCGCAGCATTGGTTCCCATGCTCACAATATCCTGATTGTCGTTATTGTTGGGAATACTGTGAATATACATGGGGTTTGACAATGTTTGGTTTTCGGCAACTGTGGATGTTGCGGTAAACTGCGTCCCCTGCAAACCAAGATTTAATCCCAAGGTTCCCAGGTTGACAAAAGGCGGCAGGATTTCATTGAGCCTGTTGTTCATCAGAAAGTTGACTTGCCGTTCGGCCAACATCGAGAGTTTGGTAATGGCAATCTTTAATTTATCCATCTCGAAGGAAACATAATCGCCATGGAAATTTCCACCATGATAAACAGTTTTTGTTTCCATATCAACTACGGGGTTGTCGTTTACCGAGTTGACTTCATTAATCAGTACTTCTTCTGTATTTAAAATGCTGTCACAAACCGGTCCCAATACCTGTGGAACACAGCGAAGCGAATAGTATTCCTGTATTTTCTGCTTAAATATTTTCTCTTCTATTTTGCCATTGTGGAGGTGGTCGCCGCGT
>QMPA01000162.1 GCA_003650365.1 Bacteroidota bacterium | reverse complement strand
GAAAATTAAGGCAACGTAAGTGTTGTAGTGTTAGTGGAGAATAGGGTTATAAGGGAAATAAGGGTTATAAAGGGAATAAGGGTCATCGGGGAATAGAAGATTAAAGATATATGAGAAATAGGGGTATTAGATAGTTAGGAAAAATGAAATGTTTAGAATTGGAATTATCTCAATACGGTTACCCCCTATTACCTTATTACCCCTATTTCCCCTACTACCCTATTTCCCTCCCGTACAGAAACGGAAAATAATTGAGAAAAAAAACTGATTTTAAAAGAGAACACAATGAATCAAAAAATAATATGCGGTATCCAACAAATGGGCGTTGGTGTTAGTAATTTCAGTGAAGCCTGGAAATGGTACCGTCAAAATTTCGGAATGGATATTCGGGTTTTTGAAGAAGAAGCTGTTGCTGAATTGATGTTGCCTCATACCGAAGGCGAAACCCGTAGAAGGCGCGCTGCCCTTGCCATGAACATGCAGGGTGGTGGCGGATTTGAAGTTTGGCAACATACCGGAAAAACTCCTGAACCACACAAATTTGAAATCCAGATTGGCTGCCTTGGCATTTTCTCAACAAAAATCAAAAGCAACAACATCAGTGCTTTCTACAATCAATTAAAAGCCAATGGTGTTGATGTTTTAGGAAATATTGAAAAAGACCCTTCCGGAAACGAACATTTCTTTGTCAAAGATCCCTATAATAATATTTTTCAAGTCGTCAGCGAAAGAAGTGTTTATAAGAATGAAGGTGCTTTCAATGGTGGTGTATTTGGCGGAATTATTGGGATTTCCGACTTCGAAAAAGCAAGAGTTGTCTACTGCGATATTCTGGGTTACGATGAAATTGTGTACGACAAAGAAGGCATTTTCGATGACCTTTCTGCTGTGCCCGGTGGCGACCAACCCATCAGGCGTATTTTATTAAGACACAGCAAAGAGCGAAAAGGCCCGTTTTCAAAATTATTTGGTCCTTCGCAAATAGAACTGATCATTGCAAAATCCAGAAAAACGAAATCTATTTTCACCGGCCGCATTTGGGGCGACCTCGGATTTATCCATCTATGTTTCGACATACAGGGAATGAATGCCTTACGTAATGAGTGTGAATCAAAAGGTTTTCCATTTACAGTTGACAGTGCCAATAGTTTTGACATGGGCGTGGCAGCAGGTCATTTTTCCTATATTGAAGACCCGGACGGCACACTCATCGAATTTGTGGAAACCCACAAACTACCCATCATCAAAAGACTGGGCTGGTATATGAACCTAAAAAACCGCGAACCCGGAAAACCACTTCCCGACTGGATGATAAATACATTGGTCTGGGGAAGGGTGAAGGATTAGTTTGGGTTAACCATTCTTTTTATCATTGTCTAATCTTAAACAAAATATGATGCCAAATCAAAAAGTATTTCTAATCCATGGTTGGTCAGTAAGGTCAACCCAAACTTATCAATCTCTACACCTGAAACTTGCAGAAAATGGTTTTCAACTGCAAGATGTTTTTTTGGGACGCTATGTTTCCCTTGAAAATGATGTAGAAATAAGTGATATTTCAAAAGCGCTGCACAATGCCCTGGATGCTGCCCTGAAAGGCAACTGGGATCAAAGTTTTCACCTTATCACACACAGCACGGGCGGACTGGTTGTAAAACACTGGGTAGTCAATAATTATGCTGGAGAATACAGCAAAGCGAAAGGTCTTCAAAATATCGTACATCTTGCCTCTCCGCATTTTGGTTCGCGTTTGGCACATTATGGACGCTCTATGCTGGGACAAGTTATGGAACTGGGAGAGTCCGGCAAGAAAATACTGGCGTCGCTTGAACTCGGGAGTAAGATGTCATGGGAAGTAAATGAACAGTATTTTGACAAGAAAAACTGGAAAGACAAAGGAATAAGGATTTATAATCTGATTGGCGACAGGGTAACAAATGACAGGTTTAAATCTAAAATATTTCCGGCAGCCTACGAACCGGGGTCTGATATGGTGGTTCGTGTCGCGGCAGCCAATTTAAATTTTAAACGTTTTTTACTTGATGGCAGAGCGAATAAGTTTTCGTTAGTGGGTGAGATCAAAGAAATTCCTTTTGGTGCATTGTATGAAAACACACATTCAAACAGTGATTACGGTATTCTAAACAACATCAAAAAGAAATCAAACCCACAGCAACAACTGAATTTAAAGCTGATACTGGAATGCCTTAAAGTAAGTGATGACAATACTTATGCACAGGCGAAAACATCGCTTACAAATGCAACCATCGAAACACGGAGTAAAAAGCAATCTTTTGCACAACTTGATTTTCGATTTAAAGATGAAGATGGACGGCCTGTTGACGATTATTTATTCACATTGGGAGCGATGGTAAATGGCAAAAGAAAGCCCTCAAAAACTGTTTGCCATACACACAAAAATACGGTTCACCCAAATCATTTTACGGTTTTCATTAACCTGAAAGAACTGGAACCTCATTTGACTTATTTTATTGACATCAATTCAGAATCAGGATGCGAATTATTTTCTTATAGCCCTGATCCATTAGTTATTACTGCGGAACCAAATGATATTACAAATATTATTGTTGAGGATCAGACAACACAGGTTGATGTTATCTTATCAAGAAATCCTTCCGGGAATTTATTTGTGTTTCACAAGGGAGATGACAAAGACCTTCATGTAAAATGGGACCGAAAGGGGATTGTAAAAAAGAAAAAAATACAACCCAGATAAAAACCGATAATAGAGATCGTTAAACACCTATATACGGCACACTCCCTTTTTCTTATTTTTGATCCGCCAAACCACAACAATTATGAGAACCATTTTTATATCACTTTTAATCCTTTTTGTCTGTTCATTGTTTGCACAACAAACACAAGAAATAGAACCTGATTACCAGCTTCGTGCTTTAAGTATTTCTGAAGAATTGCAGTTGAAAAACCTGCCTGTCATAAAAATGACTACTGCTTCCCGCAGCCGTGATTTGCCTTTTATGGTGGATAACTCTACTCAAATTTATATGCGCCCGGTGTTTAACCAGGCAGGTTATTCATGTGGGCAGGCATCAAGCGTGGCCTATAATTTTACCTATGAAATGGCAAGAGCAAGAAATGTAGCTGCCAATACAACAGATAATCAATACACTACCCACTTTACCTGGAATTGGATGAATGCCGGCATTGGCTATTTCGGGCGTGGCGTCAGCTATTTGCACAGTTTCCAGGTGCTTAAATATGTAGGCGAGCCGGATGTGGCAACATATGGCGGGCTTTCTTCTGGTGGAGAAAAACGCTGGCTATCAGATTATGATGACTACTATACCGCAATGGGCAACCGGATTACAGAAGCTTATCAAATTCCCTGTGGTACTGCCGAAGAATTAATCACGCTTAAACATTGGCTGAACGATCACCTGGACGGATCGGATGTTGGCGGTGTAGCTTCTTATTATGCACAATATATGTCGGCGAATTACCAACTGCCTGCTGGCACACCGGAAGCAGGAAAATATGTCCTCACTTCTTATGGCGGCTCTGCCAATCATGCCATGACAATAGTTGGTTACAATGATTCCATCCGCTGGGATTACAACAACGATGGCCAATACACCAATAATATTGACATAAATGGTGATGGAGAACTAAATATGAAAGATTGGGAAATTGGTGGTTTTAAAATGGTACAAAGTTATGGCGGGGTTCCCAACTGGGGCGATCAGGGCTATGCCTATATGATGTACAAAACTGTTGCCGACGATCTTGGACAGGGAGGCATCTGGAATCATTGTGTTCACGTGCTGGATGTCAAGGAAAGTTATGAACCCAAACTTACTGCACAAGTAACTCTCACCCACAATAAAAGAAGACAAATCAAGGTTTTGGCAGGTCTTTCAAATAATGGTGATTCCCCTGATTTTATCATTGATTTTCCGATTTTTGACTACCAGGGTGGCGCCATATTTATGCAGGGGGGAACTTCTGAAAGTGACAAAACCATTGAAATTGGACTTGACCTTTCGCCCTTGCTAACGGAGGTAACGCTTGATCAGAATGTACAACTCTTCCTAATGGTTGTGGAAAATGACCCCGATGGCAATGGAACGGGAAGCATCAACTCATTCTCTATTTGGGATTATACCAACGGCGCTGTTAATGTTGCATGTTCACAAAACAACGTCCCCTTGCAAAACAACGATACAACCAGCTTATCCATAACACATAACTTTGATTTCGACCGGGTAGAAATACAAGACGAAACCTTGCCACCTGCTCCACAAGGAATACCATACGCTCACCAGATGACGGCATCGGGTGGCACTGTGCCCTATATTTGGGAATTTGATAAAACCTATGAAACTTTATCTACCTCACAACCCTATCCTCCGGTTACCGGACAACAACTTTATCCCAGCAACAACGACTATGGAAAGATAAGCCAGCTTATTGATTTCGATTTCCCTTTTTACGACAGCAGTTATTCGAGTATCTCGGCACATGTAGATGGTTACCTCATGTTTGACGACCAACTTTACCCCTACCCTTACTTTCACGATGACAAAGTGCTGTTTGAAGTGAGCAGGAATATTTCCCCCTTCAATACACAATTCCAGTATATCCGTACCGCTAATAGCGATGGCATGTGGTACGAAGGTGATTCGACCTATGCTACTTTTTGGTGGAAAACAACATATGTATCCGACAACAACACTTCTTATAATTATGCTGTAACCCTCTACCCAAATGGTGAGATCAAATACAATTACGGCAGCATAAACGGACTAACATATCTTAATTGCTGGATAGCAGGTGTTTCGGATGGGGACACCAAAAACTTCGAAGTGCTTGAAATATCGCACGACCAAAGCCTCAGTCCAAATCAGCGTTTCAATTTTACCCGTTATGATTATCCCCCAGAATTCGAAATAAGCGATGATGGATTGTTTTCTGGCATCCCGCAACAGGCATATTCAGGAACAGAGATTTCATTTAAAGTAAGCGACAATAACCATATCTGTTCCACCAAAACACTGCTGCTTTCATCTTCGGGAATTATTGTTCAGAATTCTGTAGAATCAGGCGATAACGATATAATTGAATACGGCGAAACAGCCTCTATTAGCATAGTAGTTACCAGTGTGGAAAATGATGCTATTGAAAATGTCAGTATGGAGATTTCTATCCAGGACGAATACATCACCCTCACAGACAGCACCGAATACATCGGCACATTATTCCCCGGCATTGCTGTTAGTAAGCCTGACGCATTCCATTTCAATGTGTCATCAGAAATCCCAAATAACCACCCAATTACTTTTAATACTACTTTAATTACACCCGACACATCCTATCCGGGAAGCTTCATATACACAGGATTTGCACCCATTGTTATTGTGGCAAATGTTTTGGTTAGTGACGAAAACAACAGACTCGACCCCGGTGATACCACCGACATTGTACTCTCATTTCAAAACATGGGTGGTGCTGTTGTAAAAAATGTTTTGGCAGTTTTGAACAGCGAAGACCCGGATATTATAATCAACAATTACGAGGGTACTATTCCCTTACTCGAAGCCGGAGAAACAGGAGAAGTTACATACAATATTACTGTTGCTGAAGAAGCTGAAAACGG
The DNA here is from genome assembly GCA_003650365.1 of Bacteroidota bacterium. Classification (GTDB taxonomy): domain Bacteria; phylum Bacteroidota; class Bacteroidia; order Bacteroidales; family F082; genus B6-G9. The sequence continues at coordinate 2,454 of QMPA01000162.1, read as the reverse complement.
CCATCTCGCAAATTTTGACGTAGAAATCTATGGCGACAACAATTATGAAACTACCGATACATTTGAGCTTGTTATTGGTTTTAATGCCGAGGACTTTGAAACGGGCGACCTCCACTTTATCAATTGGGGATTCGATGGCGACAAAGATTGGCAAATTGATTTGAATACCCGATACGAAGGTGCATTCAGTGCCCGTAGCGGCTACATCAGCCATATGCAGGAATCAGTTATGATACTTGACATGGAAATACTTAGCAGTGGCGATATTAGCTTTTTTAAAAAGGTTTCCTGCGAAGATGATGAAAATAATGACAATTTCGATTACCTGGCATTTAGTATCGACGGCATTGAACAAGAACGTTGGGATGGTGATCAGGATTGGACATTGGAAACCTATTCAGTGGAAAGTGGCTTCCATCGCTTTGCGTGGGTTTATCATAAGGATACCACTGCGAGTAGCCTGATGGATGCGGCATGGATAGATTACATCACCTTCCCTTCGGGGAATGATGCGCCTCCATTTTGCAGTTTCAATCCCGAATTATTTGAAGTAACCATGAAGCCGGGTGTCATTTATTCCGACACGCTCTGGATTACGAATACTGGACAAAGAAACCTAAAGATGGAGCTTTATGTGAAACAGGAAACGCCTCAAAATTCCGAAGGACGGAGCATCTTTGGTTCATACCTGAGCTGTTCTGAAGATATGCTGAGAAACGGACATGAATACCCAATGACGTTTACCCTGTACAACGCCGGTATGGATAATGAATGGATAAGGGATCTGTACATTGATTTTCCAGTTGGCATGGAATTGACCGATGCCGGGAGTTTTGTCGGAGGTTCTGGCGGCGATATGCTGCACGATGGCACATTTGGCGATGGAATTACCGCCCAATGGCATGGCGAAGATAGTGTGGGATGGGGAGTTGTAAAAGGGGGACAGACTGCTGTTTCAGAAATCATGGTTTATATCCACGATGAATTGGTGGAAAACGCATCCCTTAATTTTGAAATTCATGGCGAAAACTATGCTGATCCACCGCATATTATTATTGGAAGTATGCCTATTAGAAATCTTGGTCCCGAAATTCCCTGGTTTTCAATCGACACCAATTATGCTGAAATTCAGGGCGGCGAAAGCTTCCCCTTTGTCGTTACCTACAATACTGATGGCCTTGAAGATGGAAATTACAGTTGTGAAATATTAAGCCTCAATAATTTTCAGCAGGAAGTAATTATTCCTGTAAATCTAACTGTCGATCACCTTGTCGGGATGGATAATGGAATAAAACAGAGCAACTTGATGCTTGTAGTTTATCCCAACCCATTGCAAAATATGGCTTTCATCAGTTATTATCTTTCCGGTGAAAAGAAAGTTTTGCTGGAAATCTTTGATTTGCATGGTAAATTGGTCAGTAGTCTGAGCAGGAATCAAATCCAGACAAAAGGGAAACATCTCGTCAACTGGGATGCTACTACTGAAAAAGGGAAGCAGCTACCTTCGGGAATTTATTTCTGTAAATTAAAAGCAGGGTATGCGACGGAGATTGTCAAAATCGTAGTAACCAAATAAATGTTAAAGGTCTTCTTGGTTTAGGGGAATCCAGCATAATAAACTTACTATCACAGCGACTCGATTTTACACTATCACGAAACCAACAAATAATTTACACCTTCTTCATAGCCCCTGCTGTGCAGGAATTTCTGAATCTCGTCACGGGCATCCATTTGCTTGATGTAGGTCAGGATAAACAATTCTCCGGGAGCTGGAATTTCGCTGTAATACACCACTTTTTGATCCAATTGCCGGCCTCTTTTCGTGTCGATATAACATTCTATTTCAATACCATATTGATTTAACAAACGGGCACGACGGCGCGAAATCCGGCTGGCTCCCCAAACAGCAATTTGTGGATGAAACGGATTGTTCTTCTCCAACCACTTAGCCAGGTACTTTGTTTTAATCCTGTAAAAAGCCCCATCACTGTAGATTGATTGTGTCCTTGTAACCCGGGTATCTGAATCATACCAATCCAAAATCGTTTCGGGCAGCTTTTCAATCTTCACACCTTCGCTTAACCAGCGCAACCACATTTCATAATCTTCCGGGAAATCGCCACTTTTATACATACCATGCTTTTCAGCCACTTCTTTTCGCCACATAGCGGATGGGTTGACAATAACAGATTCTACAAACTGCCTATTCCTTATTTCGCGATAAGTTTGAACAGAGTTTACCCACTCTACATAACGGGCAAATCCTTTGGTGTTTTCAGAATGGCTGATGTGTTTTACCAATCCGGCCACTGCTCCGTAATCAGGGTTGGCATCCAGAAATTCAGACTGTAATTTCAATCGGTTTGGATAGGAGAAATCATCGGCATCCATACGGGCGATGTATTTTCCTGAAGCCTTTGTCGAACCCGTATTGGAAGCAAACATAACGCCTTG
>QMPA01000161.1 GCA_003650365.1 Bacteroidota bacterium | reverse complement strand
TTTTTTAAATCAAGCGCTCTCCTTTTTCTTTCTCTTCTTTATCCATCTCTTCGTTCAAAGCATTAAATTCTTCAAAGGTTTTGAGGCTTAAACGGGCTTCTTCTTCATCCATTTTCTGGATGGCAAACCCGGTGTGGATTAAAACGTAATCGCCTACTTTAACATTCTCATGTTCCAGTAGTTGTAGGCTTGCATTGTAGGAGGTTGTCCCAACTGAACAAGTTGCCTGTTCGCCATCTATTTTGTCAACCCTTGCGGGGATACTTAAACACATCGTTTTCTATTTTTATGTTTTTATTCTTAGTTTTATAGTTCACATGAAATTCCAAAATTCAAATTTTGTTTCGCTCTATTTAATTTGATCATTGGCTTTTTAGACATTGGTGCTTATTTGTAATTTGAATTTTTGTGATTTGTTATTTCATTTTAGACGCATTACAATGCGTCTTTACTGTTACGATAATTGCGGTTTCAATTTTTCAAGTTCTCTTCTTTTTGCAGCGATGGCCAATTGTCCCAAGGCAATGCCCCCATCGTTTGATGGAATACCGGATTGGGAATAAACAGCGAAATTAATTTCTTTTAACTTTTGTTCTACATTCTCTAACAGGATTTTATTTTGAAATGTGCCACCGGAAAGAACGACCTTATTTAAACCAGTATGTTTCCGCATCTTTTCAGCGACTTCAACAATAAGCTGGACAATTGTATTGTGAAACTTCCCGGCTATTTTTGCTGTTTCTTCACCTTTCAATAAATCTGCAATCATTTCTTCAAATGTCTTTCCGAACGAGATTTGTCCGTCAAATTCGAAACCATATAAAGCGGAAGTCTTTTCGTCAGCAATGGCTTCAAGTCGCATTGGTGCTTCGGCATGATAAGTTGAATTCCTGCATACATTTAATAAGGCAGACACGGCATCAAAAAGTCGCCCGGCACTACTTGTAAGTGGTGAATTTACTTTTGATTTTAGTAAGAAGAGAATACCTTCAATTTCAGCTTCATCAATTCCTTTAAAAAGTAGCGGGAATCGGCTCACTACTTCATCACCAAAATAGTGGTGCAAATAAGCCAGCATCATTCGCCAGGGATGTTTGCTAACGGCATCGCCGCCCGGTTGCGGGATGTATTCAAAATGAGTAAATCGCTGGTATTCATTCAAGTCACAGATCAGGAATTCACCTCCCCAAATATTTCCGTCATCTCCCAAACCCGTGCCGTCAAAACTAATTCCGATGACCTTTTCATCTAACTGAAACTCAGCCATGCAGGAGGCAATGTGGGCATGGTGGTGCTGGACAAGCAGAATTGGGATTTTCATTTCTTTAGCAAACTGCGTTGAAAGGTAATCAGGATGCAAATCAGCTACAGCCAATTGCGGAGTAAAGCGGAACAAACGTTTAAAACGCTCGACAGATTCCTGATAAAACTCCAATGTTTCCAGGTTTTTCAAATCGCCAATATGCTGGCTCATAATTGCCTGATTTCCTTTTCCAATGCAAAAGCAGTTCACCAACTCGGCACCTGCTGCAAAAATGCCTTCCGCATTCAATTTGATTTGAACGGGGGAAGGAGCATAACTTCTCGAGCGGCGGATGAGCCGCTCCTTATTGTTAGCAACAAATGCTACTGAATCGTCAGTGCGGTTGTATATTTCACGGTTATAAGTCAGGCTTGCATCTGCAATTGGATGCAATATGTTCATTGCTTCCTGATTGTCAATAATAATGGGTTCATCAGTAATATTGCCACTTGTGAGGACGATGGCAGGCAAATCCAATTCCTCGAAAAGCATGTGGTGAAATGGCATATAAGGTAACATGGAACCAATAGTATCGAGGCCGGTACTTACAGATGGAGCAAACTGTTCTTTGATTTTAAGCAGAACGATTGGGCGTCTCCAACTCATTAATAAAGTTTCCTCTTTTTTATTAATGTGTAGAAATTGCTTAGCAGTTTCTGCATCCCTGAACATGAGGGCAAAAGGTTTTCCTTCCCTGCTTTTCCGGATTCTTAATTCAGCAACGGTTTTTTCATTGAAAGGGTTACAGGCAAGATGATAACCGCCCAGTCCTTTTATGGCCACGATTTTTCCATCTTCCAGCAAACGGGCAGTCGTTTTGACGATTGTAGAAATATCCGTCTCCTTTTCACCTTTTTCAATTAAGGTGTAATGTGGCCCACACTTACTACAGGCAACAGGCTGGGCATGAAACCGCCTGTCCAAAATATTTGTGTATTCTTCCCGGCAGGAAGGACACATTTCAAAGGGGCGCATTGTGGTTTTTTCCCGATCGTAGGGTAAATCTTGGATAATGGTAAATCGGGGCCCGCAATTGGTACAATTGGTAAATGGATACCCAATTCGGTTTGGCTGATTTTTCATATCCTGCAAACAGGATTTACAAACGGCAATATCAGGGCTTACTTCTGTTATTTCATCCGATAAAGACTGGCTTTTGGTGATGGTAAAATCAGAAAAATCAGAGGGCTTAATTTTTGAGACAATGAATTCTGAAATACTCGAGGCCTCAGGTATTTGTACAGGAATTTCCCTGATGAATTGTTCAACATTATCAGCTTTCCCTTCAACCAGAATTTCTACACCTGTATTGTTATTTTCTACCGTTCCAACCAATTGATGATTTTTAGCCAGTCTGTAAATAAACGGTCTGAACCCGACACCCTGTACAAGGCCTTTGATTCTTATTTTTCTTGATGTACGTCCCATAGCCAAATTCAGCCGCAAAACTAATTTAAAATCATTATAAATTTTCTATTGTGAATTATTTAACAGAAATAATTATATATTTGCTGTTAATTATTTAACAGTATTAGAAATAGGATCAATTCAATACTTAAAACATCTTTTTATGAAAGAAAAAATAATGCAGATCGTCACGAAATACGATGCCGACCGCACCAGACTGATGGATATTTTATTGGATATTCACGACATGCAAGGCTATGTTGACGATGAAAATATTGAAGTACTTGCTGAGGCACTCGGTATGTCAGAAGCTGAAGTAAACGAAACAATTTCGTTTTACCATTTCTTTACAAAAACACCCAGGGGCAAATTTACTGTTTACTTAAACAATAGTATTACAGCTGTTCTCCGTGGCCGTGATGCTGTTAAATCTGCATTTGAAGTTGCCTGCGGAACAAAGTTTGGCGCTGTTTCTGAAGATGGTTTGTTTGGATTGTTTGACACTTCCTGTATTGGAATGAACGACCAGGGGCCTGCTGCCATTATTAACGACCGGATTTTTACCAACCTCACCGTTTACCGTGTGAAGGAATTGATAAAAGGCCTTAAAGAAGGCAAGAAACTTAACGAACTGGTTTACGAGTCGAATGGCGACGGAAACAACGCTGACAAGGACATGCAGTCGATGGTTCAGAACAACATCAGAAAAGGCATGTTCCTTTTAAATAAGGACTACAATAAATATGAGATTCTGAAAGAAGACCTGAGCAAGCACTCTCCCGAAGAAATTATCCAGATTATTGAGGATTCTAATCTTAGGGGAAGAGGTGGCGCAGGTTTTCCTACCGGTTTAAAATGGCGATTTGGCCGTCGGGTTGATGGCGAACACCGCATTATTATCTGTAATGCAGATGAAGGCGAACCCGGAACTTTTAAGGACAGGGTGATGCTAACAGAATATCCTGATCTAGTTTTTGAAGGAATGGTAGTTGCCGCTTATGCAACCGGTGCCGACATTGGTTTGCTCTATCTTCGCTACGAATATAAATACATGTTGAAGTTTCTGAACCGTGTATTAGACGAGATGCGTGAGCACAATCTTTTAGGAAATAAAATCTTGGGTATCAAAGACTTTGATTTTGATATTCGTATTCAATTGGGAGCCGGAGCCTACGTTTGTGGCGAAGAGTCTGCCCTTATTGAGTCCCTTGAAGGAAAAAGAGGTGAGCCTCGCGACAAGCCCCCTTTCCCTGTTGAAAGAGGTTATTTGGGATATCCAACCATTGTAAATAATGTAGAGACACTGGCTTCTGCTGTTAAAATCGTAAAGTACGGAGCCGAATGGTATAAAGGATTTGGAACCAAAGATTCGCTCGGCACGAAATTGCTCAGCGTTTCAGGCGACTGCCGTTTTCCTGGAATTTATGAAGTGGAATGGGGAACCAGTATCCGTGAAGTAATCGAAATGTGCGGTGCTGATGATGTGCAGGCCATTCAGGTTGGGGGTCCATCTGGTGTTTTGATCGGCGTTAAAGATGTTGACAACCTGGGTGCTACCGACCTGATGAAATGGTATAAACCATCGGGAATGATGGTGGCTCAGAAAATCTACGACCGCAAATTAAGTTATTCTGATTTGCCTACCGGAGGCTCGATAATTATCTTCAACAACAGCCGTGATTTATTAAGGGAAGTCGTTATGAACTTCATGGATTTCTTTATCGAAGAATCCTGCGGTTCGTGTTCAACCTGCCGGAATTTACCTTTCGTGATGAAACAAAAGCTCGAGAAAATTCTCGATGGTCACGGTGTAAGGCAAGATATTGACGACCTGTTAAATTGGGGAAAAATCATCAAGGTAAGCCGTTGTGGATTGGGGCAAACTGCTGCCAATCCAATCTTATCAAGCATCCTGAATTTTAGGGGTTTGTACGAAAAGGATGTGAAAGCAATGACTGATTTCGATAATATATTTGACATTGAAAAATCGGTAGATGCTGCCAATAAGTACCTGGGAAGAAAAACTGAATTTCATCACAACTAAGCAATATTTTAAACCATGAACGATACAATAAAATTTAAAATAGACAGTCAGGAAATTGTTGCCAAAAAGGGACAAACGATAGTCGAAGCTGCAAAAGATAATGGTGTATATATTCCCACATTATGCAATTTCGAGGGCGTAAAACCCAAGGGATGTTGCCGGATGTGTACCATTAAAGTGAACAACAGGTTCATGACTGCTTGTACAACTCCTGCTGCTGCAGGAATGGAAGTGGAAAATGATTCGGCTGAACTGAACGACATTCGGAAAAGTATTATCGAGTTGCTGTTCGTTACCGGAAACCACTTTTGCCCATCTTGCGAAAAGAGTGGGAATTGCGAGTTGCAGGCTTTCGGATACCGTTACCAAATGATGGTTCCGCGTTTCCCTTATAACTTCCCGCAAAAAGGAATTGATGCTTCAAGTCCGAAAATTATCAAGGACCAAAACCGTTGCATCATGTGCAAACGCTGCATCAAAACCATAAAAGATGAGGAGGGAAGAAACTATTTTGCTTTCCAAAACAGGGGCAGCGAATTAGCCGTTGTACTTGATAAAAAACTGGGGAAAGAAATGACAGATGAACTGGCCAAACTGGCGATGGAGAATTGCCCGGTAGGTTCCATCATCTACAAAGAAATTGGCTTTGAGAAACCCATCGGAACCAGAAAATACGATAAGCAACCCATTGGAAGCGAAATTGAAGTTTAACCTGAAAAAATCACGAAAATGAGTAAAAAAGTAATAGCAACTACTTCACTGGCCGGATGTTTTGGCTGTCATATGTCGTTCCTCGATATTGACGAAAGAATTCTTGACCTGGTCGAATTGGTTGAATTCAACAAATCGCCCATCGACGATATTAAAGTTTTCACCAAACCGGTTGACATCGGTATTATTGAAGGTGGATGCTGCAATAGCGAAAACATCGAAATCTTAAAGAGTTTCAGGGAAAATTGCAAGGTTCTGGTATCCCTTGGCGAATGTGCCATTATGGGTGGTTTGCCCGCATTAAGAAATGGAATACCCATTGAGGAATGTTTGGCAGAAGCCTATTTGGACGGCCCTACAGTCGGAGAAAATAAAGAAGGCATCTTACCCAACGATCCTGAATTACCCATGTTGTTGGATAAAGTGTATCCTTGCCATGAAATTGTAAAGATCGATTATTTCCTTCCGGGATGTGCACCTGATGCTGACTTGATTTGGAATGCATTGGTGGCCCTTGTTACCGGAAACGAAATGGACTTGCCTTACGAAGTAATTAAATTTGATTAAAAGCAGAAAGTTATGTCAAAAAAAATAACAATAGAGCCAGTAACCCGTGTTGAAGGGCACGGAAAAGTTACTATAAAACTAAACGATGCCGGTGAGGTTACCGATTCGCGCCTTCATATTGTCGAATTCAGGGGGTTTGAGCGTTTTGTACAAGGCCGCCCTTATTGGGAAGCTCCTGTTTTAGTACAGCGCCTTTGTGGTATTTGTCCCGTTAGCCACCATTTGGCAGCAGCCAAAGCTTTGGATGTAATTGTTGGCGCAGGAACCGGAGACGGACTGACAGCAGTTGGTGATAAAATGCGTCGCCTGATGCACTACGGACAGTTTTTTCAATCGCATGTACTTCACTTTTTTCATTTGAGTTCACCCGATTTCCTCTTTGGTTTTGATGGCGATCCGGTTACACGTAACATAATAGGTGTAATCCAGGAAAACAGAGACCTTGCCATTCAGGGTGTGATGATGCGGAAGTACGGACAGGAAGTCATTAAACATACTGCCGGAAAGAAAGTACATGGAACGGGTGCCATCCCCGGAGGGATAAACAAAAACCTGAGCATTGCCGAAAGGGATATATTGCTGAATGGTGCCGATCCGCTGAATGCGGATAAGATGGTTGAATGGTCGATTGGCGCACTCGAATTTTTTAAAGGCTACCACAAAGCCAACGTAAAAACCGTTGATGGATTTGCTAATTTCCCATCCAACCACTTAAGCCTGGTTCGTGAGGATGGTGCTTTTGATATTTATAACGGTGTGCTGCGGGCAGTGGATACAAATGGTAATCGCATCCTCAACGATGTTGATTGCCAGGATTATGACAAATACATTGAGGAAGAAGTCAGGAATTGGAGTTATATGAAATTCCCTTATCTGAAAAGTCTTGGTAAAGAAAAAGGCTGGTACAGGGTTGGCCCTCTGGCGCGTTTGAATGTTTGTGATTTTATTCCAACACCATTGGCACAAAAGGAATTTGAAGAATTCAAAGCCTATACGCATGGCAAACCAAATGGAATGAGCCTTCATTACCACTGGGCGCGACTAATAGAGGTTTTGCATTCGGCTGAAATGATCCGCGATCTGCTGAATGACCCTGATCTGCAAAATGATGACCTGGTTGTAAAAGGAGAGAAATTGTACAAAGGAGTTGGTGTAATTGAAGCACCACGTGGTACTTTATTTCACCATTATGAAATCAATAAAGACGACCAGATTACACTGGCCAATTTAATTGTATCGACCACCAACAACAACCAACCTATGAATACTGCCGTTAACCTTACTGCAAAGTCGTTTATGAACGGACAAAAAGAAATTACAGAAGGTATGATGAATGCGGTGGAAGTAGCGATCAGGGCTTACGACCCTTGTTTGAGTTGTGCAACACATGCAATGGGACAAATGCCCCTGGAGATGACACTAATCAATGAGAAAGACGAAATTATTGACCGAAAAAATAAATAATTATGGCAACAAAAGCTAGAATCCTTGTTTACGGTTACGGAAACCCGGGCCGGCAAGATGACGGATTAGGAATTGAAATGGTAAAAATGGTAAATTCCTGGATCGAGAAACATGAATTAAACTGTATGACTTCTGAAGACAATTACCAATTGAATGTGGAAGATGCGGAGACCATCTCAAAAATGGAATATGTTGTTTTTGTTGATGCAACAAAAGAAGACATCCATGAATTCAAATTGGAGAAAGTAGATCCGTCTGCCAAAAAAGTTGAGTTTACGATGCACGCTGTTTCACCAGCTTATGTATTGAATTTATGTAAAGACCTATTTGGCAAATGTCCTGAAACCTACATTTTAGGAATTAAAGGCTACGAATGGGATTTCAAGGAAGGTTTGTCAGATAATGCCAAACTTAATCTCGAACAGGCCTACCAATTCCTGACACGGAAACTCGCCAATTGGTCAGACATCAGAGACAATTTACCCATTACAATGTTGAAAGAATGGACTTAAGCACAACATATTTGGGGTTGAAATTAAAGAACCCACTAATAATCAGCAGTTCAAAACTGACTGGAGACCTGAAAAATATCAAACAATGTGT
>QMPA01000160.1 GCA_003650365.1 Bacteroidota bacterium | reverse complement strand
CAAGCAACACCGCAATAAAAGTTAGTGTTCTCATGATTTGTTTTATTAGATTTAAGAGCTACAGTCTGTTGTAATTACTATCTGATGAATTAATAGCTATCGTTTCAGCACCTTGCCGTTGCTCACAACTTTTCCGGAAGCATTCCTTAAAGTGAATAAATACAATCCTGCAGGAAACGCAGACATATTAAACCGGACGCGACTTTGACCGCTGAGATTTTCTTTACCCACAAGCTGTCCAAATTGATTCATGATAATCAACTCACCATTTTGTGCTTCTTCAAATTCGATATTCAGCATATTGGAAACCGGATTGGGAAACACACTGTTTTCAATCATATTATTTTCAAACCATCCTACCGGAAAGCTGTTCATAAACGAAACACTGCCGTCCACATCACCGGAAGCGGGAACTACACTAATGGAAAAAAGGGAGAATCCAACAGCCACATCATCTGTCCACCAGGAATAACTGATGTTTGTATCGATAGTTTCAGAGATAAACATCCAGTCTCCCATTAATTTTACAAAAATGCTATCCGTTGAAATCTCGTCAACACGCTGACGGAGCACATCAAAAGTACCCAACGGTATCGTTAATGACCCCCAGGCATCGATATTGGTTTCTTTTGCAACATCACTTTTCAGACGCACAGAGTCGGCACCAGGTTGTGGGCTGACGATGGTATAGTCGATCACATAGTTTTCGGTATAGCTGTTTTCGTAAGCTACCGGAAAATCGAGCAAAATATCTTCAGGTTCAAAGTGCCAGAACATGGGATCTTCTTCGCTCAGCGTAAATGCCATTCCTGTCCTGACTAATTTGTCATCGTTACGCTCCATAAACAAAAACATGCTATCGCCGGAAAATGTCATTGCAAAATTTGATTCAGGAAATTTGTCAGCATAGGGCGTTGAAGCGGGAAGAACCAGGTTAATTGTGTCGGTAGTTTGCGCTTTCACATTAGAAAAATCCCAGGTTTTATTGGCACCAGCATCGCCCGGAATAATTTCAGCCGCCGGCACAGTATCGTTTGACATATAAACTGTTGTACCCACAGGTGCAATGTCGTCATTGGTTATGATAATCTGCCCGAAAGAGGTGATTGCCAGGCTCAGTAAAATAATACTTAGTAAGTTTTTTTTCATTTCTATTTGTTGTTAAAGGTTTATAATTCGCTGTTAATAATCTTCTAATTTCTGCCCGTAGAAAAGGAATTGGGGATAAGGGCAATAAGGGGGTATAAGGGTATATGGGGGATAAGGGTTTACAGGTATACAAGTAATTATTCTAAAATATATGTGCTTTGACTTGAGTACTATCATCTTCTCCCCTATTTTTCCTGTTCCCCTATTTCCTTTATTTCTCTATTTCCTTTATTTCCCTATTTCCCTTATTTCCTTATTTCCCATAAAATACCTCAAACGCAATAATCTACAACAGTTGCTTTTTCCATGTTTGTTTTCAGAAAGTCAAGCACTTTGATATGTTCCGGATGAATACGGTAGGCATCCAAACCTTCCTCATTTTCAAAGTCGGCTGTCAGTACAAGGTCGTAGGCAGAAGCTTTGGTATTGACGTTGAGACCCACTTCCATTTTTATTAATGAATTGATGGTTATTGTTAAATCCATCAGCATTGCTTTTAGTTGAAGAGCCGTGGTTTCTACGGTGTTTCTTTCCGTAAATTTTATCATTACAATATGTCTCAACATGATTTTTTTTGTAAAGGTAAAAATAATGCAAAAAGTGAAGCACTAAAAAAGGCCTTTTAATAAAATCAAAAGGCCTTTTAACAATATCTTAACAAAAAGCTATTTCAATACTTCTAACATTTTCGCTCCGATGTCAGCAGGTGAATCAACTACATGCACACCACAATCTCTTAAAATTTCTTTCTTGGCTTCTGCAGTATCTGATTTTCCACCAATAATTGCACCGGCATGTCCCATGGTGCGTCCCGGAGGGGCTGTTGCGCCGGCAATAAAACTAACAACCGGCTTTGTTCCGTGCTCTTTGATATAATAAGCAGCATCGGCTTCCATATTTCCGCCAATCTCACCAATCATTACAATTCCTTTGGTTTCGGGATCGTTCATAAACAACTCAACGGCATCTTTGGTAGTCGTTCCAATAATAGGGTCACCACCAATTCCGAGTGCAGTAGTTTGTCCCAATCCGACTTTTGTCAATTGGTCAACGGCTTCATAAGTCAGGGTTCCTGAACGGGAAACGATGCCCACTATTCCTTTTTGGTGAATAAAGCCTGGCATGATACCCACTTTGGCTTCTCCGGGAGTAATTACGCCGGGACAGTTGGGGCCGACCAGGCGAGCATTTCTTCCTTTCAGGTATTCTTTAACCGTTACCATATCTTTGGTTGGGATACCTTCAGTGATGCAAACAATTACTGCAATTCCCGCATCGGCAGCTTCCATTATAGCATCAGCAGCAAATGCCGGGGGAACAAAAATCAGCGATACATTGGCATCGGCTTTATCAACAGCTTCTTTTACTGTATTAAAAACCGGACGGTCGAGATGTGTTTGACCTCCTTTACCGGGAGTTACACCACCAACAACATTGGTTCCATATTCAATCATTTGGGTGGCATGAAAAGTACCTTCACCACCTGTAAATCCTTGTACTACTACCTTCGAATCTTTGTTAACTAAAACGCTCATTGTAATTTTTTTCTATGTAAAAATTGAGTTGCCAAAGGTAAACTCTTTTGTGAAACCATTTCAGAATTTATGCCTAATTTTGTTATTTAGGATTCTTTATAAATTGACTGTCATGAACTACCTTCAATCAAATGCCAACACCAACGATACCATTTGCGCATTGGCAACACCTGCCGGTTCGGGAGCCATTGCATTGGTGCGCATGAGCGGAAAGCAGAGTCTGGAAGTTGCAATGCAATTGTTCCAGCCTGCAAGTAACCAACTAACTACCGAAACCATTAAAAGCCACCAACAGTATTTTGGTAAAATTATGGACGGCGATAAGACACTTGACGAAGTACTGCTTACTTATTTTAAGGCACCTCACTCCTATACCGGTGAAGATTCTGTGGAAATTTCCTGCCACGGATCGGAATACATCCAACGGCGGTTGATTGAAATACTACTGGCAAAAGGAATTCGTTTTGCCGAAGCCGGCGAATTTACCATGCGTGCTTTTTTGAATGGGAAAATTGATCTTTCTCAAGCCGAAGCAGTCGCCGATCTGATTGCTTCCGAGTCGAAAACAGCGCACAGCATGGCCATGAACCAAATGCGTGGGGGCTTTTCAGAAAAAATTTCGGAGCTACGGACACAATTGCTGAACTTCGTCTCCCTGATTGAACTGGAACTGGATTTTAGTGAAGAAGACGTGGAATTTGCTAACCGCGAAGAATTAAACCAATTGATTATTGACTTAAAGAAAGAGTTAGCTGAATTGATTGCATCCTTTCAATTTGGCAATGTTATCAAACAAGGCATCCCGGTTGCGATTATCGGCAAACCCAATGTAGGAAAATCCACTTTACTGAATGCGCTTCTGAATGAAGAAAAGGCCATTGTTTCAGACATTCCCGGAACCACCCGCGACAGCATCGAAGACACCATTGTAATTGAAGGCTACCGCTTTCGATTTATCGACACCGCCGGATTGCGCCATTCTGAAGACACCATTGAAAACATGGGCATCGAGCGGACTTACGAAAAGATTGAACAAGCTTCCATCATCCTATACATTTGCGATATGGGGACTGCTGACCCTGAAAGTCTGGAGGATGTTTTAAAAGAATTCAGGAATTATATCCAGGACAAGGACAAACATTTCATACTTGTCGCCAACAAAATTGATTTACTGGCCGAAGCACCCGCCCACCTCCAGGAAATTCTCGAACTAGAAACCATTTTCGTCTCTGCAAAGCGAAAAGAAAACATCCATCTCCTGGCAGAAACCCTTGTTTCTAAAGTGAAAGAAAAATCTATATCAGGAAATATTATCATAAGTAATTCAAGGCATTACGAAGCTTTGCAAAATGCATTAGACAGCATTCAATTAGTAGAACAAGGTTTCAAAAACAATCTCCCCACCGACCTGATTGCCATCGACCTGCACCAGGCTCTCCACCACCTCGGAACCATTACCGGCGAGGTGACAACCGATGAAATTTTGGGCAATATTTTCGGGAAGTTCTGTATCGGAAAGTAAATATTCACGCGAAAATTCGCGTACAAGTGAGTGGGTAAACTTTGATATTGTCCTTGTCCTTTTTAAGTTTCATATCTTCATCATCCTGACATAAAACCTCTGTAACATTCAAAGCAAACAGCAATAAAACAACAATTGTAATCCTCATTTTTATCAATATAAATTTCCTCCGAAACGCAGTTCACTAAATGGCTTTGCCTAATGAGTATGTCGCCAAAAGTAAAAAAAACAAAACAGCAGTCTTTTATTCTGAAAGTTCTTTTCTACATTTGTATGCAACTCTTTCGAGGAAAAAGCGGTCGTTACAATATGAATGAAACACTATTCTCAAAATAATTTCACACACGCCAAACTCTAATGCCATGAAGAAGCTTTTCTTTTCCACTCTTTTCTGTTTCAATTTTTTCTTTTTAATGGGACAAAATAGCCTTTTCACTGTGCAACAAATCTCAAAAGAATTTGCTAACACCAATTCATTTGAACTTCCATTTTTTGAAGACTGGTCATCAGGCTTAATCGAAACCAATAATTGGGTGGCAAGTTCCGAAGATTGGATAATCAATAACGAGGAGGGAAAAGATGCGCCTTGCGTTGAATTTCAATACATCCCACAAAGCCAAAGATTTTACGGAAGCGAATTGGAAAGTGACTTTATTGACGCCACAAATATTGAGGTCGGGCAGATTATATTACAATTTGAAGTAAAGCGTGAAGACCAGAACACATTTGATAATGAGCATTTATCTGTGGAGGTTTACGATGGAAACTACTGGAACAGGGTTGCCCATTTTTGGAAATCAGAAAGTTTTGATTGGGATTCCAATTCCGTTGATATTACAGAATTTGCAATGGGCCTTGACTTTAAGATTCGTTTCAGGGTACATGGCTCAAGTCCGGCAGACAGCTTATCGTGGTTTGTCGATAATATTTCGGTTTTCAGGATTTGTGATGCGCCCCATGATTTGGATGGATTTTCCTATTGGAACGCAAACGATGACAAAGGAATAGAACTCAACTGGCAGTCTCCACAAAGCGCTATTAATGATAGCTTGAACTGGCTTCACTGGGATAATGGCATTTATTCCGGGCTTGGGTTAACCTTGGGTGGGGATTTTTCTGTTGCCATCCGTTGGGATGAAAACCAATTGGAAGAATATAACGCCGACACCTTGCATTCAATACGGTTTTTTCTTGCTGATAGCGGTTTTTCAGAAATTGTTGTAAAAATATGGACAGGCAATAATGCGCAGTATCTAATCTTTGCTGACACGCTGAAAAGTCCGCTTATCAATGCGTGGAATGAAGTAGCAATTGACACCCTGCTCCTACTGGATGCTTCTTTGGAATATTGGGTAGGTTACCGGATTTTAGGTCAGGAAAGCGGTAGTTTGCCGGTAGGTATAGATATTGGGCCAAGTGTTCCTGGCTATGGAGACATGGTTAGCCTAAATGAAAACATTTGGGATGTTGCCGGTTCAATTAGTGATAATTACAATTGGAACATTCAATTAATACTAATTGATGATGATACAACTTCAAATTGTGCCGGCTTTAACATTTACCGAAAGCTTGATGCCGAGAGTGATTATTCATTAGTTGGATTCGCACCCAATAAAATTGTTCAGGCCGAACATCAATACCGGGATTCAAGTGTTGAAAATATGGTGGAGGCATGTTACAAAATTACGTCCTTGTGGACGAATGAAGGCGATACTTGTATCTCAGCTTTTGCAAAAAACATTCCTCAAACAGAAGATTATGTTTGTGTGCTGGTTTCAGATGTTCAAAATATTATTGAAGATGATCAGCTTATTATTTACCCCAACCCTGCCTCCAACCAGCTAAACATCATCACAAAAGGCGGAACAGCAATTGAAGATGTAAGTATTTACAATCTTACCGGTCAAAAAGTATTTCAAGGGAAACTGCAAAATAATGTACTGGATATTTCCAAACTTCAAACCGGAATGTACGTTGTTGAAGTGGTGATTGGGCAGCAGAAAATCAGGCAAAAGATTAATGTGAGATAATCGAAATTTCTACGGTGGTCAGACGACTAATAAATCCGCGCAAAGAAGTCGTCCGATGACTGAATAAAATCCGTAGTACCACTAATTCAGTGTTCACCGTTACTTAGTGGTCGTCCGATGATTTTGCTTTGGCGTATAATCGTCTGACCACAGTTTTCGCTCTACGTCCCTCCCCCGTAGTTTCAATTGTCATCACCTCATAACTCTTTCTTGCTTTAACGCTGTTCACTTACTGTTTGTCCGTGGCTTTAAGTATAATGCCAAATGAATATCCGAATGAACCTTTGGGCAACTCTTCATTTATATTATTGTAAGGCAGAAAATTATAGTAAGTATTGAAATACGGCCCTATAAATAAAGCATCATAAAACTTGATGTATTTGATAATATTTAAACCCACGGCCATACCATTTATGTCTCTTATTATTTCAACTTCATCACCCATAAAACCAATAGCATTTGTTGTAATGCGATCCATTACATATCCCACATAAGGCTCTAAAAAAAAGCGCATCCCAATTTCTTGCTCATAAGAAACCGAGATGTTTAAATAGACCATCCTGGTATCTGTTTTTTCAGGAATAATAAGTCCGTTATAATCCAAATCTGTTTTGGTGGCTTCATTAAAATAACTGGTGGTTACATTGAGTAATATATTCTTATACCCGGCTGCAACAAATATTTGTGGCCCTTTTCCATTACCATACCAATCATATAATGCTCCTGAAGTAGCAATACGTGCAGAGCCTCCGCCAAACTTAAAAGTCCAATTATAAAAGTCTGATTGTGCTGTTATAGAATTAAACATGAAAACCAAGACAAGTAGATTTATTACTTTCAATAGATTCAATTTCATTGCCAAATTCTTTTGTTTTGAAGCTTTTACTTATGCATTGTTACTTTTTTAGTTCTGCTGAATTATTATATAAAAAAGCTTTTGCCTTTGCAGACTTAATTTACCATTAATACAACAGCCTAAAATTAGACCATTAATTAAATGATCAGTCCTCCCTTGACTAATTTATATTCATTTTAAAACAATAGGATCAGAGTATTAATTATTGCATGTGTACCTAAAATTTTATAGATAAAATGAAAAGCCTACGATTCTTATTTTTGCAAAAAAAATAAACCTTATGTACACCACCCTTTTCTGGATTATTATTGCCATTGTTGTTTTTGATTTTGCCTTTGAGAAAGTTTTGGACTACCTCAATTTTAAAAATATGAGCCCTACCCTGCCCAAGGCATTAAAAGGAATTTACAACGAAGAAAAATATGCCAAATCACAGGAATACGAAAAAGTGACTTCCCGATTTGGATTAATCAGCAGCAGCTTCTCTTTTCTATTGATCCTGATTATACTATTTACCGGTGGCTTTGGTTTGCTGGATGAATGGGTTAGAGGTATTACAGAAAACATTTATTTCAGGACACTGCTGTTTTTTGGTGTATTGGGTATCGTCTTTGATTTTCTCTCCCTCCCCTTTCAGCTATACTCCACTTTTATAATTGAAGAGCTATTTGGTTTCAACAAAACCACTGCCGGTACTTTTGTTTTGGATAAATTAAAAGGCTGGGGAATAGGTGCTGTGATTGGTGGTGGAATTATCTCTTTTATACTGTGGGCCTGGCTTTCAACAGGCAATTGGTTCTGGCTGATTGTTTTTGGTGGATTGAGTGCCTTCATGATTTTTATGACCATGTTTTACAGCCGGCTGATTGTACCACTTTTCAACAAACAAACACCGCTTGAAGATGGGGAACTGAAAACAGCCATTGAAACATTCGCCCAAAAAACAGGCTTTCAACTGGACAATATTTTTGTGATTGACGGCTCGAAAAGAAGTACAAAAGCCAATGCTTATTTTAGTGGATTGGGGCCTAAAAAACGTAT
>QMPA01000159.1 GCA_003650365.1 Bacteroidota bacterium | reverse complement strand
GAAAACAAAAGCAGTGGCTTTTTTTGATGTTAACACTTCGCCTCCATTTTGTTTGATTGCATTGGCCAGTGAATCAGCAATTTGATCGGTCTTCCCCACCACACGATGCGAACTGTTGATAAAATAATTATTAATGAGTGCGTGAACGTAAAAAGGGGTCGTCTCTTTTTCGCCGGCATATACAAAGTTTAAGGCCGCCAATACGTTTTGCAATTCTCTATTTGGGGTAAGCGATTGTATTTCGCGATAAGCATTGATGCGCAGGTAATCTTTATTCTGAATTTCATTCGCATCGGGATCTTTCAAAACATAAATATCCTGCGCATCAACTACGGCTTTTATTCGGGCGAGATAATTATCAATTGCTTTTTTTTCTTGTGGAAAGTAGTTGTGCATTTGCACTTTCCAGGCATCAAAACCCTGAGCGTATTTGTATTCTTTCCCTGCAATATTAAAAATTTCGAAAGCATCATCGTCCAGCTTTTTGTATTCAATTCCGTCAAAAAGCTTGAAATACTTAAATATACGATGTAGCATCTGGCCTTTGTCAAGACTTCCGATGTAGTGCATTCCGGTGCTAAAATCGCAACCCTTTCGGGGAAATGTTTGCAAAGTTCCACCAATGACTTTGTTCTTTTCAAGCACACACACCTTAAAGCCTTTTTTACTAAGGATGACCCCCGACTGCAATCCACCAAGACCGGCACCGATAATCACGATGTCAAATTTATTTGTCATTGAATTTTTTTTAGCTGCCAAATATAGGAGAATTGGGGGAAGTTTGAAGACAGACAATTATACAAAGGAAGAAGTCACTACTCTTAGGCTTACCTACCAACTCGTTAATAAAAATTGGCCACCAGGCTTGCCAGCAAACTTAGTAAAACAAAAGCTTATGAGGAATCATGCTGTTGTTTGTCCAGCGGCGTTTGTAAACTTCATCAATAAATATCCCACGAACGGCAGATTCAACGCCTACTACCCAATGCTTGGTCATGCCACTACCACCAGCCTCACCACTTGCTTCGACAGCAAATAGGATTTCCCGTGTTTTTATGTCGAAAAAGGTAATATACACCAAAGCATATTCTCGTTCTTTATTGAAATTGACCAAATTTATGACCATACCAACACCTTGCTCTTCGGCCAACACGTATGAGTTAACAATTTTCTGCAGATCGTTAAAGGAAATGCAAAAATTCTGCGCACTGACAAAGCCATGATAATCACGAAATTTATAATTGGGAAAAACGGGGTTTCCCTGTACAATTGATGGTTGTTTCATCCATTTTTTGAGGCTGATCAAAGGAAGGAACTCTTTCGTTAGCTCTTCGTTCATCGGATAAAAATATTTTTGAATGATTTCGACACCTTTGCCAACTTTACCCGGATTTGTCAATTTAAGATAAGTAAAGTCAAAACCATAATAAACAATATTGTTGCGGTAATATATTTCGTTTCCACGGTTTCCATAAACTTTAGTTCCTTCACTTTTTTTTATCTGGCAACCTATTGTACCTATTCCATCGTCGTAAACAAATTTCTCCGGTGTATCAACCACAGTGGGAGGTGGTGGAGGTTTGCTCTGTACCGGATCAGGTTCTCCAAAAAAATCTTTGTCACCTGATTCGTACCTGATGAAAAATATTTTTGACTTTAGAAGCTTGTAAGTGGGGCCGGTTGGGTTTGAAGCCCTTTTGTATTTGATGTCGGCATCATCAATCTCAAGCACTTTGGCTTCAATTTCATCACCATTTCTAAGAATTATTAAATCCTGGCTGAAGACATATCCGGAAAACACAATTGCAAAAACAAGTAGAAAGTATTTCATATTAATAATTATTTTTTGGTTTTTTCAAAAATAAAGAAATCTGCACAATACAGCTCTGCTTTGAGCTAATTTATAATGATTTTAGCACATCTGAAATGAGGCGCGGCTGTGAGCAGTTACTACCTCACCAAAACCTTCTTCAACCATTGTGCATTTCCTGCAGATATTTCAACAAGATAAAGTCCGCTGTTTGCATCACCGAGGTCAATAGAAATAAGTGTACTATTCTTTGCAGTGATTATTTTTTCGTAAACTATTTTCCCCATTGTATTGTAAACTTTTACTTGCACATTGTCGGGCTGAATGGAAAGCAATTGCAAATTAAACTTTCCGTTAGATGGATTGGGGAATAATGTAAAGGGGGCGTCACTGCTTGTTTCTTCCACACTAATAATAGTTGTTGTTGTCGGAAAAACAATATTATCGAGCCATGCACAATCACTACCTCCACTTGTATTCTGGTCTTTGACGTAAGACCATTTCAAAGTATGTGTTCCTGAAGAAAGTGGATAAGAAAACTGCTCCCAATCTTTTTCACCCGACCAGGCTCCCTGCGAAATATCATCAATATAAAACCAGAGGTAATCCCAATCCTGTTCGGAAGAAACTTTGCGGCAAAACGAAAGCTCACCTTCCCCCAAAGTTGTCAGCGTTATAAACAAATCAGTATATTGAAGATCAGAAATATAACCAGATTTTGAACAATAGGAACCTTCGAAAGGCCATTCATCAGTAACAGTCCATCCGGCCTGTCCGCTACTTCTCCATTCAAAAGCAGTAAAATCACCTGTTTCAAAATCTTCCATTAACAAACCTATTGTGGCTGCAATATTCTCCTGACAATAATAGTCACCAGAAACCAACTCAAAAGTCAATTCAGCAGGAGAGCCTTCTGGGGCAAAATCATCAACTGTTACACTAAAAGCGGCTACTTTGGTTTCATCAATTGTTAAATCACCCAAATCAAAAAGGGATTGTTCAATCGTCAGCCAGGTACTATTTGTCTCCAGATTTACCATTGCATCAAAACAATTGCTGTGTCCGAAGTTTGAAGCATCAATCAGCAGATTTGCAGTTTCACCGGGATCTAAACGTCCATTTCCATCTCCGCCATCACTGTCGTCAATCACAAAATTACCCAAAGTAAGCAGTGGTGCCTGCAGCATGATTTCGAAATCGGAATTCCAGATATCTTCATCAGCAACTACAACTAACTGCAAAGTAACCACATGTTGATCAGGAGCATTTGTGGCGACATTGAGAGAAAACCCCTCAGCGACCATTACTGTATCTCCGGCGGGAATATTTCCATAATTCTCATTATCATCAAGAACTACAAGATTATTGTCTCCTGAAATTAAGGTGACCTGGGCATTGTTTGCAGGATCGCTTCCCACATTTCTTACCGAGAGATCCAAAAAGATAAACTCGCCATAATCGACCAGTCCATTGTTATTACCATCGGGATCCTGAATCTCATGTTCGGCATAAACAACATAAGGCCCATCGGCAGGAATAAAAAGTAAACTATTGGTATCTGGCAAACAATTGTAACCACTAATCACAAGTTCAGCTTCGCCAACTTCAGTTACCAAAGGATCAAAAATAATTTCTGTTTCCCCTGTCGCATCAGTAATTCCATAGCCATGAAGCACACCGTCTTTCATCACAGTGCACGTAAAATTTTCCATGGCTTGCCCGTCGCTATTTATGGTAACAGATAAAGTAGTTGTGCCGATGGGGAGCGTATTGTTATAAACGACATCAATAGCTATGGGTTCGGCTGTCCACACGCTAAGCGCGGGATCTCCCAAAATATTCAGGTCGTAAAAATTCCAGCGTAAAGCACCTTCTTCATGCTGACCGGGAGCAGTGACCCAGGGTGCAGTTTGAATTTTACTCTCGGCCATCGCTTTAGCAAGATGGTTGATTTTTTCGTGATACAAGGCATCTACCATTTCGCGGTGTAAGTGAGCGGCAGGGCCTTCGGTTTGTCCTTCGTTAAACCAGCCGTAGCGCGAATTACCAATTACGGCAACAGCAAAATTATCAATCAGCACCATTCTTTCCAGAATGCAATCATTATAATCGAAAGCGCCACAATCACAACCATGTGTATGAAACAAAGTAAAGTTGTGGTCGACACCATTTGCACCTGAAAAGTTCGTATTGGTAATTTCGTTTGTTGACAAGTGGGCAACAGTACTTGGACTGGCATGCCCGACATGATGGACAAATTGTTTTCCCTGGTTAATGGCGTTCATTAAATCAGAACCTCCCCAGCTTTGTTCATGTTCGTAAAGTGAATCGATAGGATAATCATTGGGGATGCCAATAGTAGTATAACCGTTGTCGCTGCGCTCTCCAATCAATAAATCCAAATAATCCCTTCCCCATGTTTCGGGTGCCGAATACAAATGCTCACCGGCAAGAAGTGGGTTGGTCAATTCGCCCAATATAGGTGAGTTTTGGTAGGTAATACTTTTGTGTATAAGCTTCGTCAATTCACTAGAAGTACTAAAAGGGAAACGTGCAACAGCAACATCAGGCAGCAAATCATCTTCGCCGGGTTCTCCCCATTTGCTGTCACCATTATCGTTCCAGGTTCCATCCAGACCAGAATAATAAAGATCGGCTGGAATGTCGGAAGTTTCGTAACCACCACCGGATTGAACATAACAGTAAAAGCCACGATATGGAATGTGTTCCACATCGCCCCCAAGTAGTACAAACTCTATAGCATGATCCTGGTATTCCTGGATAATAAAATTGCGGATTTTCTCCTGAAGGTCTTGCCCCGAAATATTATTTCCAATGTATTCAGTCGTAAAAACTTCACTTGGCACACCACGTTCAAGGTAAATATCTGTTAAATCGTCAAACTCATCCTTGAACTGGTCGGGCGTAATAATGAGCAATCTGTAATCGTCAGCATCCCTGTTTTTACTTTGGGAATATTGTTTTATTGCAGATGGATTTTGCGCCAGATTTTTAACTTTCGATAAAATAGCTGGGTTTGTATTCAGGTTTTTAAGCGCAGTAGAAGCGTTATTCGTGCTTACTGTTTTTATCCGAACTGTTACTTTACTATAATAAGATATTTTTCCGCTTTGTGGATGATAATGCACTGGTGTGAATGATGAGAAGGCGAACCCATGGCCATTCATAAACTCGCTTGAAAGTATTCCTGTTTGATTTTCCGGATACAATTCATCGGATTGATAAACAGATTCATCTTTTACAAAAACTCTTTTCGGCTCATCTGATAAAGGCCGTGAAGGCTGGTAAGGATACAGTTGATAATTTCCTTCCAATACAATTTCTTCTTCTCCGATAAATTCGAGAGACACTGCCGATTCTCCGGGAGGAAGTAACAAACTAATAGCATGATAGGGCAAAACCGGTTGCCCGGGAAGGCTCGTCAGCATGGTGTTTGTGAAAGATAATCGCTGGTATTCTCCCTTTTTGGAAAACGCTGGATTACTAAAATAATAAGTCTTTTCGATGGTTGCCGCTGTCAACAATATTGCCGAAAAAAGAAGGATAGCACTAAGGAATATTCGTTTCATTTTATGATAAATTTTGGTTGCGCCAAAGATAAGTTTAAATCAAGCTATTCCATTCGAAAAATAGATAGCAGTCAGTCTAAATAAATGAGGATAAAGTAGTTTTGGCTACTGTTTAAATTTGCTCTAAATTAAAATTCATCAAACATTAGCGCTTGAATAAATCATATTGTTGTAAATAATAGTACATTTGCGATTACCAAGAAGTAAAAACCAACCTATAAACATGCAAAAAATAATCATTTTCGGGGGAAGTGGTTTTATTGGAAGGCACCTAATGAAGGAGTTGGACAATGATTATGAATTTATAATTCCCAGTAGAAACCCTGAAGCAATTCAAGAAAAATTACCTGCCAATGCGCAAACAGTAAAGCTTAGTTATTCTAAATTCGAAAAACTAATACCCTTTTTTGAACAAGCTGTTGGAATTATAAACCTGGCCGGCGAAAATATCAGCGGTCGTTGGACGCACGAAAAAAAACGGGAGATTGAGTCCAGTAGATTAAAAATTGACCGACTAATTCTTAAGGTCTTCGACAAAGCAAATCACAATATCAAATTTATTATTCAGGGTTCAGGTATTGGAATTTATGGTTTAAGCCGCGATGAAATGGAGCTTGATGAAACATCGAAATTGGGCCGTCATGATGTATTGGCAAAAATCAGTACCAACCACGAAAGATTCCTTTCTCCGTTGAAAGAAAAAACGCGTATTGTATATATCCGTACAAGTCTTGTTCTTGATAAAAATGAAAGTGCTTTACCAAAAATGGCTGTTCTTTTCAAGAAAAACCTGGGTGGGACATTGGGTAGCGGAAAGCAATGGAACTCATGGATTCATATTAAAGATGAGGTGCGGGCAATCAAATTTCTTATCGATAACAAAACCGCGAGCGGCGCCTACAACCTAACATCTCCAAATGCAGTCAGACAAAAGGAATTCTCAAAAACGCTTGGCAAAGCGCTACACAAACCTTCATACTTAAGAAAACCTGCCTCTATCTTGCGCCTGATGTTTGGAGAAATGGCTGACAGTTTTTTACTCAAAGGTTTAAATATCAAACCTAAACGGCTTCTTGAAGAAGGATTCACTTTTCGTTTTAACACATTAGAAGAAGCTCTGAACGACATTTACAAAAACGGTTCTTATACCAATTAATCACCAAAATGCGCCATTCAATCTTTATCTTTTCCCGCTCAGCTTCTTTGAAAAATTCTTCCGTAACTACCCCGATAGCTATCGGGGATGCAAGATTTTTTGCAAATCGCTTAGCGATAAAATATTTTGATTGAAAAGGCGCATCCTGATGACTATTTGGTATTAATCCTAAGCCAGACAAACTGGAAATTACAAATTGTACTTTTAATATTGTTTTTTGAGTTTTGTGCTTTGAGTTAATTTTAATCAAATAGAAATTCCTATGAAATTCCTCGGAAACATTATCTGGTTGGTATTTGGTGGCTTTGCCATCGCCCTTGAATATTTTGCAGCCAGTATTGCACTGATGATTACCATTATCGGAATACCTTTTGGCCTGCAAACCATTAAACTGGGCATTCTTGCACTTTGGCCTTTTGGTAGTGATGTTGTGCAAACTGAACAAGCCCAGGGCTGTCTTTCCACAGTAATGAATATCATCTGGTTTTTTGTCGGTGGCTTTTGGATTATGCTGACACACATCGCTTTTGGCTTGTTGTTTTTTATCACCATTATTGGCATCCCATGGGGGAAACAACATTTCAAAATGGCAGGGCTGGCTTTGACACCTTTTGGAAGGACGATAAAGCCATTAATGAGCTAAAAAAATCGAATTTATTATTACCTGCTTATTTCGTTTGCACAGGATTTTTCTCAGAAGCTGTCTAAGTCTCATTTTTGGAATTTTTAGATTAATGGATTACCTTTGGGGTGTATAATTAAAACTCATCATCATGAAAAAACTTCTCTTTCTTTCAACTTTTCTTTTCCTTACAAGCACAATTTTCAGCCAAAGCCCATGGTGGGTTGGTGGTCGTTTAGGCATTGGTTTTACAACCGTCAGCGGACAATACGGCAATAGCGATAATGCAAAACACTGCTGGATAACAAGCCCTTTGTTTGGGGCTACAGGCATATACACTTTTTCGGATATATTTAGCCTTCAGGCCGAACTGAACATGGCCAAATCAGGAATGTTGATTAAAGACAACTTTGACATTGGACCAAATAGGGCAACTGAATACGATTACTCATTCAGGGAGCGCTTTACAACAATTCAGATACCGATACTCGCAAGGTTTACATTTGGGAAAACGTGGCAGTTTTTCACTTATGG
This sequence comes from Bacteroidota bacterium, assembly GCA_003650365.1. Taxonomy (GTDB): domain Bacteria; phylum Bacteroidota; class Bacteroidia; order Bacteroidales; family F082; genus B6-G9. The sequence goes on along the minus strand of QMPA01000159.1, from coordinate 454 downwards.
CGGATTTTACTGGAGTTACATTCTTGGGGGAAAATATGTTGTGAAATCAGATTATTTTAAAGAGTCGGGTAAGATTAAATTTGGGGATAAACCTGACCATTATGAAGGAGATGATTTATACCTTGATAAAGATCGCTACCGTAGGATGGATATTGGATTGAATATTGGTGGCGGTGTTCAACGACAACTGGGACCCGGTATGTTGTTTTTAGATCTCAGGTTCGGACTGGGATTTCTTGACTTTAATAAATTCCCCGAGGATGTTGACAAACCTGACGGATACAAATCCTTTAACAATCGTTCCCTGAGTCTCAGTGCGGGTTATATTTTCAATTTGGGGAAATAGTCAGTAATTCAATTTTGTTCACTTTAATTTATGGCCGCGGATGCGCAGATAAACATCTGTTCATCCGCGGCTTTTTTTAATGTCAGTTTATGTGCTTTATTACATTCT
>QMPA01000158.1 GCA_003650365.1 Bacteroidota bacterium | reverse complement strand
TAATGGTTTCCTGAACATTTTGTTCGAGCAGCGAAACTTTTTTGCGGTATTTTCTTTCCAGTGATTTAAAATCTATTTCCTTGTCTTTAAACTTCTCGCGTACTGCATGCAGGTAAAAAAGCAAGATGCTTGCGCCGATAAGTAGCATTACAATAATTGTCCAATAAGCAAAAGTGTGGGAGTCGTCGTAAGCTGATAAGTTTTCCTGGTTTTTTACGTTTTTCACAACGACAGCGTCTTTCTGGCTTTCATTTCCTTGCACTGCTACACTGTCAATATATTGTACAGTTTTTAAACTGTCAATGCCTTGGTTTTCCTGCTTTATTGAAAAGTTATTTTTTATCCTCTCAAGTCCAACGGGTGTACCACCGACATCTTTTTGGAAAACATTGTTTACAAAAAACAGGAGGAAAAAAGCCAATAGTCCGGAAAGAATTGGGGTAGCTACCCACCCCAGGCTGATGCTTCCCAAGATGTTGTACTTGATTTCTTTTCCCCCTTTATATAGTCCAATACCAATAATTGACCCGATTACAATTTGAGAACTGGAAACAGGAACCAATGGAATGGGTGGTAATCCAATAGAAACAAATGCATCTGATAAACCCTGTGAAGAAAAAATGAACAGCACCAATGCCTGCGAAAGCACCACCACGATTGCTGCTTCAGGAGAAAGCGGCATCAATGTATTGCCAACAGTTTCCATCACCCTTTTCGAATACGTAATAATTCCGACAGCAATGGCTAAACTTCCAATAAAAAACAATTGCTGCGTACTTTCAACTTGGACGATAAAAAGGTCGATGGTTGGTAAATGAATGGCATTTGTAAAAACGCCCATCACATTGGCAATATTATTGGCCCCCAAACTGTATGCACCAAAAGCGCCTACGATAATTAATCCATAACGAATATATGCATCCACATAAAGTAGGTGGACTCGACTTTTGCGCATAATCAACTTGACCAGCATATACAATAAAACGGCAAAAATTCCACCCAAAATAGGGCCGGATACCCAAGTGGTTACAATTTTGGTAAGGGTTTGTAAATCAGTTGGGTTGTTGGTGTAAAAGTTCCATCCGATAATGGAGCCAACAATGGCTTGAGAGGTGGAGACCGGTAGCTTGAGCCGGGTCATCCAATAAACGGTAAGGGCAGCAGAAAGCGCAACTGTAAATGCCGCAGCAAGTGTCGAAACATTTCCCAGCTTTCCAAGGGTGTGATTAGCTCCTGCTCCTTGAACAACAGCACCCAATATCACAAAAATACTTGCGATGATAGCTGCTGTTCGGAACTTAACCATGCGGGAACCCACTGCTGTGCCAAAAATATTGGAAGCATCATTGGCCCCTAAGGACCAACCCAGGAATAAACCGCTGGAAAGATAAAAGAGAATGATCATAAACTAAATTTCAAAGCCATGATTGATAAAGTGTCGGCCAGGGTTTCGGCTTTGTCAGAAATGGTTTCGACATGCAATGCAAAATAGCGCAAATGAATTTTTTCACTCAATTGCAAATCATTCATTTCATGAAAAAGCTTCCTTTTTATATTGCGGGCCAGTTTGTCGGCTTCCTTTTCATAAAAGTACACTTTAGCTAACAGATCCTTTACTTTAAGGGGGTCGCGGAAAAAAATACGGACTGCCGGAAAAACGGCCAATGCAGCTTCTGCCGAGGTGTCATTTAAGCGGATAAAATCATTTTGAAGTGCTTCGGGAATAAATGGTAGTTCATCATCAAACTGGTAAAGGTTGTCTTTAGATGTATCAATTAATTCATCAATTTTATCAATCATACTTGAAATATCGCTGACATTTTGCGGTAGGATGGAGTGCATATAAAACTCATCATCAATCTTTTTCTGTAATTTGTCGGCTGTGGCTTCTAGGCGGTTAATTCGTTTAATTTTATCAGCAAAACTATCCTGCTCATTCCTCAGGTAATTGTTAACGCCTTCTTTAAAAACCAGCACACCCTGTTCCACGGTGTCGATAAATTCATCAATATCGACAACCAGTTTTTTTACATTTTTAAACAAAAGTGACATAAACGATACTTTTATGGATTATTTCTTTCAGGGGCAAAGATATGGAATTCTATTGCCCTATTTGCTTTTGCAGTGTTTACGTATAGTTTTAAAGTGCATTTGTAGGGGCGGAAAAGTCTGTTATGCTGTTCTATATCAGTAAGATAAAAATTTCATTGTAGGGACTGTTAGTCAATAACAGATGTTTTTTTAGGGAATTGTCGTAGGCAAATAGAGGTGGAATATTTTATTATAGGGTATTGTAGGCTTATTTTTGTTGTTTCTATAAAAAATGGTAAAAGACTTCATCAAAATTCACGATCAGTTTGCTTTTGAACTCAAACTGGAGTTTCCGGTAGGGACAAGGAAGAAGAAGAAGGACAGTTTCAATTTTGAGATGTTCTTGTTTCTTCCATATGGTTTGGATGTGAACAAGCATAATTTTTTGCGGGAGCATTTTTATCGTTCCTTGAAGATGAATATCCGTTTGACCTCGCCGCACTACAGCCTCGAAGAGCTGTTGAGAGGAAATAATACACCCTTTGTTCAACTGGAAGAAAGCATTGTCAGTTGTAAAAAAAATCCCGATGAACAAAATCATCAACGTTACAAACAGCAACTTAAAAGGTATTGTTCCATTTTTGGTTCTGCTTTGCGACATGATTCTCAACTAATAAGCCGTTCAAAAAGCACGGAAGGACGAAGTAAAATGGTGAATGATTTCATTCAACGAATTAAACAACTTCGAAGGAGATTTCAAGGTCAATTTGTGCTTATCAAAAATCAGGAAAAGCCAAAGAATATGCATCGGGAATTTCATTTTACCGATGAATACCAAAGCCTGCTCATCGAAACACATGTTTTTGGCTTGATTAATCAGCTTCAACGTAAAAAAGAAGACCACAAAGCTGATATTATACAGTTGCTTCAATTGGCTGAGCAGGAAATGGATTACCGCGACACACATGATTACCCTTCTGTATCAAAGCCTAAAAGGTCAAATGAGGAAGTGCTGCACAGGAAAAGTCGTTTGAAGAAATATGTCGAAAGCAATCTATTTCTGAATACACAAACACGTCAGGAAGGGGTGGTTACGGAACAACTTCTGTTTAGTATTGCTGCCGGACTAGCCATGGTTTTCGCGACGGCAGTGGCCTTTGCATCCCAAATGATGTACGGCTCGTTAACGGTTCCCTTCTTCATCGCACTGGTTATTGGTTATATGTTTAAAGACAGGATTAAGGAATTGGTACGTGTATATTTGGACAAGAAGCGAAAAAAAGTTCATGCCGATTTTAAAACTGTTATTTACGACCAACACGAAAAAAAAATGGGTTACCTGAAGGAGAGCTTTCATTTTGAACAAAAAAACCATTTGCCAGAGGATGTGCGTAAAGCCCGCGAATTGATGCGTAGTACCGAAATGGGAGAGGTAGCCTCGGGGGATAACATCATTGGTTACAAAAATAAAACCACGCTGTTCAATTCCAAAATACAAAAAGATGAATTTTCGGGCATCACCCAAATCCTGCGTTTTAATATTTCTGATTTTACACGGAAAATGGATGACCCCGAAAAAGAAGTTTTTGTGCGGACGAAAAAAGGGATCAAACGCATGCTGGCCGACAGGGTTTATCACTTGAACCTTATACTTCGGTATGGAGACTCAGCAGCACCTGTAATCAAACGGTACAAAATTAAAGCAAGTAGAAATGGTATAAAAAAAATAGAACATTACAAAGCATCAAAAATTTTTCGCATTCATTAATACTTTGATAAACCGAAACCATATAAAAGGACGTCATGTTATCACAAATCAATAATTATTCAATTTAAACCCAATGCAAATGAAAAAAAAGTACTTTTTAATGAATGGACTCTTAGCATTTGTCCTGTTCTCATTTATCAATGTTAACAATGCCAGCGCGCAACTCTATATCAATGAGTTTGTGGCAAGTAATGATGTGTCTTTTCCGGGGCCTCAGGGCGATCATCCTGACTGGATCGAAATCTACAATGCCGGTGATGAAGCGGTGATGCTGGGTGGATACTATATGTTTGATACACTTGATCCATCGGTTGCCTACCAAATACCAGATACATACCCCGATTCGGTAACTGTTCCAGCAGGCGGCCACATCTTGTTTTATGCAAACAAAGGCCAAGAAACAAGCGTATTAAACCTGAACTTTAAACTGGGTAGCGGTGGCGAGCAAATTGGACTGTGGAATTCGGCACAAGAAGTAATTGATACCCTGACTTATGGTGCACAAGTTACCGATGTTTCTTTCGGACGAATGCCTGATGGAAGCAATCAATGGCAATCTTTCGTGGAACTTCCTGAAATGGGGTTCACGGCATCTCCTGGCAGAAGCAATATTACGCTAAAAATTAATGAACTATTAGCTAAAAACGACAACAATATTCAAGATGAATTTGGTAATTATGGTGACTGGATTGAGCTTTATAACTTTGGTGTAAATGAGGTTGATATTACAGGAATGTATATGTCGGATATGGTAGATACTCCAACGCTTTATGCTTTTAACCCAATGGTAATTCCGTCAGGCGGATATTTATTGGTATGGTGCGACGGAACAGACGACGATGTAATTACAGTACCCGATACCCTTCATGCTAATTTTAAATTGGGTGCCGGGGGCGAAACAGTTTTGCTTTCATACAGTGCCAATACCGTTATTGACAGTTTAACATTTGGAGCGCAAACCGCTGATATTTCTTATGGGCGATATCCTGATGGTACCGACAATTGGATGTCGTTTACAATTCCAACACCCAGGGAAACCAATACACTAGCAGCCGGTCCGGTAATTACGAGTGTTGCACGCGAGCCTATGTTTCCGGAATTTACCGATGAGGTAATTATAACTGCTGAAATTACAAGTAATGAAACAGGACTTGTTGTTACCTTAAAATATGATGCTGGTGAAGGTTATATGGATGTTGTAATGCTTGGTGCCGGTGAAAATATATTCACCGGAACTATCCCTGCACTGGAGAAAGGCACTTTTGTTAATTGGTACATTGAAGCTGTTGACGATGCCCCATCTACCACCTATTATCCATCCGAAGGAAGTGCTGCCCCTTTGTCATACCGGGTTACAGATTGGACACCCATAGAAATTTTTGATATGCCTTTTGATGAGCCTTCCGGATTGGCATTTAATGCGCAAACAGGAACTTTGTTTACAAATAATGATGGTACGGTCTCAAATATTTATGAGATTTCCACATCAGCCGAATTGCTGAATACCTTGATTGTAAATGGAACCGATTTCGAAGGTATCGCTTTCAGCCTTAATTACGATACCATTTTTGTAGTTGAAGAAGTGAACTGGAAAGTAATCATGATGGACCTTACTGGAAACACCATCGGGGAAATTGAAGTAGCACACGACCCGAATCAGGTGAATGGATTGGAAGGAATTACCATCGATCCCGAAACAGGTCATATTTTTGTTCTTGGGGAAAAGAACAATCCTGAATTAATCGAATTAACCGTCAATGGAGTTGAAGTATTCAGAACTGAGTTAGATTTTTCTCCTGATGTTTCTGGTATAACAATTCATCCTGTATGGAAAACTTTATTTATTGTAAGTGATGAAGCCTATTCATTAAACGAAGTGACCAAGACGGGAAAATTCTTACGTTCATGGTATATTCCATTGGATCAGGCTGAAGGAGTTACTTTTGGAGAGAACGAACACATTATTTATATGGTTGCAGACAGGGGTGGAAAATTATATAATTTCGATTTCAATTTCGACCCATTTGTGCCGCCGGCAAGTTTGTTCATTAATGAGTTTATGGCAAGTAATGATACTTCCTTTCCCGGTCCGCAGGGAGATCATCCCGACTGGATTGAAATTTATAATGCCGGGGAAGAAGACATTATGTTAGGCGGGTATTATATGTCAGACATTCTTACCGATCCAAATGCTATGTTCCAAATTTCAGATGCCTATCCTGATTCTGTTACTGTTAAGGCAGGTGGTTTCATTGTGTTTTATGCCAACAAAGGAGAAGCCAGTAGTGTATTAAATCTAAATTTTAAATTGAGTGCTGGAGGTGAGCAAATTGGTCTATGGAATCCTGATCAACTTATAGTTGACAATCTTACGTACGAAGCGCAAACAACCGATGTTTCTTTTGGTCGCTATCTGGATGGTACTGAAGACTGGTACTTTATGAATGATTTTTCACCGGGTGAGTCAAACAGATATGTCGATGCAATTTATGAAAATGAGTTGAATGTGTCCTTAAGACAGAATTATCCAAATCCATTTAAAGGTGTAACAAATATTGAATTTGATTTAGAAAAACCGAATCATGTTTCAGTTACTGTTTTTGATATTACCGGGACAGTTGTGGCTGTTCTTACTGACAAGTATTACAGTACAGGAAAGCAAACTATTCAATGGAATGCATCCGGGCTACCTGCCGGATATTATTTCTATCGAATTGAAATATCAAATGCATATATTGTTAAAAAAGCAACTCTAATAAAGTAGTAGAAATAAAACAATTAAACATTGATTTATCCTGTTGCTTAATCGTAACGGGATATTTCTTTTATCGAAAACCATTTATACAAGAATTATATTTAATTTTATCAATTCAATAAACATTAACTTAAACCTAAATCAAATGAAAAAAAATTACTTTGTTATGAGCGGACTACTGGCATTTGTCCTGTTCTCATTTATCAACATTAACAATGCCAATGCACAAAACACGCTCTTCATAAACGAGTTTATGGCGAGTAATGATGCGGCCTTACCCGGACCAAATGGTGATTTTCCTGACTGGATCGAGATTTACAATGCCGGTTCCGAAGATGTAATGCTTGGAGGTTATTATATGTCAGACGACCTTGTTGACCCCGAAGCCATGTTCCAAATTCCAGATACTTATCCTGATTCGGTTACTGTTCCTGCCGGTGGTTACATTTTATTTTATGCCGACAAAGGCCATGAATCGAGTGTGTTAAGTTTGGGCTTTAAACTAAGTGGTGGCGGCGAGCAGGTCGGCCTTTGGGACCCCAGTAGTGTTGTTTTAGACAGTCTTACTTATGATGAACAATTTGCTGATACTTCATACGGGAAATATCCTGATGGCATTGGTGACTGGGGCTTTATGATTGATTACACCCCTGGTGCATCAAACACAAATCCAAATCCTCCCGAGGAAGTAGACCTTTACATCAACGAGTTTATGGCAAGCAACGATGCTGCCCTTCCCGGACCCAATGGTGATTTTCCTGATTGGATCGAGATTTACAATGCAGGTTCAGAAGATGTGATGCTGGGCGGTTTTTATATGGCCGACGACCTGGTTGATCCCGAAGCTATGTACCAGATTCAAAGTACTTATCCTGACTCGGTAACTGTTCCTGCCGGTGGTTACATTATATTTTATGCCGACAAAGGTCATGAATCGAGTGTATTAAGCCTGAACTTTAAATTGAGTGGTGGTGGCGAACAAGTTGGACTTTGGAATACAGATAAATCCGTATTGGATAGCCTGACTTATGGTGAACAATTTGCTGATACTTCGTACGGCCGTTACCCTGATGGTAGTGATAACTGGGGTTTTATGGTTGATTATACGCCTGGCGCTGCTAATTCAGCGCTCTTGTCTGTTGCCCATGTTGAGGAAATTGCCTCTATCTCACAAAATTATCCCAATCCGTTCAGCTCAACAACAAACATCGAGTTTACATTGGAGAATACAGGGCAGGTTACCATTAGTGTTTACGACACAAGAGGAGCCCTTGTTACCGTTCTGGCTAATGATACTTATCCGCAAGGAAAGCACTCGGTTAACTGGAATGCTTCGAATATTCCTGCAGGTTATTATTTCTATACCCTGCAAACAGGAACAAGTATTGTGACTAAAAAAGCATTGGTAATTCGATAAACTTTTTGAAATTTGTAAAGCCGGGCTGTTTATTTTGGATGGCCCGGTTTTTTTGAATAAAGATATTGAGTACTTTAATAAAAAAAACCTTGCAACGGGGTGGTTGCAAGGCTTTTTAGTGGGGTTTAGGGATTTTAGTATTTTTAGGAATTAGAGAAAAAAAGATTTTTTATTAATTACAGAGTATAGTCTTAAAGATT
>QMPA01000157.1 GCA_003650365.1 Bacteroidota bacterium | reverse complement strand
TGGCTAAATATTCTGCCACTATTCCGATAGCTATCGGAACAAAGACACAAAGAAAACACTAAGAAATGATTATCAAGACATAAGTTATTCTGTATCAGCATTTGTTATATCGAACTCAGGTTATTATAGTCTATTCAAGGGTCATATTTCTATACCAAAATTGTATTTGAATTATTTTTTTCTTTGTATCACTTACATTTGTACATTTGCACCTCCAAAAAAATTAAAAAAATAGAGAGAAATGGCAGCTATTGGAAACATTAGAAAGCATGGAACACTACTGATTATTGTTATTGGTGTTGCTTTGCTTGCATTTATTTTAGGCGACTTTGCAAAGTCTTCCGGAGGTTCACGTGAAGTTAATATTGGTCAGGTTGAAGGAGAAGATATTACAATCATGGATTTCAACAGACAGGTTGACCTAAATATTGCTGCATCTAAACAGCAGCAACAAAAAGAAAATCTTACATCGGGCGAAATTTATCGAATAAAAGATGAAACCTGGCGATACTTGGTGAGAAACGTCATCATGGAAAAAGAATATGAAGAATTAGGAATTGTTGTTACTGCAGATGAACTATTTGAGCAAATTCAAGGAGTTAATCCACATGCTCAAATCAAACAGTATTTTGTTGATCCAAATACCGGATTATACGACAGAAAACTTATTGTGCAGTATTTGCAAAACCTTAATAATCTTCCTCCTGAATCTAAACAACAGTGGTTACAGTTCGAGAAGTTTATTAAAGATGATAGGTTGAGAACAAAATACAATAGCTTAATTTCAAAAGCTTATTATGTTCCTGCTGCCTTGGCTAAATTGAGTTATAATGACGACAACACTACTGCAAGGATTACATATGTAGCTGCACGTTACCAGGATATTCCAGACAGTACGGTTACAGTTTCCGAGAGCGATTATGTAAATTATTACGACGAGAATAAAGAGTTGTTCAAGGAAAAAGAAACACGCGATCTTTCTTATGTATTGTTTGAGGTAAAGCCTTCAATGAAAGATATGGAAGCTGCTAAAAAAGAGATGAATGATATTTATGAAGAATTCAAGACAACAGATAATGTAGCCCGTTTTGTAAAATTAAATTCTGACAATCGTTACGACAGCAGTTGGAAAACTGAAGGCCAGTTGCCACTTCAAATTGATACTTTAATGTTTGGTGCTGAAGTTGGAACTACAACAAAGCCATGGCTTGAGAATGATGAGTTTCATGTTGCCCGATTGGTTGACATTGCTTATCGCCCAGACTCAATGAAAGCTTCGCATATTTTAATTGCGTACAAAGGAGCACTGCGGGCAAATCCGGAATTGGTGAGAACAAGAGAACAAGCCGAAAAATTAGCGGATAGTGTCTTTAATCTGGTTAATAATTCTAAGAACATTGAAGCATTGGCTATTCAGTTTTCAGATGATCCTTCAGTAGCGCAAAACAGTGGAGATATGGGCTGGTTTGTCGATGGTTCAATGGTTGGTCCTTTTAACGAAGCTGTTTTAAATGCCAACACGGGCGACTTTACTCTTACGGAAACCCCTTTTGGTTTTCATATTATAGAGGTAACCGGAAAAAAAGAAGATATCAAAAAAGTAAAGGTTGCCGTGATTGACCACAAGGTGTTGGCAAGCAACCAAACTTATCAGCATATTTTTGCACAGGCAAGTAAACTGGCATCCGAAAATAAAACAGAAGCTGAGTTTAGTGAGGCGGTTTCAGAAGGCCGGTTGAACAAACGTAGCATGCCAAAGATTGATAAAATGAGCAGCTACATCGCAGGTTTAACTAACCCCAGACAAATTGTGCGTTGGGCTTTTAATGAAGAAACCAATGTAGGTGATGTGTCAGAGGTTTTCGACCTTGAAGATATGTTTGTTGTTGCCGTTGTTACTGCTAAATCAGAAGAAGGATACCCGCCATTGTCGGAAGTGAAAGTCCGGATTGAGACACTTGTTCTTAATGATGTAAAGGGAGAGAAATTAGTTGAACAAATGAAGGCCAATAACAATGACCTTGACAAATTGGCTGCCGAGTTTAATACCAAAAAAGTAAATGTAAACGCATTGACTTTTAATTCGAGAAACCTACAAGGATTTGGACAAGAGAAAGAAGTTATAGGGACCATTTTTGCATTGAACTCAGGCGATATAACAGCACCTATTGTGGGCAAAGGAGCTACATTTGTTGTGAGGGTTGATAATATGGCCAAAGCCCAGGACAAAGAAAGCTATGCAGGAACAATTCAAGGCTTGACCGCAAACTTTAAACAAAAAGTTGATCAGGATGCTGCATACAAGGCAATAGAAAAATCATTGGATATAACAGATAACCGTATCTTGTTTTATTAGTCGTTTTTTCCATTAACTATTAAACCCCATTGGTTGGATTTTATTCCAACCAATGGGGTTTTTGCTTTGGATTTACCCCGAAATTTAACAGCACATTTTTTTGTTGCGACCTGTGGTTTTTTTTATAATTTTATAGCAATTGAAAACCGCTTGGTATTTGAACAGATTTTTCTGACCAGATTAACTCCAGCTGTTTCTTAAATACTGCAATATGAGTATTCAGTCCGCTATTTTATAAACCTCTAAGTTATTAAAAACATGCTTTTCGGAAATAAAAAATCAAAAAACTATAAATTCAAATACCTGCGTCCTTATTTGTGGAGTAAGGTAGTTGGCAATATCAAACAATACCGAACTGTTTTCGACCGTTGGGAAATCATGTACCTGAGTGCCGAGCTCGCTTTCTACAATAAGTTATTCGATGAAAAGGACTGGAAAGCAGAACTCACGCTGAAAGCCTACACGCTGGAAGATGGTGTTAAAACCACCGAACATTGTGCCGAAACAAAAACAATTGATATCCCGTCAGATCAAAATATTATCACGTTTAACTATGGTTGGGGAACTGATGAATATGGCAAATTCTGGAAAGAAGGCTGGTATCTTTGGGAGGCCTTTATTGATGGTAAGTCAGTAGGATCGACAGAATTTTTTATTGAAGATCAGGGACTGGTTCATGAAAAGCAAAATAAATATTTTAGTGCCCTTTCGCTGCGCACTTACGAAGCACCACAGGGCGATATTGATGTGGATGAACGGACCTATTACAAAAAATATGATGTCAACAACACCCGCTATATTATGGGTGAACTCCGTTTTGAAAACAAGGTGAAGGATGAATGGTTGTGCGAGCTCTTCTTCAATATTTACGATGATACCGGGCTTTTAATGGGTTCTAGCGACAGCATGACTAGGGTAACACCAACAGAAAGTGCTGGTGAAACTTTTACCATCAGCGCCGGATGGGGAGGCGGAAATCCCGGTTCATGGACCCCGGACAATTATACCATGGAAGTTGTTTTTATGGGTACGGTAGTTGGTATTATTCCCTTTAGTATTGGGACAGAATTCACAGAACGCATCAGCGATTATGAAGCCTTATTGAATGAAGATGTTTTGTCACAGTTTCAACCAAGCCTCCGTGGGGCAACAGCGGAAAAATCGGAAGAAAGTAGCAAGCCGGAATCTAATGAAAGTGAGGACACTGAGGAGTCAACTGCTTCATCGGATGAAGAATCATCAGCAGCTGACATTGTAATTGACGACCGGCCACTTGAAGAAATATTGTCGGAACTTGATAAGTTGATTGGCCTTGAAAACATCAAGCTAAAAATCAGGGAGTACGTTGATTACCTCAGTTATTTGCAGATACGAGAAGAAAGGGGTTTTGAGGAAGACGAAGACATTTCGCTGCATGCGGTTTTTACCGGAAATCCGGGAACAGGAAAAACAACGGTAGTTAAACTTTTAGGAAAGATTTACCATGCCATTGGGTTGCTCTCCAAAGGCCATGTGCATACGGTTGAAGCCAGCGACCTTGTATCGGGATTTGTCCGCCAGACAGGTACGGAAACCAAAAAAGCCATCAAAAAAGCAAGGGGTGGCATACTGTTTATCGATGAAGCTTATATGCTTTTTAAAGAAGGTGGCGGCAATGATTTCGGCCCCGAAGCCATCGCTGCACTGATTACCGAAATGAGTGATGGGGAAGGAGATATCGCGATTATGGTTGCCGGTTATCCCAAAGAAATGGAAGCCTTCATCAATTCAAACCCCGGTTTGAAATCCCGTTTCAGAAATCATTTTCATTTTGAAGATTATACACCGGATGAGCTTATTAAAATTGCCGAATTTGCTGCAAGTGAACGGGAAGTTACTCTTTCCGCTGCTGCTAAAAAACGGATAAAAAAAGCCGTTACCACTGCTTTCAGAAAACGTGACCGTACTTTTGGCAATGCCCGTTTTGCCCATGCTATGGTGGACGAAGCCAAAATGAACCTCGGTATTCGCCTGATGAAAGAACATATTCCCGAAACACTTTCGAAAAAGCAATTGTCAGAAATACAGGAAGAAGATATCGAGGATTTGGGAGTTTCCAAAGACACGAAAATAATAAAGTTGCCCATTGATAACGAATTGCTAAAAGAAGCACAGGCCGAACTGGACGGCTTAACCGGATTGGATACCATCAAGCAGGAAGTATCGGAAATGATCAAACTGGCAAAATACTACCATGAAATGGGCCGCGATTTATTGAAAGTCTTTTCGATGCACAGTGTGTTTACAGGTAATCCGGGAACTGGAAAAACAACCGTCGCCCGCATTATGGGCAAGTTTTATAAAGCCCTCGGCTTGCTCGAAAGGGGGCATTTGATTGATGCAGACGGCAGCGACCTTGTTGCTGGATATATTGGTCAAACTGCCATTAAAACCATGGAATTGATTAAACAAGCACAGGGAGGTATTTTGTTTATCGATGAAGCTTATTCGCTGACAGAAGGCCACAACAACGAATTTGGAAAGAAAGCCGTGGCAACCCTGATTAAACAAATGGAAGACAAGCGCAAGGAGTTTGGGCTTATCGTTGCTGGTTATCCCGATAATATGGAAAAGTTTCTCGAATCCAATCCAGGCCTTAAATCCCGTTTCGACCGGACTTTTAAATTCGAAGATTTTTCAGAAAAAGACCTTTTTGTCATTGCGAAGCGGATGCTTGCTGATAAAGAATTGAAACCCAATAAAGAAGCCTCAGAACATATTAAAACTTATTTAGCAGCCTTATACGCAGGACGCGATAAATTTTTTGGCAACGCCCGCTCAGTCCGTAAAATGGTCGAAAAGGCTTACCGGAATCAGGAGTTGAGAATGGCCTCATTGGCCAAATCGCAAAGGACCAAAAAGGCAATGGCCACTTTAATTTTGGAAGATGTGCAGGAATTTAAGGTCGGTACAACAGCCCGCAATGTTGGGCTGGGGTTTAAGTATGGGGAATGATTTAGATGCTATGGGTTTTTTTAGACGCTGATTTTCGCTGATCCATACGGACAAGTTTTGTTATGATAATATCTGCGCTTTTCTGCGTTAATCTGCGTCAACCTTTTTTTTGGACGCTGATTTATTATAATTATTTTTCCGTGTATTTCTTTTTCAAATGGATATTTAGGAATTTGATATGATACCTATTTCGGTATTTGATACACTTTGTAGCATTTTTTTAGTTTATGATTTTTTTATTCCAAGTATTATAAATGGCAAACATAATATCACACACAGTAAAAAATATTTCTCATAGCATAAGCAACAGCTGGACAAGTGTGCTGTATTCCACTTTATTGATTTCCGGATCACGCATGGCAAAAACACAGTGGGAAAAACTTTTTATGATATGGTTGGCAGAGCACGACCAAAATCATGTTGGGCTTGGTATGGTCGGAATTGATTTTGACGATATTTTTTGGATAATTTCTGATTTTGAAAAACAGAAAGAATTTGTGGTAGGAATTGCACAAAACACAATTGATGAGAAATATTGGAATCAACTGGATTACGAAACTGATGGAGATACATTAACCCAACTTCTTAATCTGTGGATTAATGTGTTTTCAAATGCCCAAATAGTAGATGTAATTCCAAGGGGTGACTTCAATTGGTACAACAAACCCAATTTATCTGAAATAGAAATGAAATGCCCCATTCATCATATTTTCTTAAACCAATTGGGAAATACTGAAAAGGATTGTTGTTATTTGTGCTATTATAATTAACTGTTTGGCATGATTTTTTATCTGCGCTTTTCTGCGTAAATTTTTGTTTGCTTTTTATCGTGTTCAGCATTCTTAATCACTCAGCTCATCAATCAAATCCGAATATCGGCCTGTGCAAGTTTATCCTCGCCCATGGCTTTGTTGAAGTCGTCCAGCGCCAGTTTTTTTGCCCTTTATCTTTATATGCATTTCCTCTGGTTTCGTTATGTTTGAGGATGTTTTAGCCACTGTATTGGGTTTTATTAAGTTTCAATTATTGTTACTCATATTTATCCAACCACTCTTTTGCCTTATTATATTCTTTACTGTTACTGCCGAATTGGTTCTTTCTGTATTGGAGTGATGCTGAAAAAGATTCCTTTGCCTTATCTTCCATATTTGCATAATAGTATGTTTTTGCAAGAGCAAATCTTGAATCATCAAACTTTTCCGATTCTCTTCCATGTAGGTGTTCCCATATTTCCAGAGCATAGTTATAGTATTTGATTGATTTCTCATACTTGTCAGCCCAATAGAATGATAGCCCCAACCTATTATAACAGTTTGCTACCTCATCATGATTAATGCCATATAGTGTTATTCGTATACTAACAGCTTTAAAAAAATGATCAGTGGATTGTTCGTAATCTTTTATCCAGTAGTAGTCTAGTCCGAGGTCATAATGTGACCAGGCTACCAGTGGTACTTCTTCACCATAAATATTTGTATATGATTTTAATGCTTCACTATGGTTTATTATGGCATTTTTATAGTCGTTTACATAATAATAGACATCACCCAATTGTGAGTAGGATCGGGCACTTTCAAAATAGTTTTTGCCATGTAAGGCAACAAAGCCGCTTATGGCAGTATGTAAATATTCTTCAGCTTGCACATAATACTCCAGTTTTTTACTTGTTGTACCCAATTTAAAATTAATATTTGCGATAGTTTCAGTATTTTTATCGTTTTCCGGAATTTCCTTGCATAGTCTAAGTGCATTTTCATAGTGGAAAAGGGCTTCATCATATTCCTTGCTTTCTGCAGCGTCATCACCAATTGCTATATATTTTTCAATTTTGTTTTTTATTATTGCTTCTTCATGTTCATTAAGTTTATGTTGTGCTGAAGGATGAAGGCGTTGTATATTTTCGTCAGCTCCTTTGCGGGATGAAAAAGAAGATCGTATTTGTTGACTTTGTCCCCGTGTTTTGTGAGAAGAGGTTTTATTTGATGGAGGTGCTCCTCCGGAAGGTTTATCAGACATGGTGCTAATTTTAAATAATATTTTTCATGAATTTGGTTTATTGATTTTCAATGCAACTAAAATACAAATATATGCATGAACCGATGGTGTGTGTTTGCAAGGAATGATAGATGATTACCAGCACGCGAAAAAATCGCGCGCTAGTTGAGCCTACAATGTAAGCAAGCCTGCAAAGTCTTTTCTCTTACTCTTTTATTAATGGTATATTCCTGAATTCAATAGTAAAACCTCTTGCTTTAATCTGAAGCTGATTTATTTTGGTTGCGCTGCGTGAAATTTCATAAAATATTATTTCCAAGACTTCCGGTGAGCCTGGAAATATTTTTTTCACAACACTACTGTAGTAGCCTCCTTGTACTGTATTCATTTTGCTACCAATCTTAATTCTTTGAAAGACACTTTCGTCACCAGCGTCAGTGTATATCATGGTTCTATAATGCTTACCTGTAATCACTTCAAGCTCTTTCGCATCTTCTGTTGTATTTGTAACTTTTACTTTGCAGACTACCCCTTTAACATCATCATAATACCATGCTCCCAGTAACTCAAAAATATAGTCTTCCTTTTTTACTGTTTGTATTGCAGCAGTTTTTGCAGTTTTTGCCGCTACGCTGCTACCTGATGTTGTTGCACCTGCAACTGTAGCTGTTGCCACGCTTTGCGAAAGCAGTACTTTTACTTTGTCGTTTTTGGGGATTTCGACAGAAGCCACCGAAAACAATTTGCCCGATTCGGCTGAAATAAGGCGGGCATTTACTTTTACGCTTGTGCCCAAATCGGTAATCGTTCCCGAGGCAATGGCATC
>QMPA01000156.1 GCA_003650365.1 Bacteroidota bacterium | reverse complement strand
TGCTGATCAAAGCATTGCGCACCTGTTTCAGAATCTTTTCTTTGGTTGTAGTTTCCTGCATGGGGGTGTTGTTAATTATGCGTTAAGGGTTAGGTGTTAAGGGCTAGGTATTAATAAATATTACCCTTTTTCTGCTCCATCATCTTCAGGTTTCTTGGCAGCATCAGTGGAATCATCAACGACAGCATTATCTTCTTTTTCCTTTTCTTCTATTTTTTCTTCAACAGGCTCTTCTTTTCTCTCTGCCATTAGTTCAATAGTGTCTCCCCAAGGCCGTTTGCCGAATATTTTTTCAAGGTCTTCACCAAAAATTACCTCTTTGTCCAAAAGTTTCTTGGCCAGTTTTTCCAGTCCTTTTTTGTTTTTGGTAAGTACCTGAATGGCTCTTTTATAGGATGATTCTACAATTTCAGTAACTTCATTATCGATAATTTCGTTGGTCTTTTCGCTGAACGGCTTGTTGAAAGCATAATCCTGTTGTCCGCTTGAGTCGTAAAAACTAATGTTCCCAATTTTTTTACTGAAGCCGTAATAGGCCACCATCGCAAAAGCCTGTTTGGTAACTTTTTCAAGGTCGTTGAGGGCACCGGTTGAAACTTTACCGAAAATAACCTGTTCGGCAGCGCGGCCACCGAGTGCTGCAACCAGTTCGTCGAGCATTTGTTCATAGGTGGTAATCTGCCGCTCTTCGGGCAAATACCAGGCTGCGCCGAGGGATTTTCCCCTGGGAACAATTGTTACCTTTACCAGTGGGTGTGCATATTCGAGCAACCAACTTATTGAAGCATGTCCGGCTTCGTGAAATGCAACTACTTTTTTCTCGTTGGGGGCAATTATTTTATTCTTTTTTTCCAGTCCCCCAATAATCCGATCAACGGCATCAATAAAATCTTGCTTTTTAATTTCACTATGTTCCGATCTGGCAGCAATCAATGCCGATTCATTACATACATTGGCAATATCGGCTCCTGAAAATCCGGGAGTTTGCTTGGCAAGAAAAGTTACATTCACCGACTTGCTTAATTTAAGCGGGCGCATATGTACTTCAAATATTGCTTTTCTTTCTTCGAGGTCTGGCAAATCAACATGAATCTGCCGGTCAAAACGTCCTGCCCGCATTAACGCTTTATCAAGGATGTCAGCGCGGTTTGTAGCAGCCAATATGATAACTCCTGAATTAGGCTGAAAACCATCCATTTCGGTTAGCAACTGATTGAGGGTATTTTCGCGTTCATCATTGGCACCGGTCATTGCATTTTTGCCCCTGGCGCGACCGATGGCATCAATTTCATCAATAAAAATAATGCTGGGGGCTTTGTCTTTGGCCTGCTTAAAAAGGTCGCGCACCCTTGATGCACCAACGCCTACAAACATTTCCACAAAATCGGAACCTGAGATAGAATAAAAAGGGACATGGGCTTCGCCGGCAACAGATTTAGCCAATAAAGTTTTGCCCGTTCCCGGAGGGCCAACCAACAAGACGCCACGTGGAATTTTACCACCAAGTTTGGTGTATTTCTCGGGTGTTTTCAGGAAATCAACAATTTCGGTAATCTCTACTTTTGCTTCTGCCAAGCCGGCAACATCTTTAAAACTAATGTTTACACTGGTTTTTTTATCATAAATCTGCGCCTTCGATTTGCCGATATTAAAAATTTGTCCGCCGGCACCACCACCGCCCCGGCTCATCATGCGCATAAAAAAGAACCAGACGCCAATAATCAGTGCAATGGGGAAAATCCAACCAAGTATTTCGCCTCCCCAGTCATGCCTGACTTCTGTTTCAACATAAACGGGATCGTCAAAATTCTGCTGTAGTTTTTCTACGTCTTCGTAAAATTTATCAACCGACCCCACATTATAATAAAACTGCGGTTGGTTTTTATTGATGCCAGACTGGTCTTTTACATCAATGTATTTTTCCTGGTTTAATTTATCGGGCTTGATGAATATTTCGGCTGTTTCTTTGTTCACCAAAATAATTTTTTCAACGTCATTGGCAATCAGCATTTCTTTCAAATCACGCCAGTCGGTTTTTTTTGCTTCGTTGCCCCAATTGATAAATTGGATACCGATAAAAACTACTAAAAGTATCCCGTAAACCCAATAAAAATTGAATTTGGGTTTGTTTCCATCCCCACCTCCGGTCAAATTATCAAAGATATTCTTACTATCTTTTTTTTCGGATGGTTTTTTATCGTCTTTTTTTTCTTCTGTCATTCTGTCTTTAGCTATTAAATGGTGTTGTTAATCGTCGCTCACATACTCCCTCAATAATGCATCAGCCCACAAATCCTCAATGTGATAGAATGTTCTGATGTCATCAAGAAAAATATGGACGATAATATCAAAGTAGTCTATCAAAATCCATTCCGAATTTTCAAAACCTTCACGGTGAAACGGTTTTATACCACAGGTTTTCTGAACCTCTTCTACCACATTATCGTAAATAGCACGCACCTGTTGTTTGGATTGCGCATGACAAATAATAAAATGATGGGTTACCGTATTCGGTATTTCCGAAAGGTCAAGGCTCACAATCTTTCTCGCCTTTTTGTCCTGCATGCCCTTTACTATTTGGCCCAGTACAAAATCGGTATCATCTTTCTTGTTTTTATTACGCATTGCGATCAACAATTTTGATGGCAAAAGTAAGGAATTTAGTGCTGTTTTTGTTTTTATGGAAATTGTTAACAGTCTTTAACAAAATCGCATTATTCTTATAATGCTTTACATTAAATTTGCCCATGGATTTTATTATTCGTCAATTCGAAAGACTTGACTCGACCAATAAGTCCCTCCAGCAAATTCTTGATAAAGAAAAAGCAATAGAAGGTTTTGTTGTTTGTGCAAAAGAACAATTGGCAGGACGTGGGCACGGCAAAAATCATTGGGAAAGTGAAGCGGGCAAAAATCTCACATTTAGCGTTCTGCTAAAACCTTCATTTATTTCTCCTGAAAAGCAATTTCTACTGACACAAATTGTTTCGCTGGCAATTGTTGATTTAATAAAAGAAATCATTCCAGAAGAAAAAACAACAATTAAGTGGCCTAACGATATTTACATCGGCAACAGAAAAGTTGCCGGAATTTTAATTCAAAATTTCATCAAAGGACAAAATATTGATTATTCAATTGTTGGTATTGGATTGAATGTAAATCAAGAACATTTTTTATCAGATGCACCCAATCCTGTTTCGCTGATACAATTAACCAATAACGCATTGACCTTAGATAACTTATTGGATAAATTATTGATGCGCATTAAAACTATTTACGAACAATCTGCATCATTAATTTACAGGGATGAAATCAACAACCGCTACCTTTCCCATCTTTTCCGTTACAGGAAACCGGCAGTTTTTAAAGAAAAGAATTTGCAATTTCAAGCTACTATTTTAGGCATTGGAGAATTTGGCCAACTTATTTTGCAGCTTGAAAACGGGGTGGAAAAACAATACGCTTTTAAAGAAGTGGAGTTTGTAATTTAATGGCCAAATACCTTATTCAGATTTTTTGCAATCACATCCACAAGATTCTGTAAGGGCTTTTTAACCATCATCGCCATCATAGGATTAAGTTGGGCATCAATTTCTACACCTGCGGTTGTTTTTTGTTCGTCCAAATCATTGGGTTTTAAGTGAACCAACAAGTTAAACTGGAGTGGTGTTTTGCCTTCAGGAACAACTTCAATCAAATGGTTGGCCTCTTTCTTGGTATACTTCAGTGTGATGGTAGCCATTCCCTGAATTGTAAAAGTACAGGTTTCGGTATCCGATTTCCAATTGGTTACCTGCTCGGGCATCAATTGTTCAAAGTTATTGAAGTCACTTAAGAATTCAAATACGTTTTTCTGACTGGTATTTATTGTTGTGGGTTTGCCGTTGATTTTCATGGTCTGGAAAATTGAGAATTATTTTTGTTTATCACTCCAGGCTTTGGGATTCTTTCGCCAGTCGAGCAACGATTTTTGGTCTTTTTCAGAGATGCTGTTTCCTGCTATTCCCGTTTTAATTAAATGTTCATAATCGGAAAGCGAAACCAATTTACAACTTTTCTTTTTGAAATTTTCCTCAGCAATAGCAAGGCCATAAGTAAAAATAGATACCATCCCTTTTACTTTAGCGCCGGCTGCCTCCAAAGCATCTACTGCAGCCAGACTGCTTTTTCCGGTTGAAACCAGATCTTCAACAAGCAAAACTGATTGTCCCGATTGAAGCACACCCTCTATTTTATTTGTCATGCCATGCGACTTTGCAGAAGCACGAACATAAATAAAAGGAAGTCCCATCTCCTGTGCTACAAGCATTCCTTGCGGAATACCCGCTGTCGCCACACCGGCAATTATATCCACATCACCAAAACTATCGGCAATTGATTTTACCAGTTGCTGACGGATATAGGTCCGGATTTTCGGATAAGACAAAGCAATGCGGTTGTCGCAATAAATAGGCGATTTAAGACCGGAAGCCCAGATAAAAGGGTTGGAGTTGTTCAGTTTAATTGCTTTTATTTGCAATAAGTTCTCAGCAATTCTTTCAGCTGTGTCAGTGTTGAAGATCATCGAAAGGATTTATTTTTGATTTACTTTTATTCAGGATAAATTATAAAGCCCCAAATATGGCGCAAATGTATAAAGTTTTTCTCAACAATTCGGCTATTGTCATCGGTGAAGAACGAACAAAAAACGATAGGAGTTTGCAAACTGTTCAGGTATTAAACAAAAAGCAAATAAGTGATTTCTTAAAAGACTTCCTGGCATTGGAAAAAAATCACAATTTCTATTTAAGCGGCTATAACAAAGAAAAATTATTTGAAGACTTGAAAGCCTGTTTTCAGTATGTAGAGGCTTCCGGAGGAATTGTTCAAAACAATTTGAAGGAATATTTATTCATCAAACGATTTGGAATCTGGGATCTTCCCAAAGGAAAAATGAAGAAAAATGAACAGCCGGAAAATGCAGCAATTCGGGAAGTGGAAGAGGAAACAGGAATAAGTAAGCTTGCTATTACTGCTGATTTGCCTTCCACTTATCATATCTATAAATTCAAAGATACCTTTGTTTTAAAGAAAACATATTGGTATTCGATGTTTACCGACGGCAGGGAAAAACCAAGTCCGCAACTGGAAGAGGATATTACAGAAGCTGTTTGGATTGACAAAAGAGAAAGTACAACAGCCATTCAATCAAGTTATCGTTCGTTGAAAGAGAATTTTTTGTCATTATTTCAAGATTAAGTATTTTTACCTTCTAAAATGAACAGTATGAAAAACATCGCCATTTTCCCCGGTTCTTTCGACCCCATCACCGTGGGGCATGTTTCAATAATAAAAAGAGCACTGCCTTTATTCGGGCAAGTGATTATCGCTATTGGAATGAATATTGAGAAAAAAACCATGTTTACCATCGAACAAAGGATGGAATGGATCCGACAGGTTTTTAAAGATGAAACGAAAGTAAGCGTGGAAACCTATTCAGGATTAACAGTCGATTTCTGCAAACAAAAAGAAGCAAGTTTTATTTTACGTGGTTTGCGAACGGCTGCTGATTTTGAATTTGAAAGGGGTATTGGCCAAATTAACAGAGAACTGGGTCCCGGAATCGAAACATTGTTTCTGCTCACCGAAGCCTGCCACACACCCATTTCATCATCAATAGTCAGGGATGTTATTAGACATGATGGTGATGTTAGCAGTATGGTTCCGGAGGTTGTGAATAATGATTTATAGAAAATCCGCGCGAATACTTCGCGTGCTTAATAATGCTTCGCGTGCATAATTATTGAAATTTTTTGTCACGCGAAATATTCGCGCGACAGTTACAATTACAAATCGAATAATGAATATTGATTATCAAATAATGAATTTAAAAACTTCAATTGGATCAAAAAAACTATCCAAAACCTCCCTGTTTTTATTGCTTTTTTTCAGCAGCCTGATTTCAATTTCCCAACCAATCACTATCACCGGAAAGGCTGAAGGACAAGGCGATGAATTAGTCAGGGTCATCGTTTATGCTGATCAGTTTTCCCATCTTAACAAAACATTGGCAAGTACACAAACTGACGCCAATGGGAATTTTGAAATAAAACTGGAAATCGAAAAGACAGATTATGCTTTTCTTGCAGTCGGATTAAAAAAGGGGGAATTTTACCTAAAACCAGGTGCGCATTATCATTTTACTGTTGTGAAAGATACTGTTTCTGAAAAGCGGTCTGCTTTTGACAAACTACCTTTACAGTTTATTTTAGATGCCAACGACCAGGGGCTGAACCAAGCAATTGGAGACTACAATGCAGTTTACAATGAATTTATTTACCGCAACGCTTCCCACATTTATCAGGGAAGGCAGGGCAAGTTGATTGCCGATTATGAGATGCGTGCCGAAATGCAGTTTGGCAAAATAAAAGACCCCTATTTTATCAATTATATGCAATATTCTTTTGCTTCGCTGGAATGGATTGGCTTGAGAAACAAACAAGATATACTCTATAAATTTTTTGCCAACAAGCCGGTTTTATACAACAACATTCAGTATACCGATTTTTTCAACGATTTTATGAAAGCCTATCTCAGTTCGATAGAATACTTCGATTACCGCGATATAATTACGGCAATTAAATCCACCAATGCGCTTCATACAATCGATGAAATGCTAAAGCGGGACACCATTCTTGCTAAGGATCAGCAATTAAGGGCTTTATCCACATTACTTTTGTTGTCCAGAAAAAGCCACAATCCTGACTTACCCAAAGGCCGTGTTAATGAACTAATTGAAGAAATGCATCAAAATAACCCCAATAAAAAAATAAGAGAAATTGCCGGTAATTTTTCAGAAAAATTGCAGAAATTACAGTCCGGCACACCAGCACCTTTCTTTATGTTGGAAGATGCGAATGGGGATACCGTCTCATTAAAAAAAGCTGAAGGCAAATTTATATTGCTCAGTTTTATCAAGCCCGATTGTAGGGTTTGTCTGCTCCAATTTGAACAACTAAGTGGATTGGAAAAGAAATTTGAAAATAAACTTGAAAACATTACGATTGTTCATGGGTCAGATTATCAAGAAGTTATTCAGTATGCTGAAACACGATTATTCGAGTGGCCATTTCTTAAACTGAATAAGGACATTTTGCTATTGGAAGAATATGAAATCAAGACCTACCCCACTTATGCTATCATCAATCCCGATGGTACTATCGCGATGATACCAGCACCCATGCCCGATGAAAACCTCGAGTTATTTTTGATTCGAACAATGGTGCAGTATGATAAGAAGCAGTGAGTCTTCAGTCCGCAGTATTCAGTCGTCCCAACACTGGTTCGAGTCTTAACGCAGGCCTGTGTACAGGTTGACTTGGACCTGATCTTCATTCACTACCTTCTATCAATAACAATCAAACCATCCACAACAATCCAACCATCAAAACCCTTATCTTTGCCGCCCAATTGTCAGTTTATCCTATTGGAATAATTATTGATAATTGCTTATTCGATTTAAGACTTAAATAGCATGAAGAATCTTTTCAAGAAATTTTTCGGGGATAAATCCACCAGGGATTTGAAAGAAGTCAACCCCTTCGTTGAAAAAATAAAAGAGGCATATAAGCAGATTAGTTCATTGACTAACGATGAGTTAAGAAATAAAACCGTCGAATTCAAAAGCCAGATTGCAGATTTTATTGCCACTGAGGAGAATGAAATCGCCGATCTCAAAAAGAAAATTGAAGACAACCCTGATTTAGATGTCAATGAAAAGGAAGACATCTACGCAAAAATAGATAAGCTGAATAAGTTGAGCTATGAAAAAACGCAGGAGGTGTTGAATAAAATACTACCCGAGGCCTTTTCGGTAGTAAAAGAAACAGCCAAACGTTTTGTCGAAAACGAGGTGGTTGAAGTTACTGCCAATGAGCGCGATGGTGAATTGGCTGCTAGCATGGAAAACGTGAATATCAAGTCTGGAAAAGCTTATTACGATACACATTGGCTGGCAGGCGGAAATATGATCAACTGGGATATGATTCACTACGATGTGCAGTTGATTGGTGGTACCGTTTTGCATCAGGGAAAAATTGCCGAGATGGCTACGGGTGAAGGTAAAACACTGGTAGCTACACTACCGGTTTACCTGAATGCCCTGCCGGGAAAAGGCGTGCACATGGTTACCGTAAACGATTACCTCGCCAAGCGCGACAGCGAATGGATGGGCATGTTGTATATG
>QMPA01000155.1 GCA_003650365.1 Bacteroidota bacterium | reverse complement strand
CCGATATTGATGTATTTCGTGTGACTGTCCTCAGCATCAATATAGTTGGCTATAAATTTCAACGCTTTTTTTCGCAGAAATTTCAGATGTATTTTTTCATAGAAATTACCCAAAGCACTAAAAATCCGGTAAGTGTTGGTCAGTGGTTGATAACGGTCAGGAGCAGCACAAAGTTTCCTGGATTTCTTCCAATCGATTTCTTCGTAATCTTCAACATAAATCTCTTCCCTGATGGATATTGTTAAAGGAGTGATGGGAGCTGTAATTCGTTCACCGTAAGCATAACTCATGGGTAGAAAAACCATCCTGCTGTGCGGCCAATATTTTCCGGGATGAATGGGCAGCCATTTGGGTAAAATCCATAATTCGGGAAGCAGGCTGTCGTTGCCTTCCCAATCGTATAATCCCAAAACTGATAAATAAAACTTTCCCCAGGGAGGAATGCCTGTTGCCCCACCATTTTTCTGAATCCATTCCCGGGCTTTGCACATCGATTCATTTTCTTTCTCAACGCCCAAAATCCGCAGACTCACATATTGCAAAACCGTTCCAAACATGGTCGATTCGCCTTCAATATGCAGTCCCCAACCACCATCTTCATTTTGGTGATTGAAAAAATATTGTTTCATTAAAGCTGTAACAGGAGCTTCAAAGGAGGTGTTTGTGAGATAAGAAGCAAATACCAGTCCCGGCATCAAAAACATCGGGCCACCGTAATCTCCCGGCCAATTTCCAGCTTCAGTCTGCAATGTTTCGTAAAACGAAAATCCTTTGTGTGCAGCTTCGTAAGCTTTTTTTGCTGCTTCACTTTTCAGGTGGGAAGGCAATGCTATCCCGGATGCCAATGGCGCAGCTTCTTTTACCTGGCTGCGAAATACTTTGTCACCCGTATTTGGATTGGCTTTTTTATCGAACACAAAAGCCTTCGCTAATTTTTCCAGGTAAGATTTGCCTTCGGGTTTTTGCCAATCGCTTTCTTTTTCTATTATTCCTTTTAATTCTTCAGGAAGTTTAAATTCCCACCATTGCCGTCCCCGCTCAGTTTTTAGTTTCCAGGCATTCCAAAAAGTTTTGTGGTTATTTTCTAACATAGGGGGCATGTTGTTTGCAAAGCTAATTATTTCCTTCATTTCGCTCTTCCAGATTTATAATCTGGATGCAAAGGACTTAGGATTTATAATCCTTCAAATTTCGCTCTTCCAGATTTGTAATCTGGAAGTAAAGAGTTTAAGATTTATAATCTAAAAGGGAAAAGAATTACCTATTCATCAGTTTCCCTGGACTTCAGTCCAGGGAGCCCGGGAAGAACCTTCAATACCTCCGATGGCAATTTCACCCCTTCTTTAATTTTCGATAACAGTGCTTTGTGTGTAAAGCGTACCAATTGCCCCATGATGAATGGGAGCTCGTCTAGTGGAATCATCTTTACAGTTTCAGTAATAGGGATGGAGCTGTGCAAGCGGATATTGGCTTTTTTCAACCACTTAAGATCCATTTCGTTGCGCATCCAGTTTTTGCTGTCATCGCCCATGGCATTCAGCCATTTCACGCCGCCGTCCCATTTGCTGGTACTTTTTATAAAGTATAAAGAGAAAGCACCAATGATTTTTTGAAAATGAATCACCTCCTGATCGCGCAATTTTTCAGCTACTTTTTCAAGATTTTTCTGGTCAAGCCGATTGCCTTTCATCGCTTTGCTGATTGCTGCTGAAAAAATGCGATGCTTCTTCAATATTTCATTAAATCCCATTCCGCAACCATCGGGGTTTAGCATCCCCGAAGAACCAAAGAAAATAATATTGTCCAGTGCATATTTTTTCAACGAGCCCGAAACAATTGTCCCAGACAGGGTTTCCAGCTTTTCTGCATTGGGTTGGGTTTTTTTCAGGACTTCTTCAAACTTCTCTTTCAGTTCTTCCGGATTGCCCAGGGTATTTTTCTCGCCCTTAAACAAATAAAAATTGGTTTCGGTATTGCTCACCGGATGGATGCCCACATAAGTATTTGCGTCATCGTTTAAAGGGTAGTACTCAAGTTGTTGTGGTTTTTCAAAATCGACATTTTTCACACGTGCTCCGTAAATCACCCAGGCATCTTTCCGCTTAATCAGGTCGTTTTTCTGTACGATTTTAGAATTAATGCCCATGGCATCAATCAGTAAAGGGGCAGAATATTTGCCTTTATTCGTTTTTACAACTATACCATTTTCAACATTTTGATAATCCAGAAAATCTTCTTGTCTGATTTCGACACCGTTGGTGCGAGCCCTGTTAAGCCAAATCTCCATTACTTTATTGTGGTCGAAAATAACGCAATCGTCACGCATAAAATGAGTTTCCGAAGGCGATGTAAATTTGATGTAATCTGTCCGAACAGCTACCGCATCATCCAGACCATATTCTTTGGCGCGGTCGGCATAACTATACCAGGTGGCATTGGTCGTTCCCGGCTTGTGTTTTTCAATCAGTAAAACCTTGAATTCTTTGCTTAGCTCAACAGCAGCAGTCAATCCGGCAGGCCCTGCACCAGCAATTATTATGTCATAAGATTCCATTTTCATACTCAAAAAATAATTTGCAAAAGAACGAAAAAAATGCCTGACTTAAGGGCTTAAAAACTAGAATGAATAATAATATTGGTGTGGATTATATGGGCAGCTTATCGGGCTTTCCGCTGTAGCGTACTCAATGGCTGTGGTGTTTCGCAACGGTCGTGCGTGGGCTTACCCCGATAGCTATCGGGGTCAAGCCTCCGCCGTCCGGCTCAACATCCACCGCCACTTCGTCCGGCTGCCGCTGCAATCCCTGCTGCAAGGGAAACCAAACTCCAAACTTCTAAGCAGTTTTTCTTTGTAGCCCAAAACCGCTAAGAAGTTTATCGACTGCAGAAGACTGAAGACTGTTGACTTCCGACTGAAGACTGTGGACTGAAGACTGCCGACTGCCGACTGCCGACTGCCGACTGAAGACTGAAGACTGCCGACTATTTAAGTCTCTTTGTCCAAATTTTTTAAAAAATGCTACTTACCTTATATAAATCTGCTTTACGCCCAATCGAGATTAAAGCACTTTTGAAATTGAAAATCAAAGGTAAAGCCTATGCACCACCAAAAGAATCCCTTAATGAACTCGCGCAAAAGCTTGATGACAAGGCCTTTTGTTATGCAGCTCTCGGAAAAGTTTCCCGCTCATTTTCTGTAGTTATCCAGCAACTTCCAGAAAATCTGAAAGATGCGGTTTGTGTTTTTTATCTCGTATTGAGGGCACTTGATACCATTGAAGATGACATGCAGTTTCCATTGGAAGATAAATTGCCACTATTGGAGACCTTTCATACAAAAACTTACGATGAGAAATTTTCATTGAGTGGCATTGGAGATCAGGATGATTACCGTGTGCTGTTAGAAAATTACCCCAAAGTAGTCAGGATGTTTAAAACCCTCAACAAAGATTCGCAAAAAACAATTGTGGATATTACTGCTCAGATGGGAAAAGGCATGGCCGAGTTTGCTGAAAAGGAAATAGACACGCTCAACGACTTTGATTTATATTGTCATTATGTAGCAGGTTTGGTGGGTATTGGCCTAAGTGGTTTATTTGTTGCTTCCCGATTGGAAACGTTACCGCTAAAAGACAGAAACGGAACATCAAATGCAATGGGTTTGTTCCTGCAAAAGACAAACATTATCCGCGATTACCATGAAGATTTATATGCTGACCGGACTTTCTGGCCAAAAGAAGTATGGGGACAATATGCCGATAATTTAGACGATTTTGCCAAAGACCCCGAAAGTGAAGTATCACGGGCCTGCTTAAATCATATGGTAACAGATGCTTTGCAGCATATTCCCGATTGTTTGGAATACCTGAAATATGTGAAAGATGAGCAGGTATTTCGATTTTCAGCCATCCCACAAATAATGGCAATCGCTACACTCTGTAAGCTTTACAACAATCCGAAAGTATTAAAAGGGGTAGTGAAAGTAAGAAAAGGCCTGGCAGCAAAACTGATGATTTATGCAGTTTCCAGAGATGCTGTTTACAAATACTTTGAGAAAGGATTGCGGAAGATTGAAAAGAAATGCAAGAACGGGACACCACATGCCGAGCAAACGAAAAAGCAAATAGCAGTCATCCGCTTGAAAATTCAGGAATTGTCCTAATTCCAAAAAGTATCCAAAATAATTAAACCAAATAATAGATCATTTTAACAATGGAAAAAGCAAATCACGATACAAACAAAAAATTCGATGTCTG
The DNA here is from genome assembly GCA_003650365.1 of Bacteroidota bacterium. GTDB lineage: Bacteria > Bacteroidota > Bacteroidia > Bacteroidales > F082 > B6-G9. Next base: position 3,972 of record QMPA01000155.1, on the reverse strand, counting down.
TATTATTGGTGCCGGAATAGCCGGTGCTACAATGGCAGCCAATCTGGCTAAAACCGGAAAGGAAATAGTAATTGTTGAACGCAATTTAAGCGAAAGAGACGTAATTATTGGCGAGTTGTTACAGCCGGGTGGCGTGCAACGGCTTCAGGAAATGGGCTTTGAAAGCTTTCTTGACAACATTGATGCACAGCCGGTTTACGGTTACGATATTATTTTTGAAGAAAAGGATTTTCATATTCCTTATCCCAACAAAAACGGTGAGCCAGCCGGTTACGGATTCAGAAATGGGGCCTTTTTGCAAAACATCAGAAAGCACATTCTGGCACAAAATAATATTACAGTTATCGAAGGACGTGTTACAGAACTGAATGAAAAGGAAAATCTAATTATCGGTGTCAGTTATCTTCCGAAGGGGGCAGCTAAAGAAGAAAAACTGCAAGCCGATTTAACTATTGTTACCGATGGCCCGATGTCGAAGTTTCGTGAAGAATTGTCGAATCCGGTCAAAAAAGTAAATGGCCACTTTTTGGGATTGTTGCTGAAGAATTGCGAATTGCCCTATCCCAATCACGGTCATATGTTTATGGGCAATCACCCGCCCTTTGTTATTTATCCAGTTACTTCTGATGCCTGGCGCATTTTAATTGATTTCAAAGGAGAGCAAGCTCCCAAATTAGGCCATGATTTTAAAAAGTTCCTTTTGGAAACTTTTGCCGGACACATTCCCCAATCAGCCCGAGCATCTTTTGTAGATGCCGTTGATGAAGGAAATTTCAAGATGTTCCCCAACCACAGACTTCCGGCAGCACCCATTAAAAAAGTCGGCGCGGTACTTCTCGGAGATTCATTAAACATGAGGCATCCCTTAACCGGTGGAGGAATGACCGCCGTTTTTGCTGATGTAAAAAACCTTGGAGAAAACCTGGCAACAGTAAAAGAATTTTCTGATAAAAAGGCAGTTAGCAAAGCTGTTCAGAAGTATTACGACACTCGTCATCTTGGTACGCAAGCCACCAATATTTTGGCTGACGGATTGTATGGAGTTGTTTATAATCCTAATTTACGTAGGGCATTTTTTGAATATGTGAGCCGGGGAGGTAAATATTCTGAAGAAACTATTTCCATCCTCGCCGGATTGAATATGGACAAAAAGTTACTGTTGAATCATTTTATCGGATTGGCAAGATATGGAACCAAACTGAAACTTAAATCTGCTGTCAACCCGCTAAAGAAAGGGGATGGGGCTATGAAAATGATGAAGACTGCTACTAAATCAGGGGAAACAGTAGCCGGAACACTAAATATGGTAAAGGACGCATTGCTCATCATTACACCTTTGCTTCTTACCGAAAAACCCGATGCCGCAACAAAACTAATGTTGAAAACATTGAGCAGGAAACCTGAATAATTCGGTGCTCTTCCAGATTTGTAATCTGGAAGTTTGGGCAAAGATTTATAATCTTCAATTCCATAGTTGGTGTCCTCACCAAAACATTATTCTTCTCGTTAGTTTAAGTTTGCAAATAAATCCACTGGCTTAAGTTTGTAACTTAAGCCTAATACAAATTATTCACTATGCTAACAATCGGCCACCGTGGTGCAGCAGGATACGAACCCGAAAACACTTTGTTATCTTTCAGAAAAGCAATTGACTTAAAAGTGGACATGATAGAATTTGATGTCCAACTTTGTAAGTCTGGGGAGGCCGTGGTCATTCATGATTACATCCTGAACCGTACAACAAATGGCCATGGATTTGTTGCCGATAAAACACTGGTTGAACTCCTAAAATTGGATGCCGGAAAAGAACAAGCAATCCCAACACTACAGGAAAGCCTTGAAGTTATTGGGAACAAGGCGAGCGTAAATATTGAGTTTAAATGCAGGTCGATAGCTGCTGAGCTTTGTAGAACTCTTAATTATTTTACCGAAAAAGGAATCCTCCATCTCAAAAATATTGTTGTTTCTTCATTTATACTTGATGAACTTTTGATAATCCGAGAGCTTTTGCCTTCAGTAAAAATCGGCTTGCTTTTTGAGGAATTACCAGAAGAATTTGATGCAGTTGCTTCTCAATTACAGGCCTTTTCAATTAACCTCAACTTCAATTTTCTTTCAAAAGATATTGTTGACCGAATTCACGCAAAGGGATATAAAGTTTACGCATATACAGTAAATAAGCAATCTGATAAAGAAAGGATGGAAACCTGGGGTGTGGATGGGATTTTTACAGATTTTCCGTAGGGGGAATCTCTCCTGCTGCAAGCGTCCACGCTTGCAGTTTATAACTGGCTTAAGTTTGTAACTTAACCCAAGTTTACAAGGCTTAAGTTGCAAACTTAAGCTAGGACTATGTTCTGTCATCCAGACCTCCCGATGCAAGCGTCCGCACTTGCAATATTTGTATAATTACCGACTGGTTTAAGTTTGCAACTTAAACCAATCCAACACTTAATTTGTCAAAGGCTTAAGTTACAAACTTAAGCTAGATTCTGTTTTCCAGACCATGACAGGCTAATTTTTCCCTACTTTCGCCTGAGCAACAAAAACACAATTTTTATGAGTAAAAGAGACTGGAAACCCATCAGGGAATTTGAAGAAATTAAGCTTGAACGCTGGAATCACATTGCAAAACTGACCATCAACAGACCACGATTTTACAACGCATTTACACCAACCACAACTACCGAAATGGCAGTGGCGATGGAAATCCTGCGCGAAGACCAAACCATTTACACCATCGTTTTAACTGGTGAAGGCGACAAAGCCTTTTGTAGCGGTGGCGACCAGAATGTAAAAGGAAAAGGTGGCTACATTGGGAAAGATGGTATTCCCCGTTTGAATGTGTTGGATGTGCAACGAAAAATCCGTTCCATGCCCAAACCGGTCATTGCGATGGTGAATGGTTTTGCCATTGGTGGCGGCCATGTTTTACACGTAGTTTGCGACATGACCATTGCCAGCGAAAATGCTATTTTTGGGCAAACCGGCCCCAAAGTGGGTAGCTTCGATGCCGGACTGGGTTCCTCTTTTCTTGCCAGTATCGTCGGACAAAAGAAAGCCCGTGAAATCTGGTTTCTGAACAAACAATACACAGCTGATGAAGCCCTTGAAATGGGAATGGTGAACAAAGTTGTCCCCTTAGAAAAACTTGAAGACGAAACCGTGGACTGGTGTCTGACCATGCACAAACGCAGCCCCATGGCCTTGCGTATGATTAAACTGGGGATGAATGCCGAACTGGACGGACAAATCGGATTGCAGGAATTTGCCGGCAATGCCACCCTAATGTATTATATGATGGATGAAGCCCAGGAAGGAAAAAATGCTTTCCTCGAAAAACGAGATCCGGATTTCCATAAGTTTCCAAAATTCCCATAAAAGCCTCATGTCTTTTTGAATGAGCGACGATAGGAGTGAGGAGAAATCCCCTAGGAGCAATTCTGCACATTTGGTAGCCTCCCCCGTTTCAAGCGTCCACGCTTGAAGTCAAAACATAGAAGTGTAAAGTTCTTTCAAGCGTGGACGCTTGAAACGGGGGTTCTTCCTAAGGTTCGGAATGACAACCAAATGACCACTGACAACTAATGAACGGCGAAGCCAAATGACAATAAATGACCAATGACAGCAAAGCCAATGACAACCAATGACAGCGAAGCCAAATGACCAATGACTAATAAGCAATGACCAAATCCCCATCCCTCTCTTCCTGGATAAAAGCCTTCCGCCTTCGTACCCTGCCATTGGCACTTTCCTGTATTATTATGGGAAGTGGGCTTGCTATTTATATGGGGAGCTACAGTTGGACGGTGATTCTATTGGCGGTCCTCACAACCATATTGTTGCAGATACTTTCGAACCTTGCCAACGATTACGGCGATTTCCAAAAAGGCACCGACAATGTACACCGGCTTGGTCCGGAACGTGCTGTGCAGAGTGGTGAAATCAGTGCGCGTCAAATGAAAACGGCTG
>QMPA01000154.1 GCA_003650365.1 Bacteroidota bacterium | reverse complement strand
TTGAACATTTTTGACCATGCTGCTATTTTTTTGCTCATTGCCGGAACTTACACACCATTTGCTCTTGTCACATTACATGGCCCCTGGGGTTGGACTATTTTTGGGATTGTCTGGGGGCTGGCCGTTGTCGGTATTATTTTAAAACTATTCTATACCGGGCGTTACAATTTACTTTCGACTATAATTTACATTGTAATGGGTTGGATAATCGTGATTGCCATCAAGCCCCTGGTGGAAGCACTTCCCTTTGATGGTTTAATGTGGTTGCTTGCAGGAGGACTGAGTTATTCAATTGGTGCTATTTTTTTCTTATGGGACAAAATGCCGTACAACCATGCCATTTTTCATGTTTTTGTAGTGGCCGGAAGTGCCTGTCATTTTGTGGCTGTTTTTTGGTATGTGCTGCCATAAGGGAATCTCAATTTCACTTTTCTTTTCATTTCAACTCCCTGGATTAAGTCTGTGACATAATCCTTCTTTAAAAAGAAGTTCAAGTCACAAATACAAACCAGTAAATAGTTTTTATCCGCACATCCACGGCAAATCCCTATTTTTGATTCATGGAATATTTCAAGCTGAAATCAATTTTTTTCTTATTGATTTTTATTGTTTTCTTTTCAGCAAATACAAATGCTCAGTATTTCCTTACGGGACAAGACCCGGCTTCGGTAAAGTGGAAGCAAATTAAAACGGATAATTTTCAACTGATATTTCCTGAAGGTTACGAAACGGTGGCCCAATATTACATCAACACCCTTGAACTAACCAGCCCGTTTATTGCAGAACCTTATTCAAAAACGCGGAAAAGGGTTTCGGTGATTTTACACAATCAAACCACCACCTCCAATGCCATGGTAGCTATTGCGCCCATGCGTGCCGAGTTTTTCGAAATGCCAAGTCAGGATATTTATCCCCAACCGTGGCCCGATCAATTGGCTTTGCACGAATACCGCCATGTGGTACAAATCAACCAAATGCGACAGGCAATGACTAAGGTGTTGTATTTTATTTTTGGTGAGCAGGTCATTGCGGCGGTGATGGGATTGTATGTTCCTTTTTGGTTTATGGAAGGCGACGCAGTATTGAGTGAAACCCTGTACAGCAAAAGTGGCAGGGGACGTGAGCCTAAGTTTACCTACCCTTTGAAGGCGCAGTTGATTGACAAAAAAATCTATAAATACGACAAAGCGATTTTTGGCAGCTATCGCGATTTTGTACCCGATCATTATACGCTCGGTTACCAATTGGTGGCCAAAGGGGTGGAAGAATATGGAATCGGGATGTGGGATTTTACCCTCGACAGGGTAGCACGCCGACCGTATATGATCGTTCCATTTAACAGTGGAATTCACAAGAAAACGGGCTTCTGGAAAGTGCAATTTTATAAACGAACACTTAAAGGTTTGCAACAGCAGTGGCAGGAAGAAGACAAACCGGAACTTGATGTGCAGTTTGAAATTCTTTCACGAGAAACACGCTTTTTCACCAATTATTTATTTCCCAATATCCTGGCCGATGGAAGTGTGGTAGCCGAGAAAACGGGCATTGACGATATTAACCGTTTTGTTAAAATATCCCCGGAAGGGAAAGAAAAACGATTGTTTACACCGGGATTTGATTTCAGGAATTCCTTGTCGGTTTCAGATAGCGTGATTTGTTGGAACGAAAGAACTTACGATCCACGTTGGAGCATGCGCAATTATTCGGTCATTAAAACCTATGATCTGAAAACCAGAAAGCGGAAAAAACTGACCAAACGCAGCCGCTATTTTGTGCCGGTGCTTTCTCATGATGGAAGGCGAATTGTTACTGTTTTTGTCAGTAATGAAAGTCAGTATTTCCTCCATATTTTGGATGCAAAAACAGGTGATATTTTGCAAGAAATCGCTACCGAAGACAACCTCTTTTTCATGACCCCGCATTGGTCCGACAATGATGAATTTATTGTGGCAATGGTTTTGGGAAAGGAAGGAAAATCGCTGGTAAAAATCAATACCAAAACATGGGAAATTGAAACTGTCCTTCCCTTTTCTTTTATCGAAATCAAATGGCCGGTCATGTATAGTAACTGGATTGTTTTTACCGGGGCTTACGAAGGGAAAGATAATTTATACGCCATTCATCTGGTGAACAGGCAAATGTACCGTATTACCGATGCCCGGTTCGGGGCAGTTAATGCTTCTTTTTCAGAAGATGGTAAATCCTTGCTTTTTTCCAATTATACAGCAGATGGTTATCAATTGGCGAAAATGGATTTCAATCCGGCTAAGTTTGTTACATTTAATCCGACAGCCAATCCACATCAATATCTTGCCGATAAACTGGTGAAACCAGAAACATTTATTTTGGAAGACACCATCGTTCCCGAAAAGGAATACCCGATAAAAAAATACAGCAGGGCGGGGCATTTGTTCAATCCCCACAGTTGGATGCCTTTGTCGGTTGATGTCAATAATTTCAGTCTTTATCCGGGGGCGACCGTAATGTCACAAAACAAATTGAGTACGGCTGTTACAACTTTGAGCTATTTATACGATCCCAACGAGCGAACAGGAAAAGTTAAATTTGGTTTCGATTATTATGGCTGGTACCCAGTGCTCAAATTTGCCGTGGATTATGGTGGGCGACGTACGAATGTACAGGACAGCCTCGGTAATATTGATGCTGTCCGCTGGATGGAAACGAATCTTTCTTTAGACGTAAATCTTCCACTAACATTTACCAGTAGTAAATGGATCAAGGGAATAGCGCCCTCGGTGGGCATTGATCAGCGATTTTTAAATATGGACAACGATAGCAAATACCAGTTCAGGCAAAGTAGTTTTACTACGCCTATCTATCGCTTTTTTGGATACAACCAATACAAGCGTTCGCCAAAAGACCTTTACCCAAAGTGGGGACAAAGCATTGACCTGATTTTTCGACACACTTTATTTGCTGATAATTACCAGTCACAAATTGGCGCCATCGCCTGGTTTTACTTGCCGGGAATTATTCGGCATCAGGGACTAAAATTATACGGGGGTTATCAAATAGATGTTATTGGTGCTGATAATGCTAGTATTTTCAGTAATCTCGTGAGCACCCCCCGTGGTTATTTCAATGTTGATTTCCCGGAATACATCAGTCTGAAAGCCGATTACGCTTTCCCCATCGCTTATCCCGACTGGAATGTCCCTGGCTTTTTCTATTTGAAAAGAATTACATCTACTTTGTTTTATGATTATCTGAGCGGTCTTGACCAAAAGAACCAAAGCGTCAATCTGGCTTCAAGCGGAATAGAATTGTATACCGACTGGAATTTTTTCAGCTTTCTGGCGACCTTCAGACTTGGTGTTCGTGCCAGTTACCAATTTAATGTTACCGAAGCAAAAGCAAACAATATCACCGCCGATGATATGAATTATGAATTTTTAATTGGGATTACTTATTGAAGGAATCAAATCTCAAAAGCAAACAGATCATTATGAAACGCCAATCCAATATAAAAATTATCGAAACCCCGCGCGACGGCTGGCAGGGGCTGAAAGACATAATCCCAACTGACAAAAAAGCCGATTACATCAACCTGCTTTTGCAAGCCGGTTTCGACACCGTGGAAGTGGGCAGTTTTGTGTCGCCAAGAGCCATTCCACAAATGGTAGATACTGCTACTGTATTGGAGAAGATTAATCACGAAAGTAGGCAGTCAAAGATTGCTGTTTTGGTGGCTACTGAAAAAGGCGGGAAAATGGCAACTTCTTTCCCTCAAATTGACCAGTTGTTTTTTCCGTTTTCCATCTCTCCTATTTTCCTTCAGAAAAACATCAAACAGAATTTTTTTACTGCTGAACGAACAATTGACCAATTGCAAAACCTTTGTGTTGGAAGTGGGAAAGAACTGATTGTTTATTTTTCGATGGGATTTGGTAATCCTTATGGGGATGAATGGACAATGGAATTATTGTTGGAATGGATTACAAAGATGAAAGCAAAAGGGCTGAACATTTTTCCATTGTCAGATATTACAGGTGATGCCAGCCCTGGACAAATTCAAACCGTCTTTACGCAATTGATTACCCACTTCCCAGAACTGGAATTTGGATTCCATTTACACGCCTTGAAGAATGAAGCTTTGGAAAAAGTGGATGCAGCTTTTAAGGCAGGCATACGCCGATTTGACACTGTTTTAGGCGGCATGGGTGGCTGTCCGATGACAGGCAAAGAACTGCTTGGTAATTTGGATTTGGAGACTTTTATGGCTTATTGCGATGCGCAAAATATTCCACTCAACCTTAACAGGAAATGGATTGAGGAAGCCGCTGATGTTGTTTTTTAGTGGTTTTGGGTGAAATATCAAGAATTAATTGACAAGGGAAAATAATTGATTAATTTTGTAATATGGTACGATTTAGTGAATATATAGAAATAAATAGGGACAAACGTTTTGGGAAACCAATAATTAAAGGTACGCGAATTTCTGTGTATGATGTGTTATCCTGGTTGTCAAGCGGAATGACAAAAAAAGAAATTATTGCAGATTTTCCAGAGTTAAATGAGATGCAGATAAATGCATGCTTGTCTTTTGCCGCGAATAGGGAACGAAAATATTTATATGCCTGATGAAACTCCTTTTCGATTAAATCATTTATGCAAGAAGATTATGGCTGTCTTGAAATAACTGATTAAAAGAAGGCAAAGCTTTTGAAAAAACTGGTTTTGTTTTGTGCCTTCAGTCATTAAAACCAATCACCATGAAAAACACATTCCTCATCATCGGGCTATTGTTCCTAATTTCTGCATGTAATAAAAATGAGCCCAAATTCATCGATAAGCCCTCCGATGAATTGGTAAAATATGTAGTTCATTTATCAGGTTTAAAAACAACCGAATATTCGAAATACATCAACGATGAATTTATTGAGGTCACAACTTATTTTGATTACGATAGCGTGATTGAACGAATTACCAAAAATACGGCGGACGAAGAAACATCTAAAACTGTTTACTATATGGGGCCAAATGGAGTGGCGGATTCTTCTGTTAGCTACAATTATATTACGCAGGGATATGATATTTATCAGGCAACTTATGAATATACGGATGGCTTTTTGATTGAAATAAATGCTGTCTCGATGACTGATGGAAACCCTGTTGAAGTTCACATTTTAAGAACTATTGAAGATGAAAATGTTGTAAGTTTATATGTCAAAGAACCATCGGGTTGTACAGACCATTACAGCTACAACAACGAGATCAATAAAATAGATTTGGGTTTTTACAATGGAATTATCGGAAAGGCAAGTAAAAATCTCAAGGTACATACTTTCTGGAACAGTGGTTGCCCCTGTAGCCCGTCAAGCGCACCTGCTACCAGTGTTTACAAATATGAGACTGATAACAATGGGTTTGTAATAAGAGAAATTGAAACCTATACGCCCTGTTACCATACAACAGATCCGGGAACAGTGACAAGAACAATCAGCACAACTACTTATGAATATCACCTGAATTTGAAGGGAGATTAAACGAAACTATTCAAATCCCCTTTTTCCTTTACCCTTACCCCTTTTTCAGTTTCATGCAACGTACAAGCCTCATTATAAACATCATGCTCAAAAAACAGGATGTAATTGTTTTCAATGGCTTCTTTGTAAAAGCGTTCGCGGTCTTTCAGGGTTTGCAGCGGACGGGTGTCGTAAGCCATAATCCATGGCATGGGAATATGGGCTGCGGCCGGCATCAGGTCAGCCATAAAAACTACGGTTTTGCCATTTACATTGATGTGTGGAATCAATTGTCCACCGGTATGGCCATCGTATAATTTAAAGGTGATATTTGGAATGTATTCGCCTTCTTCTTCAATAAGTTTGAGATGACCACTTTCCTGGATGGGCATTATGTTTTCTTTCAAATAAGAAGCTTTTTCGCGGCGGTTGGGTTTGGTGGCCCAGTCGAATTGCTGCTGACTTGTCCAGTAAGTTGCGTTGGGGAAAGCCAGTTCGTACCCACTTTTATCGTCATTCCATTTTACGCTTCCTCCACAATGGTCGAAGTGCATGTGGGTAAGAATAACATCGGTAATTTCATCGGATTTAAAACCTGCTTTTGTGAGAGAATTTTCCAATGTATCATCTCCATTCAGAAAATAATGTTTCAGCCATTTTTCATCCTGCTTTTCACCGATACCATTGTCGATAAGGATTTTTCGGTCGCCATCAACAACAAGCAAACAGCGCATGCTCCAGTTACAAAGATTATTTTCGTCAGCAGGATAAACTTTGTTCCAAAGCACTTTGGGAACGACGCCAAACATGGCACCACCGTCTAATTTTAAGTTGCCGGTTTCTATGGGGATTAGTTTCATTTTTCTAAATTTTAGGAAGGGCAAAAGTAGGGAAAAGATGGAAGCTGGAAGTCGGAAGATGGAAGCCGAAAGTCGGAAGACCGAAGTAACTTCCCACTTCTGACTTCGGTTTTCCAACTGTTTCTAATTTCAAAAACTAATTCAATTCCTCAGGAACAATCTGCCAGTCAGTAGCTACTTCCCCTGTTAATGTTTTCATGAAAGTTACAATATCATTTACTTGTTCATCGCTTAGGTCTTTGTTCAATTCAGATTTACCCATAATGCGAATGGATTCTCCCAGATCGACAATACTGCCATCATGAAAATAAGGAGCTGTTTTTTCTACATTTCTTAACAGCGGAACAAAAAACATGAACTTATCTGCCTCCACTTTGGTATCTTCAAATTTACCGTAATCAATTTTCCCTTCGGGAATATAATCACGATATTCGCCAAAGAGCGGGAATTTTTGGAGCATGGTACCGCCCAAAACATTTCCGGTATGACAGGCAATACAGCCTACATCCATGAATGTTTTCAGGCCTTTTTTCTCTTGCTCATTCAGTGCATCAATATTGTTGGCCAGGTAGTCGTCAAATTTGGATGGGGTAATTAAAATCCGCTCAAAAGCTGCAATGGCAAAACGCACATTTTTATATGTAAACGGATTTTCTTCACCAGGATAAGCAGCAGTAAAAAGCGGTGGATACAATTCAGTTTTCTTCAACCTGTCAAGCAAGAACTGTTCATGTGGAATGGCCATTTCTGCCGGATTTAAAATTGGGCCACCGGCTTGTTCTTCTACATCTTTGTTCCTTCCGTCCCAAAATTGGGCGGTCTTGAAAGCAGCATTTAAAACAGTTGGAGAATTACGTGTTCCCGGGATACCGTTGTCGCCGGGTGAAGTGGGTAAATTGTCAACACCATAAGTGGCCAAATTGTGGCAGGTGTTGCAACTTTGGGTTTCATCTTTGGAGAGGCGATTGTCGTAGTAAAGGATTTTGCCCAATTTGACTTTCGCTTCTGTAAGTGGGTTTTCAGGATTTACAGCCTCTGTTGGCAATACTTTAAAGAACATTTGTGCTTTCGACAAAAGGTCTTTTTCTGCCTGTGGAATAACTTTGGCCTGTGTCGATTTCTCTTTCTTTTGTTGGTCGCCTGTACAACCGATTAAGAAAAGGGGTACTGCCAGAAGAATAAGATATTTTTTCATTGCTTTGGGTTTAATTGATAATTACTTTTTTACATCTGCTAAATTAATTATTTTTGTTTTGTTGATATTATTTTGAAAAGGACTTTCTTAATTTTGCCAGTGGACATATGAAAAAAACAACTTTTCTTTTTTTAATCATCGGATTGCTGCAACTCAGTTTTTTTCAGCAATGTAAAAAACCGGCAGAAGACTGGGTTTTTTGCGAAGGCTGCGGATTGGATTCATGGGTTGGAAATTACACAGGAACAGGTTCTTATTATCAAGATGTAGGAAACGAAATAATAGATGGAGTGGATGTACTACTTGAGATCGAAAATCCATCTGCCAAGCAATTTAATATTAAATTGCTCGCACCCGATTATTATTCACAGTCATTTTTCACATCAAAGAGCAATAGTAATTATTATTTTGGTATTGAAGGGGCAACAAGTTCCATTCAAATGAATCTTTACATAAAGGGGAGTGATTTTAAAGTTACCGGTGTCGCCAAAAAATACCATTGGGAGTGGCAATATGAACCTGATACGGCTTATGTGTTGATCCCTGATCATACCTTGAGTTTTGAGGTTTTTAAAAGTCAGTGATCTATTCTCATTAACCTCCTTTAGGAACTAAACCTGACAACTGGCATTTTGTCAAGCATTTCGGCGCAATCATATTATTCTTCCTCTTGTTTTTTATAATCCCGCATTTGTTTGGTGGGCTCTATTATCGAAAATCCTTTCCATAAATTATCGTCAAACTGTTTAACAAAAATGATTTCCATTTTCTCTTTTTGTTCAAAACCGGCAAAT
>QMPA01000153.1 GCA_003650365.1 Bacteroidota bacterium | reverse complement strand
TTGTCATCAACCGAGCAGGAATTTAGGATTATAAAACTGATGGCTGCAATTAATGTGATTGCTTTTATTTTCATGATTACGGTTTTTTTACTGTTGTTGAATCCATACCAATAAGTTCTCTGCCACTAAGACACAAAGGCACAAAGAGACACGTAGTTAATTAACGAATCTTCTAATGCCATTTTTAATTCTTGACACATTGAAATTGATTAAATATCCAAGTCTTTTATCGGTAAGTTTTAGATGGCTTATTATTTGTGCTTCCCAAACTGGGTTTACAGTCTCTATTGCTTTCAATTCACAGATTACCTCTTCTTCAACAATAACATCTAATCTCAGGCCTTCACTAAATTCAATGTCGTCATAAACTATGGGAATATAAACTTGCCTTCTAAATTTAAGTCCTCTTTTTTGCAATTCATGACAGAAACAAACTTCGTAAACTTTCTCCAAAAGACCTGGTCCTAAATTGTAATGCACGGTATATGCGGCATCCACCACTAGTTTTCTAATCCTTTCTAATTCTTTAGAAATCGGTTTAAAAATATCTTCGTGTTTCTTAGCGTCTTTGTGTCTTTGTGGCATACTCATTTTTAATTCGATTGCTTTTAATTATAAATTTCCGATTGCTGTTAAATATTGATATTTGGCGTAAACCAATTGTAATTTGTGTGCTTCCAAATTCAGGCGTGCATTGACCAGTTTATTCAATTCGATGAGATAGGTTGTTGAAGTGATGGTTCCGTTTTGCATTTGTGCATCGGAGGTTTGTTGTACATTTTTTTGAAGACTGACAATCATTTCATCAGTACGAATTAGTTTTTCGTATTTGGTAATGTTTGCTGTCCGTTGATGCAAGTCGGCGCGCAGATTCTGGTTAAAAGTTTCCTTTTGGGAATTGATAATCGCATTTTGAATATTGAAAACTTCCCTCTCCCTTTTTACCTTTCCCCAATCCCAAATATTCCAGTGCAATCGCAGCCCGATCATATAGTAATCATCGAATTCATTTTTCAACATATCGTAGCCGGGGCGACCATAACCAGCCTGTCCAAAGGCAGAGAAAATAGGCCTTCTTTTCACGGTGGCAAGGGATTGCATAGCCATAACCTGTGTTTGTTGTTGTCCCAATAAAATATATTCGGGACGGTTATTTACAAAACCAAAATTATCAATTGTTACATCAGGAACTTTTAATGCTTTGGAAGATTGGATGTTGAGTCCGGTTAGCTCGTTGATGGCAGCAATCAAAGCAGCAATATCTTCTTCTTTTTCTGTAATTTGTTGCTCGGCCCGATAATACTCAACACGCAGGGCATCAACATCTGCACTTAGAATCATCCCGTTTTCAAAAGCCGTTTCTGCATTTTCGATATTGGCTTCCAGGTTTTTCTTCAGCACCTCAAGAATTTCAATGTTCTTTCGCAAGAAAATAGTGTTGAAATACAAATGATTTACATGCTCTTTCAATTGGTATAATTCAATCTTCACTTTCTGATTGGCGATAATGTGTTTGGTTTCTTCAAGATCTTTCTGTCCGGAAGTTACCCCACCATCATAAATCATTTGCGACACATCGAGATTTATTTTATACCAATCTTTGGCAAGAACAACAGGATCTAATCCCGGAATATCTGGCAACGGGACTTTGGTTACATCTGTTTGGTAAGAGGCCTGTCCATTTAAATTCAAGCTGGGATAATAATTGGTTTTGATATTTTTGATATTCAAATTATAAGCCTCGCTGTTCAATTCGATTTGTGCAAGGTTTGGATAGTTTTCTATGGCTTTTTGAAAACATATTTCGAGGGTAATTTTCCCATCAGACTGCGCCATGAGCAGCAAGCCCAGTACAACAAATAAACTCGTTAATAATCTCTTTTTCATTTATGAATGATTGATAAAGATTGCACTTTTTACAAAAGCAATAATATGTTGGGTACGCTCATTAATGAATTTCTGGAAATCAGCTTCGTTATCATTAAAAAGAAAACCCTGAAGAATGGGTTGTGCCACGAAGGGAAAAACACACAACGCAATAATATTAACAACAATATGGATGGGGTCGAAGGCTTTTAGTTTATTCGCATCAGCATCATTCGACAGCAGTTCAACTATCCGTGTCTTGTTAAAATTACTGCTTTGAATTTGCTCAACTATCCTTTCCGGGTTGCGGTTCAATTCGTGAAGAATAAAGTGTGGCAGATGCGGGTTCTTCCTCAGTAGAATAATATAATTCGTTACAAAACCTTCGATTAGTGTATTTATATCTGGGGAGCTTTCAAAAACCCGGCTGATTGTTTTCGCAACAGGAAGGAAGGATTCAGAAAATACGCGATCGAAAAGTTTGTCTTTTGATCGAAAATAATAATGCAGCAATGATTTATTGATACCGGCTTCATCAGCAATTTCCTGCATGCGCGCCCCATCAATCCCTTTACGGATGAAAACACTTTTGGCTGAAGTAATAATCTTTTCTTCAGTAGATTCAATTTTCTTAACCATTTAAATTAACTATTTGGTTAAATCATTTGGTCAAAAGTAATACAATAATTTGAATCTGCAAAAAAAAATTCTGTATTCTTTCTTTTCTGAAAACTACTAAATTTGATGCTGTTAAATTAGCACCATGAAACGTATCATTATTAGTATTGTTTTGTTTTTCACTTTATCCGTCTCCATTGCTCAATTAGAAATGCCTACAATTGAGGAGTTACCCGTCAGAATGACGCGAAGTTTTGGCATCAGTTTGGATATGGGCTGGAATGCTTTGGTAGGATTTGGGCCTACGATACAATATTTTATATCGCCGCATGTAGGCATTGATGGTGGATTTGGCCTATCAGCAACAGGATTCAAATTAGGGACCAGGGGAAGATACCTTTTCCTCGAAAGTATTTTCACTCCATTTGTAGGTGCGGGATTTAATTATGGAATGGGCTTTGGTGGTGCAGGCCTCGCAGTCCTCTCAAATGATGATAACGGAAATGTTATTGACTATTATATTAAACCATCTGCATTTTTACAACTAACTGTTGGTGGTGACTTAGTGACAAGAGGAGGCTTTTTTTTACTGTTTGATATGGGTTATTCCATTTTACTGAGTGAAGATAATATCGTCATTGTTTCCGGTACACCTACCGTAAATCAGCAACAGGGATTAAAGGGTTTTCATGGCAGTGGAATTGTAGTTGAAGTCGGAATGGGGTTTATCTTTAAAAACAAGAGAGGATACCACGGTTCCTTATAATTCATCGCCTCCAGAAAGCCGGCGACAAAACGATTAATACGGTAAATAATTCGAGACGCCCAAGCAGCATCAAAAACGAAAGAAACCATTTTGTAAAGGGGGAAAAGGAAGCGTAATTCTCTATTGGGCCAACCCCGCTAATACCGGGACCAATATTTCCGAGGGTGGCAATGGTAGCACCAATTGAAGTTTCAAAATCCAATCCTACCAAAGCCAAAACAAAAACGCCGACTGCAAATATTAAAACATAAATCAGGAAAAATGCCATTACATTTGAAATGATTTCTTTGGAGACCGATTTGTGGTTGTATTTTACCGGGATAATAGCCTGTGGATGAATGGCCCGTTTCATTTCTAACCAAGAATTTTTCACCAATAACAAATGACGGATTATTTTCATGCCTCCACCTGTGGATCCGGCACTGCCCCCGATAAACATCAAGGCAAAAATAAATATCCAGATATAATAATGCCATTCAATATAATTAGCTGTAACAAAACCTGTTGTGGTTAAAATAGAAACCGTTGTAAACAATGCATCCCTAAAAGATTGTTCAATGCCCGAATCCATTTTAAGCATTAGTCCGATTGTAACATAAATTGAAACGAAAGCAATAATACCAAGGTAAACTTTGAATTCCTGATTTTCCCGAATCTTATTAAACTGACGGTGCAATGCGTAATAGTGCAGGGTAAAATTTGTTCCTGCAAAAATCATAAAGAGGATGATAATGTATTGCGAATAGGGCCCAAATCCGGCAATACTATTGTTCTTTGTCGAAAACCCACCTGTCGCCATTGTGGCAAAAGAATGATTGACCGAATCAAAAAAATCCATTTCGCCCGCCCACAGCAGCAACACTTCTGCTACGGTAAAAAGTACGTAAATCCCCCAGAAACGTTTTGCTGTGGCTGTAATCCTCGGATGCAATTTATCGGGCTGAAGCCCGGGCATTTCGGCCACCATTAACTGCATGCCGCCAATTCCCAAAAAGGGCAAAATGGCAACAGTCAAAACGATGATTCCCATTCCACCAATCCAATGTGTCATCGATCGCCAGTACAAAATACTCTTGGGAACTGACTCAATATCAGTTAAAATAGAAGCCCCTGTTGTTGTTAGCCCCGAAATTGTTTCAAAAAAAGCATCCGTGAAATTGGGAATGGAACCCGACAATAAAAATGGCAAAGTGCCAAAAAAGGAAATAACTACCCAGGTTAGCGCAACTATCAAATAACCTTCACGCTTGCCAATATTCTTCTTGTAATTTTTGCCAATCTTTAGCAAAAAAACCAAGCCAATTGTACCGGTAAAAAGTGCCGACAACAAAAGTGGGAAAAGCGGCTCTTCATAAAACCACGCAAAGGGCAGGCCGGTCAGCATAAAAACGGCTTCCACAATCAACAGGAAACTGAGCACCCTCAGAATAATCGTCCAATTAATTAACCTCTTTTTTAGCATGTTGCATTAATTAATGTGTGAATGGTTAAATGCTAAAATGCGTAAATGTGAAACTTATCCTTTTATCAATTTACAGTTATGCAATCATACATTTACTTACTTACGCATTCTCCCTTCTACCCAAATACCGATTTCAAAAACATTTTTTCCACTTTAGGCGTTGATCCTGGTAAGGCAAATACCACCACTTTATCCCCGACTTCAACCTGGTGTTTCCCCAAAGCGATAAACGCATCATCGCCCCTTACAATGCCACCGATAATCGAACCTTCAGGCATTTGGATTTGGTAAATCGGCTTCTTGGTAATTGGCGAACCCTTTTTAGCAACCAGCTCAACAATATCCGAATTAATCCCACTCAGGCATTTTAGTGAAGAAACTTCATCACCCATCGAATGTTTAATGATATAGCTTGCTGCTATGAGTTTTTTATTGATTATTGTGTCGATACCAATGTTCTGTGAGATTTCAATATAGTCAATATTTTCGACAAGTGCTATCGTTTTCTTTACGCCAGACTTCCTGGCATGCAGGCAGGTAAGTATATTTGTTTCGGCACTATTGGTTACGGCAATAAAAGCATCAACACCGTCAATGCCTTCATCTTCCAGCAAATTGATGTCGCGGGCATCACCATTGATTACCAAAGTGTCGTCCAGTAAATCTGTCAAGCGATGACAACGGTCTGTGTCTTGCTCAATCAGTTTAATGTTTAAATCTTTTTCAATCCGTTTTGCAATTACTTTACCAACCCTACCGCCACCAACAACCATAATATTGTTGATTTCTATTTTTTTCTTTCCGCCCAATTCCATCACCTCATCCATGCTCTCTGGTTTGGCAATCACATAAACCATGTCGTTTTCCATAAAACTGGTTCCACCCGTTGGCAGAAAAGTATCCATTCCGCGATGCACAGCAACAGCACGAAAATCTAGGTGGTCGTGCTCAGCAGCAATATCGTTCAGGGTCTTTCCAATTACGTGCGCACCTGCTTCAATCCGAATAAGGAAAACCGAAAGTTGTCTATCTGAAAGATCATAAATTTCTGTCGCTGCCGGCTGGTTCAGTAGTTTTACAACTTCAAGAGCTGCGATATCTTCCGGAGAAATCAGAATGTCAATACCCAGTTCTTCATACAATTTCCGGCTTTCGATATTCACATTCTCCAAAGTATTAACACGGGCAATGGTACTTTTCGCACCCATTTTTTTTGCGAGAATGGCGGTCAGGATATTAATGCTTTCGTTATGTAAAACAGAAATAACCAAATCCGATTTCTCTACATTGGCCTGTTTAAGCACCGAAACCGAATTCGATTCCCCGACTATGGTCATCAGGTCGGTATGCGCTTCCACCATTTTAAGCAGCTCCTCGTGCGGGTCAACAATGGTGATGTTGTGATTGGAATCTGACAAAGCCTCGGCCAGGTAAAATCCCACTTCACCATCGCCGGCTATGATAATGTTCATTGGGTTTTGATTTTAAGGGGTAAAAGTAAAAATTCTGCTTAAACGGGAGATTTCTGCTAAAGAATTATTGAAATGTTTTTTATGGCAGCCGGGCGGGCTATCCGCTTTAGCAGGCTCGTAGCGGCTGTGTTTTGCAGGGCCGTGCGGGGGCTTTCTTCGGCAGCAGCCGCCGTCCTGCAAAAACAACAGCCGCCACTTCACCTGGCTGCCGCTGCTATCCCTGCTGCGGGAGCAAGATTAATGTATTATCTTCAAATAATTAAACAGTGGGCTCTCTCTGAGAAACTATCATTAGCTTAAAAAGCCACTAAGGCACCAAGCCACCAAGAATCACAAAGTAAAGAAACAAAAAGTATTAATCTTCGTGTTTTTCTTTGTGTCTTTGTTCCGATAACTATCGGAATCGTGGCAAAAATAACTTTTCGGATTGCACTCAATAATCAGACTTTCAAACCTACTTCTCCCGAATTTTCTTCACCATTCCCTCCAAACCATTCAATTTAATTTCGTACGTCAGCCGCAGCAAATCACCCAGTTTTCCTTTTGGGAACCCCTGTCGGTTCATCCAAACCAAATAAGGCTCAGGAATATCAATCAAAAAACGACCTTTGAATTTCCCGAAGGGCATTTTGTATTCGAGGAGTTGCAAAAGCTGTTCACTATTGTATTTTATTTCTTCCATTATTTTATTTCAAACTCATCCCAATCCAAACCCACATTGAATTTTTCCCGAAACGATTTAAGCTGCTTCAAAGAAATCACTTGTGAAAAACCCTGCTCCTTTCCTTCATCGGCCAGTCCAATTACTTTTCCTTTATAATCAATCAGCATCGAATCTCCACTGTAATTATTACCGGGTCCATCGGTTCCTACCCGGTTCACGCCCAATAAATAGACCATGTTTTCGATGGCACGGGCAATCAGTAATTGTTTCCACGGATAGCTGCGTACTGCTGGCCAATTGGCAACATAAATGCCGAAGTCGTATTCAAATTCCCCATCTTTCAGCAATCTGTTTTTACTCCAGACAGGAAAGCGTAAATCATAGCAAACCATTGGTCGTATCTTCCAGCCTTTGAGTTCAACCGTTAATTGTTCCCAGCCTGCTTGAATTTTTTCGTGTTCGCCACCCATTGAAAAAACATGGCGTTTGTCGTAGCGTTCAAAACTGCCGTCGGGCCGCATCCAAATGAGCGAATTAGAAAAATTGCCGTTTGATTCTATTAGCAAACTTCCCGTAATAACAGCCCCGGTTCGCTGCGCCATTTGCTGCATCCAGTTTAAGGTTTCTCCATTTATACTCTCTGCAAATATTTTAGGATCAACAGGAAACCCGGTATTAAACGTTTCGGGTAAAACAATCAAGTCACAATCACGTTCAATGAAGCTTATCTTTTTCTCAAAGCTATTTCTATTTGCTTGAGCATCTTCCCAAATCAGATCGGCTTGTAGCCATGCTATTTTTAAATCGTGTTTCATTTGTTTTCGGTCTCTTTGTCTTGATTCTTGAATCCTGGTTCCTTAAATTACACATCTCGACTTGTCCGACTCTTCCAGGTCCAAACGGACGCTGGAAGGTCTTAGATCTAAGAGTCTCAGGTCTAAATCCCACACAATATCTCAGCTGCTTTTTTTAATGTTTCTTCCTGCTTGGCAAAGCAAAACCGCAGCACTTTGTTGTTGTCCTTATTTTTGTAAAATGGAGAAACAGGAATCCCGGCAATACCATTTTCTTTGATCAAGCGAGTAGCAAAATCCATTTCATTTTCATCTGAAATCGCGCTGTAATTCAGTAATTGGAAATAAGTTCCAAAGGATGGAATAATTTTAAATTTGGATTTACCAACTGCCTTCACAAAATAATCCCGCTTTTTCTGGTAAAATTTCCCCAGGGAAAGGTAGTTTTCCGGTACTGCCAAATAATCAGCCATGGCGTATTGAATAGGAGTATTCACTGCAAAGACCACAAACTGATGGACTTTTCTGAATTCTTTCATCAGGTTTTCCGGCATCAAAACAAAACCAATTTTCCATCCGGTGGCATGAAATGTTTTTCCAAATGAGCCAACCACGATACTCCGGCTGGCCAGGTCCGGAAAGCGGCACGCACTCTGGTGTTGTTGCCCGTCAAAAATAAGGTGCTCGTAAACCTCATCGCTGAGCACAATAATATCCGTTCCTTTTGTCAACCTTTCCAAACGCTTCAGGTCATCTTCTTTGAGTACACTGCCCGTTGGATTATGCGGC
>QMPA01000152.1 GCA_003650365.1 Bacteroidota bacterium | reverse complement strand
GGGAAAGAACAGAGAAAAGCTTGTCCGTGTGACAAGCTTTTTTTATATTTTTACCACCACAATAACCAAAACATATTCCCATGTCAGGACACAGTAAATGGTCGACCATAAAACGCAAAAAAGGGGCACTCGATGCCAAGCGATCCAAGATATTTTCCAAATTGATTAAAGAAATTACCGTTGCCGTAAAAGAAGGCGGCGGTGCCGATCCCGATGGTAATCCCCGTCTGCGGATGGCTATTTCCAATGCCAAGGGAGTTAGTATGCCCAAAGACAATATCGAGCGTGCAATCAACAAAGGAAAAGACAAAGATGCTGCCAATTTTACTGAGCTAACCTATGAAGGCTATCTGCCAAATGGAATAGCTGTTTATGTTGAATGCACCACCGACAACACCCAGCGGACTGTTGCCAATGTGAGGGCTGTTTTTACCAGGGCTGGCGGAAGTTTGAGCACCAATGGATCGCTGAGTTTTATATTCGACCGCAAAGGAATTTTCCTTGTTCCAAAAGGCGACCTTGACCAGGATGAATTTGAAATGGAACTGATTGATGCCGGCGCCGAAGAACTGGAACTGGATGAAGATGGTTTCTTTCACATTACAACTTCCATGGAAGATTTTGGCTCGATGGCAAAAAAACTGGAAGAGCTGAATGTTGAACCTGAATCTGCCGAATTACAGCGACTCCCCAACGACACCAAAACACTTGATCTGGAATCAGCCCAAAAAATCATGAAAGCCATTGACACTTTTGAAGACGACGATGACGTTCAAAAAGTATTTCACAATTTGGAAATTACCGATGAGTTGATGGAGCAGATGTAACTATCTGAAAAAAACAAAGCGCAATTTCCATCCCGATAGCTATCGGGACAAATAAATTCCAATTTCGAAAAGTTCAAGTAACAAATTTACAATTGCTAAAACAGTCAACTAATCTTTATTGACCGTTGGAATTTTGATATTGGTTTTTGTGATTTATTTGTTTATTTGCTATTTGAAATTTCTAAAAACACAAATATTAATTTTAAAACACGAATCTATTATGAATATCCTTATCCCTTATTTACACTTTATAGGTATTATGTTGCTGATGGGTTCGCTTTTTGGCGAATATGTTTTGCTCAGGCCCGGTATCACAAAAAACCAAATTAAATTACTCTCAGTTGCTGATCTCATTTATTGGATTTCAGCAGTCACAATATTAATTAGTGGTTTGTTGCGTTGGTTTATGATTGATCCAAAAGGTGCAGATTATTTTAATCACCAGCCTTTATTCCATATCAAACTGACTGTTTTTGTTGTTATTGCGATCCTCTCAATTATTCCAACACTGAAGTTTTTAAAATGGAAAAAGCAAGTCAGGGCAGATGATTCTTTTGTACCCGGAGATAAAGAGATAAAGAAGCAACTGACTTTTGTTCGTATCGAAATGTTGCTGATTGCCATTATTCCATTACTGGCTGTTCTAGTGGCACAGAATGTGAGGATGTAAGGGAAACATAAAACCTTCCAGCCTCGGAACGACATGGAAGGTTGTTTTCTGTTTTAGCGAACGATTTAAGTTTAAGGATTTGAGGGATTAAGTTACAAACTTAATCTAGGTAGGACTCGAAGAACACCCCCGTTTCAAGCGTCTTCGCTTGAAATAATCTTGCCAATTAATCCAGTAGGAATGTTGGGCTTAGTTTAAACTGCAAGCGTGGACGCATGCAGCGAAAGAGTATCGAACAACCTTCCAGCGTCGGAACGACCTGGAAGCGTTGTTTTTATTGAATGATGTTACAGACGCTTCCAGGAGCTACGCCCGCTGGAAGATCCTTTTTATTCCGAAACAATCTCATAAGTATCCTTGGCAATCATCAATTCCTCGTCTGTAGGAACAACCATTACTATTACTTTGGAATCAGTAGTTGAAATTACTGTTTCTTTTCCCCTGATTCCTGCTTTTTCGGGATTTGTTTTTATACCCATAAATTCAAGTCCTGATATAATGCGTTTACGGGTTTCGGGGTCATTCTCACCAATGCCACCGGTAAAAACAATCAGATCAACTCCGCCTAGGGCAGCAGCGTATGCACCAATGTATTTCTTGGCGCGGTAGGCATACATTTTGAGTGCCAGTTTTGCCCGGTGATTTCCTCCTTCAGCAGCAATTTCAATATCACGCATATCGGAAGAAATACCAGATATTCCCAACATCCCTGATTTTTTATTGAGCAAGTTACTTGTCTCCTTGATGCTCGTGTCTTCTTTTTCGGCCATGTAAAGTAATGCACCCGGATCCAAATCACCTGTGCGTGTACCCATAATTAGGCCTTCGGCAGGTGTCATTCCCATAGAAGTGTCAAATGATTTACCATCTTTGATGGCAGCAATGGAAGCCCCGTTGCCCAAGTGACAAGTGATAATTTTTTGCTTGTTGATATCAAAACCCAATATTTCACAGGCACGGGCGGAAACATATTTATGACTGGTGCCATGAAATCCATACCGGCGCACTTTGTATTTTTCATAAAGCACATAAGGAACGGCATATTGATAAACGTGTTCAGGCATCGTCTGGTGAAAAGCCGTATCGAAAACACCAACCTGTGGCACATTGGGCAACAGCCGCTGCATTGTATAAATTCCTTCTAGGTTTGGCGGGTTGTGAAGGGGTGCCAACTCAACATTTTTTTCGAGGGCTGCTATTACTTCATCCGTAATGGGAACGCTACCACTAAAATCTTCGCCACCATGTACCACGCGATGGCCTACAGCATCAATTTCGGAAAGTGATTGTAAACTTCCACTTTCTTTACTGACTAAAAGGTCAAGTACAGCTTCCATTCCGAATTGATGGTTGACAATATTTTCTTCGATAATTATTTCTTGTCCGGTCTCGTTATTGTGTTTGATCCGACTTCCATCCAGCCCAATTTTTTCAACAAGGCCTTTCGCCAGCACTTGCTGTTCAGGCATATTTATCAACTGATATTTTATGGATGAACTTCCGCAGTTTAATATGATGATTTTCATTTTGATTATATTTTTTAATAATTTTCCGTAAATATATCCACTTAAATAGCATCCCGCAAATATCGCAGATTAACGCTGATATTTGTTTTCTACGAAAATTAACGAAATCTGTGGGTGACATTACAATTCTTTCAAACAAGTTACTGTGCCATCTCCGTTATAAAGAACTTCAAATCCTATTTTTCTGAAAACAGAAATCATGGCTTTATTGTCGGAAGTGGTTTCGGCAACAAGTCGTTTTACGCCAAGCATCCTGGCGATTTCTTCACAATACTGTGTGAGGATTTTCCCCAGATCTTTGTGCTGCCATGCATCCGAAATCAGAACGGCGTATTCTGCGGTTTCCATATCCGGATCAGCAATCAGCCTGCCCACACCCACCAAACGTTTTCTTCCTTCAAAATCAATTTCAGCTACAATGCCCATTTCGCGGTCGTAGTCGATGTAGCAAAACTGGGTGGCCACTTCGTGGGAATTAAAATAAAAATCGTAGCGGAAACGGTGGTAAATGGACTCTTTGGAACAGCTTGCCAGCATTTCAAGCCAAAGGGATTCGTCCTCCGGTTTGATGGGTCGCAACAGGACAGGCGTTCCGTCATTTAATTGACTTTTCTTGATCAGTCGTTCCGGGTAGGGCCTTAAAATCAAGTGCGAATATTCCGGTGCATCTTTGCCCAGCACTTCGATATCGATTACAATTCTGGCATCCAGGGCAAGCACTTGCTTAGGCGTAACAATCAGCGGATTAATTTCCAATTCTTCAATTTCAGGGTAGTCGGCAGCAAGATAAGAAAGGCGGATTAACACTTCGATGAGTTTATCAATATTTTTGGGTTTACTGCCTCGATAACCTTCAAGCAAAGGATAAATTTTCAATGATTTCAACATCTGCCGCGCCAACTGTTCGTTCAGGGGCGGAAATTCCAATCGCTGGTCGTTAAACAATTCGGCTGTTGTGCCCCCCATACCCACCAGCATCACAGTCCCAAACAACTTGTCTTTTTTAATCCCCAGTATCAATTCAACCGCATCACTGGTGTCGGCCATTTTCTGAACAGTTATTCCTTCCAGCTTTGCATTCGGTCTCACCTCTGCAATGTGTGTGAGTATATTCCGGTAGGCTGCACTCAGCATTTCTTCGTTTTTCACATTGAGTGCCACCCCGCCTACTTCTGTCTTATGTGTAATATCGGGCGAACACACTTTTAAAACCACCGGAAACCCTTTTTCGTTGGCGATACCAATGGCATCGTCTTCATTTTTTGCCAATTGCGGATGAACACTTGGGATACCGTAATCGTTAATCAGTTGTTTCGAATTGTTCTCAGACAGGATTTTTGATTTTGGAAAGATTTCCTCAACATATTTCTTCCGTATTTTATCACGATTATAGCTAAAAGTTACGGGAACTTCACGTGGTGTTTCAAACAGGTTATTTAGGTTTTTTGAATAATTAACCAATGTCATAAAAGCCCTGATGGCTTGCTCAGGAACCGGATAAACCGGGATACCCGCATTGTTAAAAACGTCAACGGCACTACGCATACTGGCGCCTCCCAACCAGGCAGCCATGATGAGTTTGCTTGTGTTTTCAGCCATTTTTTCAATAGCTCTTGCCGTTTCGGTAGGGTGCGTCATGGCCTGTGGGGTAAGGATAACAAGGACCGCATCTACATTTTCGTCTTCCAAAACAATTTGCGTAGCCTTGGCATAGCGGTCCGGCAATGCATCACCCAGGACATCGACCGGGTTACCATGCGACCAGTAAGTGGGTAAAAGATCACTTAACTTTTGCAAGGTTTCTTCTGAAAGGTTTACCAGTTTTCCACCCATGGAAATCAGGGTATCGGTAGCCATCACACCGGGACCACCAGCATTGGTAACAATGGCAAGCCCCGACCCTTTGGGAACACGTTTCTTCCCAATCAGGTCGGTCAGGTCAAAAATGTTCCCGATATTGTACACCCTGGCCAGTCCTGCACGCCGGAACACCGCTTCGTAAATATTGTCTTCGGAAGCAAATGCACCGGTGTGTGAAGCGGCGGCGGCTGCCGATTCGGGATAGCGGCCCGATTTATAAACCAGGATGGGCTTTTTCCGCGCAAAAGCACGGGCCGCCGACATAAATCCACGGGCATCCACCAACGATTCGATGTACAATACGATGGATTTGGTGTTGGGGTCCTGTCCAAAATAATCGATTAAATCGCCAAAACTAACGTCGATGGAATTCCCGATAGAAACAAAATAGGAGAAGCCAATTTTCGCCTCGTTGGCCCAGTCGAGCACCGAAGTACACAATGCGCCCGATTGGGAAATGAAAGCCACGTGGCCTTTTTTGGGCATGCCGTTGGCAAAACTAATGTTCAGGTGCTGCCCAGGAACGATAGCCCCAAGACAGTTCGGCCCGATGACCCGCATCCCCGGGAACTGCCTCAATTGCTCCTTGACTTTTTCTTCCAACTGCTTGCCTTCTTCACCCGACTCCTTAAATCCTGCTGACATAATGATGATACCATCAATTCCTGTTTCTCCACAACTTTTTACAATATCGGGAACCTGTTTTGCAGGTGTCATAATAACAGCAAGGTCGGGTGTTTTGGGCAGACTATGCAAATCAGCATAACAGGGGATGCCCATCACAGCTTCATGGCGGGGGTTCACCGGGTAAACGACCCCTCGAAATCCACCGCCAACCAGATTTTTCAATGTAATGCCCCCCACACTTTTTGGGTCGTTAGAAACACCAATCAACGCAATTCGCTTGGGTCGGAAAATACTGTCGAGTTTTTTTATGGGCATGATTATAAGGTATTAGGTTAATTGTTATAGGATAATTGTAGAGGCGCATTGCAATGCGTCTCTACAAATGATTATTCTTTACAAAAGTAAAAAAAGCACCTTTGAAAGAAAGGTGCTTTTCTTCAATTTATGTGAGTGCTATTACTTTTTTGCGGGTTTCAGCATAAGCATCAAAACCGTACCCAGCAAAACAGCTACACCTGAAATAGTAAATGCCAAAGAGAAATTTCCAATGTCACCCATTTTTCCACCAAGTATAGGGCCTAAAATACCACCTACACCATAAGCAAGAAAAACAAAAGGATAATTTTGGCCAACATTTTTCGCGCCGAATGTATCTGCGGTAATTGTCGGAAACAAAGCAAAGTTTCCACCAAAGTTAAAGCCAATCAGTGTTGCACCAAGATAGAGTAAGTATTCGTTACCAGCCATATAGGTAAATAAAATAACCAGAATCCCCTGGGTTGCAGTCATAATGATAATAGATGTTTTTCTGCCAATTTTATCACTCATCATACCCCAAATTATTCTTCCTAAACCATTGGCAAGACTGAAGAATACAGCCATGGCTGTACCAGCAATGGCACTGGCTTCAACAGCTGACAAACCATTCGCTTGCAAGGCTTCCATGGGATAGAGCTTCATTAGTCCAATTGACATCAAACCAGCTCCGGCACTAAACACGAAAGTCAAGAATATCAAGAAAAACTGAGGTTTACTCAACATCTCATTGCTGGTGAATTCCTTGTCATCTGATTTATTGGCAGCCTTTACTTCGGCTTCTTCGTAACCTTCAGGTTTCCATCCGGCTGGGGGAAATTTCATCCACAAACCACCGATAATAACCATGATGGCAAAAACGATTCCATAAGTAATAAAGGTATTAGATAGCCCGATATTTTCAATCAGATGCCCCCAGGAGCCTGCCAACTTTACCCACAACATGGCGCCAAATCCAAAACCTGCAACTGCAAGCCCTGTAATCATTCCCTTTTTATCGGGAAACCAGCGCATACCAACGGCGATTGGCACAACATAGGCAAGGCCGATTCCTGCACCACCCACTAAACCAATGAGTATTACAAGCGGCCAAAAGCTTGTACCTGCAAAGAACCCTGCAAGTAAATAGCCTAATCCAAGTACAATACCACCAATAAAAGTTAATTTCTGAGGACCCCATGTAGCCAGCTTTTTACCAGCCATCACCATAAAAATAGCAAAAGAAGCAAGCCCAATAGCAAATACCCATTGTGTATCAGACTTTGCAAGCCCTGATTCAACAAGTTTTGGTGTAAACACCGACCAGGCATAAATGGCACCCAGTGCCAATTGGATTAATATTGCTCCAACTACGACAAGGCCCCGATTCATTACTTTTTGATTTTCCATTATTATCTTATTAAGATTAAAAACATTGCGCAAAGGCAATTATGAATAAAAACAGATTTAATTCCTTATCCATAAAAACCTTTGTGCAATAAATAACATTTAACGTTTTACCTCAACTTTGGCGCCGTCGATAATGTCTTCGACAACACCGGGATCGAGTAAAGTGGAAGTATCACCCAGATTAGTAGCATCGCCTTCACCAATTTTACGAAGGATACGGCGCATGATTTTACCTGAACGTGTTTTTGGCAAACCACCAACAATTTGAATTTGATCAGGCTTGGCTATCGGTCCGATATATTTGGTAACCGTTGCCCTGATCTCTTGTTCAATCGTCTCCAATTCTGAATCGGAAAGCTCATCGCAAATAACATAAGCATAAATTCCGGAACCTTTGATTTCGTGCGGATAACCGACGACTGCCGACTCGTTTACTTTTGGATGCTGGTTAATAGCATCTTCTACTTCGGCAGTTCCAATGCGGTGACCCGAAACATTGATTACATCGTCAATACGCCCGATAATTCTGTAGTATCCTTCTTCGTCGCGTTTGGCACCATCACCTGTAAGGTATAAACCTTTAAATGTCGAGAAATAGGTTTGGAAACAACGATCGTGCGCACCATAAAGTGAACGCAACATTCCCGGCCAGGGGAACTTCATGCAAAGAATTCCTTCTACACTATTTCCTTTAATTTCGTGGCCTTCCGGATCAACCAAAATAGGCTGAATACCCGGTAATGGAAGCGTGGCAAACGAAGGTTTGGTAGGTGTTATCCCTGCCAAAGGTGTAATCATAATTCCACCGGTTTCGGTTTGCCACCAAGTGTCAACAATCGGGCATTTTCCTTTTCCAACCAAATCGTGGTACCAGCGCCAGGCCTCTTCGTTAATAGGTTCACCCACTGTTCCCAGTACTTTCAGTGAACTCAAGTCGTGTTTTAAAACCCATTCATTACCCTGTGCAACTAACGCACGAATGGCAGTTGGGGCAGTGTAAAACTGGTTGACTTTGTATTTATCAACAACATCCCAGAACCTGCCTGCATCGGGCCAAGTGGGCACACCTTCAAACATAACCGAAGTTGCACCGGCAAGCAATGGCCCATAAACAATATAGGAGTGTCCTGTTACCCATCCAATGTCGGCAGTACACCAGTAAGTGTCTCCATCATTGTACTGGAATACATTTTTGAAAGTATATTCAGCAAAAACCATATAACCGGCAGTTGTGTGCAAAACACCTTTTGGTTTTCCGGTT
>QMPA01000151.1 GCA_003650365.1 Bacteroidota bacterium | reverse complement strand
CTGTTAGTTTTGCACGCAGTGCTCCAAGCTCATCCAGATTTGTAATCTGGATGCAATGGGCAACGGATTTAGAATCCAATACTCTGCTGTTCGGAATTGCAAATTTTAAACAGCAGGATAAACACAATATTCATTTTTTGAAATTATAGATAGACAATATTAAGTCAAATTCGAAACCACGAAAATTTAAAAAATGCACGTACACGAATTAAACCCGAAAAGAACAATAATTACAATGGTCATTTTTGTGATTGTAATTATTGCAGGATTACTGACAATAACAAATCCAAGGTTAAAATATGCACTCACTCCGGAACAAACTATCATGATGGTTGTTTCGGATGATAATGGTATTTCACCTGATAAACTGGATAACTTCCTCACTGGTTCGCAGGTTAATGTTGAGGTAATTGATATTCGAAATCACTACGAATTTGCCAGGGGACATATTTCCGGGGCGAAAAATATTTCTGCAGTTGAATTATTGGAAAAAGACAATATCAAATGGATGAAACAATTACAGGAAGATGGATTTGTCGTTATTATTTATGGTGAAGACCAAATGCAGGCAAATGGTCCCTGGATGGTATTCCAGCAAATTGGTTTGGACAATGTGAGTGTGCTTCTTGGAGGATACCAATACTATCTTTCTTACAAAAATCAAAAGGCAAAAACTTACTCACCTGACAAAGCCGAATTCAATTATGCTGAAGTAGCCAAAGTCTCATCGGTTGGGAATGAAAGCAACAAACCGGCCAAAAAAACCACCATTGTCCGCCGCAAGAAAAAAGGCGCTGCTATAGCCGGTGGGTGTTAGCCGATCTCATCCAGATTTTTAATCTGGATGGAGAGACAACGGATTTAAAATCCGATCTTCTGAAGTTCGGAATTGCAAATTCCAAACAGCCTAAAAAAACAGAAAGGAGCAGCGATGCTCCTTTCTTTATTTCTTGCAACCCCGTTGTTTGTGTCCCCACCAACAACATGCTAATCCCCCAAACTGTTGGTGAGGACACCAACAGCGGAGTAGTTCCATTGTTGGTGGGGACACCAACAATTTTAAAAACCAATTAATTGATTTACATTTGTTTCCAATATGAATGGCTCCAGTAATATTTTTTTCTCAACAGCTTCTATCCTGAAGTGGAAACCACTTCTGTCAGATGATGCTTTTAAGGACATTCTTATACAAAGCTTACAAACGCTGACCAGCCAAAAGCGCCTTGTTGTGTTTGGATTTGTGATAATGCCAAATCACATACACATTATCTGGGCTGAAAATGATGGCAATGGACGTAAAGAATCAGCTCAAGCATCATTTTTTAAATTCACGGCACATCAGTTTCTAAAAAAATTGAAGAAGGAAGATGCGGCTCAATTGAAATTGTTTCAGGTAAATTCTGCAGACAGAAAATATCAGTTCTGGCAAAGAAACACGCTTGATATAGAAATCTTTTCTGATAATATGTTTGAACAGAAACTAAATTACATACACAGCAAT
The DNA here is from genome assembly GCA_003650365.1 of Bacteroidota bacterium. Taxonomy (GTDB): domain Bacteria; phylum Bacteroidota; class Bacteroidia; order Bacteroidales; family F082; genus B6-G9. The sequence continues at coordinate 6,990 of QMPA01000151.1, read as the reverse complement.
CCTCTCCAGCAGCATTGGCAACTTGTTGATGACCCAGTAAATTATCGATATTCCTCCGCCACTTACTATGAAAAGAATATTGATGAATTTAGGATTTTAACGGATTACTATCTTGCTTGAATAAAAGCTGTTGGTGAGGACACCAACAGCGGAGTAGTTCCATTGTTGGTGTCCCCACCAACAACTCACTTCTTCCCCTTAATAAAAAATATCCGGCTAAAAAACTTGATAATAAATCCCCTAAAGAATTTGTATTGCCCCAGCAGGGAGCCGTAAACCATTAATAAAATATTGTAAACGGGCAGGACAATAACGATAAAAACCAAAGCCTTATAAATGAAAGGGCTGTCCTTCTCAATACCCAAAAACTGGTCTACGAGATAATGAATATAAAGTGTTGAGAAGCCTGTAAGCGTAAAGGCCACCAAGATAATTGCTACCTGTTTGTCGCTTTCGATATCCCAACGGGATTTGAGTCTTTCCCAGTATTTTTTTACCATGGCAGCAAAAATAGAAATCTTTTATTCTCGTTTGTTATTTCAATAATAATAAGGTCGCAAAGCCGCGCGGCCGCGTAATTCAATTACAACAACCCCAATTCAAGTTTGGCTTCTTCGGTAATCATTTCCTGGTCCCAGGGTGGCTCGAAGGTTAGTTCCAGATCGACTTTGGTAACGCCTGTTAAAAAGGAAATTTCTTCCTGTACTTGCGCAGGCATACTTTCAGCCACCGGGCAATTGGGCGAGGTGAGTGTCATTAATACGTTCACTATCCCTTCTTCGTTCACTTTCGATTCATAAATGAGTCCCAAATCATAAATATTCACAGGTATTTCGGGATCGAAAATATTTTTTAAGACAACAATAATCTTTTCTTCAAGTACTTTTATTTCATCCTTGTTCAACATGCTTTACAATTTTTGAGATTTCAATAAAAATGCCCGCGCATACAACTGAATTTGTTTTATCATTGAAGTCAGGCCGTTGGCGCGGGTCGGGGAGAGGTGTTCCTGCAAACCAATTTGTTTGAGGAAATCCAAATCTGATTCCAGAATATCTTTTGGTGTTTGTCCCGAAAGCACCCGAATCAACAAACTGGCAATCCCTTTTGTGATTACGGCATCGCTATCGGCAGAAAGCAGTATCAGTCCGTCTTTCATTTTGGCATGCAACCACACACGTGATTGGCAGCCGCTAATCAGGTACTGATTGGTTTTGAATTTTTCATCAATCAATGGTACATCTTTCCCCAATTCGATGAGGTAGGCGTATTTGTCCATCCAATCGTCGTACATTGAAAATTCATCAATTACCGATTGGGATTTTTCTTGAATAGTCATTATGATCTTATTTCTAATATTTATGTTTTCTGTTATCATCATTTCTCAGGAATGTCTGGTTTAAACTTAACGTAACATTTCAATTGCTCTCAGCAAAGCAGCAAAAAACACATCCACTTCTTCAATAGTATTGTAAAGACCAAACGAAGCCCGGATTGTTCCCGGCAGGCCGAAAGATTCGACAAGGGGCTGGGCACAATGGTTTCCTGTTCTGATGGCAATTCCCATTTGGTCGAGGATGGTTCCGATGTCGTAAGGATGAATTCCATTTATAACAAATGAAAGCACTGCTGTTTTTTCTTTTGCAGTTCCCACAATTCGAATTCCATCAATTTCTTCGAGTAAAGAAGTTGCATATTCCAACAAATGATCTTCGTGTTTTTTAATGTTGTCGATGCCCTGGTTTTCAATGTAGCGTAATGCGGCTTCCATTCCCAGAACGCCTGCCACATTGGGTGTTCCTGCTTCGTATTTATAGGGGAGGGTATTGAATGTTGAATCTTCATAGCCAACCTGGTCAATCATTTCGCCACCAAATTGGTAAGGAGGTAGTCGTTTCAACCAGGTTTCTTTTCCGAAAAGAACGCCAATTCCCATTGGGCCATAAGCTTTATGTGCTGAAAAAGTATAGAACTCACAATTCAAATCCTGCACATCAATTTTGGTATGGGCAATGGCTTGTGCGCCGTCAACCAAAACAGGAATGCCGTAATTATGGGCTACTTCAATCATTTCCTTCACGGGATTGATAGTCCCCAAAACATTTGAAATATGGGTAAGTGCCAGTAGTTTTACCTTTGGACTAAGCATTTCCTTAAACAAATCAAGGTCAATTTCGCCTTGCTGGCTAACAGGAATTATTTTCAGTTTTGCTTTTTGACGTTTGCACAATTGTTGCCAGGGAACAAGGTTTGAATGGTGTTCCATTGCCGTAACTAAGACTTCTTCATTGGCAAAAACCCAGCTCTCCAAAACTGTCGCCATCAGGTTGATGGATTCGGTAGTTCCTCTTGTGAAGATAATTTCCTTTTCACTTTGGGCATTGATAAAGCCGGCAATGTAAGTACGGGCGTTTTCATATTTATCGGTGGCCACCTGGCTCAAATGATGCACTCCCCTGTGGACATTGCTGTTCTCTTCTTCGTAATATTTTGTGATCCGATGAATGACCTGTAGCGGCTTTTGGGTAGTTGCCCCATTGTCGAAATACACCAATGGTTTCCCGTTTACTTTTGTTGAAAGTATGGGGAAATCTGCTCTTATTTTTTGAGTGTCAAGGGTCATTTCAAATAGTTTATTAAGCAAGACTAACAAATTCAAAAAAATGAATGATCTTTTTAATAGACCCACCCCTGCCCCTCCGCGGAGGGGATTTTTCGGTATTCACTTTTTTGAATTTGTAAAACATCACAATTAAACCTTACTCATGTCAATCTCAAATTCTAAAGGAATGTCGGGATGGCCGCAATGCAATACGCATTTTTCGCAAATGGCCAATTCGCCGCGCAGGCGTTTCTTAATCATGTCTTCAATATTCGATTGCAAAGCTTCGATGGAAATTTTCCCGGTTACTTCGGCAGTAAAGGCATACATAAGCAAAAGGTAAGCGTCTTGCCTGGAAATTCCGCGCTGCATCATGTAGAAAAGAGCTTCCTCGTCCAACTGTCCAACGGTTGCTCCGTGACTGCATTTTACATCGTCAGCATAAATTTCTAAGAAAGGTTGGGTATCAATTTTCGCCGTTGATTTCATTAGAATATTGTTGTTGCGCTGGAAAGCATTGGTATTTTGCGCATCGCGTGCAACGTAAATGTATCCATTAAAAACCCCGGAAGCCGAATCATCAAGTACACCTTTGAACAATTCGCTGCTGTTGCAATTGGGTACGGCATGATTAACAAATACCTGGTTGTCGATGTGTTGTTCGTGGTCCATCAGGTAAATTCCATTCAAATCGGCATCGGCACCTTCGCCGGAAAATTCAACATTTAGTTCGTTTCTGATGATTCCGCCATTGAGGGAAATTACGTTAACTTTCGAGCGGCTGTTCAGTTCTTGTTTGATGAATGTGTTGTTAAGCAGTGCCGTTTCGTTATTGATATTTTGAAGTTTGTATAAATCTAAACAGGCATTCTCACCAATATAAATTTCGGTTAAAGTGTTGATGAAACCCGGGTTGTGATTTACCGAATCATCGCAATGAAGAAATGAAAGTTTGCTGTTTTTCCCAAGAATGATGAGATTGCGTGAATTGATCATCATTTTTTCGTCACGGTTCACAATATTTATCAACTGAATTGACTTTTCTACTTCTACACCATCCGGCACATAAATAAAAATGCCATCCCTGAAAAGGGCTTTGTTAACCGCTGTTAGTCCATGATTTCTGCCTTTTGCGATTTCATCAAAATAGCTGTCAAAATACTCAGGATAGGCTTTTTGCGCCTCGAGAATACTTCCGACAACAATGCCATTTTCCAGTATTTGCAATTGTTTTCCTTCGGGACTGTAATACCAGCCGTTGAGCATGGAAATAACATCGGTGTCGAAACCGTGGATGTCGCACTGGAATATTTCACCGGCTGATTTATCGAGTTCCGTTAAAGGATTATCGAGTTGAAAAATGTCTTCGTACTGCTTCGATAAATTGGTATTTTTCCAGCTTTCCTCTTTTGTTGTGGGCAGCCCTTTTGCTTGGAAGTCGTCGAATGCTTGCTGCCGCGAAAGGGCCACCTTCGGATGACAATTTCCAAACAATTCTGATTTCTTTTCTTTGAAAAGGTGAATCAGGTTTTGTTCCAACAGAAAAGATTTCTTGTAGTTTTTTTGCATAGAGCTAAATTTCAAACTCTTTTTTAATCCAGTCGTAGCCTTTCTCTTCCAATTCCAAAGCCAGTCCTTTTCCTCCGGATTTTACAATGCGCCCATCGTACATTACATGCACAAAATCAGGAACAATGTAATCGAGCAAACGCTGGTAATGGGTAATTACGACAAAGCCATTTTCAGAAGAGCGTAAAGCATTTACACCTTTGGCTACTACTTTCAAGGCATCAATATCGAGGCCTGAATCTGTTTCATCCAGAATTGCCAATTGGGGTTCAATCATGGCCATCTGAAAAATCTCGTTCTTCTTTTTTTCGCCACCCGAAAACCCTTCGTTTACCGAACGGTTTGTTAATTTGGCATGGATTTCCACCAATTGCTTTTTTTCTTCCATTTTTTTGAGGAATTCCCCAGCTGGAATTGGAGGAAGTTTTTGGTATTCCCGTTGCGCATTCAACGCCGTCCGCATAAAATTGGTCATGCTTACTCCGGGAATTTCAACAGGGTACTGAAAGCTCAGAAAGATGCCTTCGTTTGCCCGCTCATCAGGAGCCATATCTCTGATGTCTTTGCCTTTGTAGATAATTTCACCCTTGGTTATCTCGTATCCTTCTCGTCCGGTAATGGCGGCGGCAAGTGTGCTTTTTCCGGTTCCGTTGGGACCCATTATCGCATGCACTTCCCCTTTGTTCACTCCCAGATTGAAGCCTTTGAGGATTTCTTTTCCATTAATGGAAACGTGCAGATTTTTTATGTTTAGTAGCATTTTTTCTTATTTATAGCCCCGGAACCTGTCTTCGACTTACCTTCGACTTCGCTCAGGCTGACATTGCTCAGACTGACCGGGGCAAAGATTAATCAATTACCTCGGCTTTTAAGCCGGGGGGATTACCTTAGCCAACGCTTCCTTCCAGTGTGATGGCCAATAATTTTTGTGCTTCCACGGCAAATTCCATGGGTAGCTGTTTGAGTACTTCTTTGGCGTAACCGTTTACAATCAGACCAATGGCTTTTTCAGAATCAATCCCGCGCTGTTGGCAATAGAAAAGCTGGTCTTCAGAAATTTTCGAAGTAGTAGCTTCGTGCTCAACAATAGCTGTTGGGTTGGCTGTTTTAATGTAAGGAAATGTATGTGCTCCGCATTGATCGCCCAACAATAGCGAATCGCACTGAGAAAAATTACGGGCATTGTCTGCGTTTTTCGAAACCCGCACTAATCCGCGGTAGCTGTTATTACTTTTTCCGGCAGAAATTCCTTTGGAAATAATGGTGCTCTTTGTGTTTTTCCCGATGTGAATCATTTTGGTTCCCGTGTCGGCTTGCTGGTAATTATTGGTAACGGCAACAGAGTAAAACTCTCCGATTGAATTGTCTCCTTTTAGAATGCACGAAGGATATTTCCAGGTGATTGCAGAGCCTGTTTCAACTTGTGTCCAGCTAATTTTTGAATTGCGTCCCTGGCACAATCCACGCTTAGTAACAAAATTGTAAACACCACCTTTTCCATTTTTATTTCCCGGATACCAGTTTTGAACGGTCGAATATTTTACCTCTGCATCGTCCATTACCAATATCTCAACAATGGCTGCATGCAACTGATTCTCATCGCGCTGTGGTGCGGTGCAGCCTTCAAGATAGCTGACGTAACTTCCTGCTTCGGCCACAATCAGGGTTCTTTCAAATTGCCCTGTATTGGCGGCATTGATTCTGAAATAAGTAGAAAGTTCAATTGGACACCGCACACCTTTTGGGATGAAACAAAAAGATCCATCGCTAAAAACAGCGGAATTAAGGGCAGCATAATAATTGTCTTTGTAAGGAACAATCGACCCCATATACTTTTTCACCAAATCAGGGTGGTTTTGAACGGCTTCGCTAAAAGAACAAAAAATAATACCGTGCTTGGCGAGTGTATCCTGAAAAGTGGTTTTCACCGAAACGCTGTCCATTACCACATCAACTGCTACGCCACTCAGCATTTTTTGCTCTTCGAGTGAAATGCCCAATTTGTTGAATGTGTCCAGTAATTCAGGGTCAACTTCATCAAGACTTTCCAGTTCTTTTTTCTTTTTTGGGGCTGCGTAGTAAATGATGTTCTGGAAGTTAATGGGCGGATAGTCAATAAGCGCCCAATTGGGTTCGTCAAGAGTAAGCCAATGTCGAAAGGCAATCAGGCGAAATTCGAGTAACCATTCCGGCTCATTTTTCTTTGCAGAAATAAAGCGGACAATATCTTCATTCAGTCCCATTGGGGCTGTTTCTGTTTCGATGTCAGTTACAAATCCATATTTGTATTCACTGGACGTAACTTCCTCTAAAACACCATTTTTATTCTGCTTGTCTTTCGCCATATCCCTATTTAGAATAAATTTAAATAAGGCTGCAAAAGTACTAATTATTTTTCAAGCTCTATAAATTATCAATGTTCTATTTTTGCAGCAAATGAACACACCGCAAATTAGTAACTTATCGCGCTTTTCATCCTGGTTTTTGCTGCTGTTTGTATTATTCACTGGCACACAGAAAGTGAATGCCCAGGAACCATTTTTGAAAAATATTTATGACACAAATTATATTTGTAGCTATACCGAAGAGCTCACTGCAAGAACCTTTTCGTCAATTTCGTTCGCAAGTATTTCTGTTCAAGACCAGGAATTGGATAAAGACCTGAAGTATGGTATCAATTCTAAGCTCTCATTCGGACTGGGATTCAATTATTCTGTAATTGGAATTAACCTGGGATTTTCACCCTTACGCAATTCGGTGTCTAATGAAAAGTATGGAAAAACAAAATCCTTTGATTTTAGGATGAATTTGTATGGACG
>QMPA01000150.1 GCA_003650365.1 Bacteroidota bacterium | reverse complement strand
GATGGATGTGAATAAATTTGGCATTGGGATACATTTCGAGTAGCAAAGGAATGCGCATCGAATGAAAAGGGTTCTTCAACAGCAGCCTTTTCCCAGTGGAAAAACTCAAGCGGCAACAGAAATCAGTAAATACATTTTCCCATTGATCGATTTTCTTTGGATAGAAATCAGCAGCATCCAACAGGAAATATTTTTTGCTTTTAGGGAAAATCATTTTTTCCAATGGGGAATCAATTGTGAGTTTGATAAGTGCATATTCATCTTCCTGCGGTTGCGAAACATCGATTTTCACATTATCCATCGGCCGGGTGGGCTTCATGACTTTCGACATGACCGGTTTATAATATTTCTCAGAAATCAGAAAACTTCCGGGTGCTGATACCTGTAATACATTTGGCGTGACCAGATTTTCATCCAGAGCCATCAATTGATGTAACAATGTAGTACCAGTACGCCAATGGCCGATGATAAAAATGGGATCACCCGGCATGGAATAAGTCTTCAATTCATTTTCCATTTTTCTCTTTTCCAGCCTGTTAAAAATGGAAGCAAACAAAGAACCCTGTATTAAAAAGAGTATCCTGAAAAGATATTTGGGATAAAGGGAGCATCCATTTCTGGCCAGCAGTTTGAAGAACTTTCCCGATGAGATTCCGGCGAGTAGGTAGGAGTGCTGCATCAGGAAACTGTTAATTGTGAAATATTTCTGAGAGTGCAAAAGTCAGGAATACGTTGTCATTTCGATCGCAGTGAGAAATCCCCTGAGCATATGGTTCTTGCCTGGGGGATTTCTCACTGCCTACGCACCATCCCGTGCGTGAGAATTCGAAATGACAACGTACACTTTGGCTATTTCCGTCCATACTGATTTACAATTCTACTTACTTTTCTCCCGATGAATAAACTCCGCTAGCGTATCGATGGATTCGAGCACATCGCGCGCCAGATTTTGATCGGCTATCCTGACATCGAAATGTTTTTGTACCGTCATGATGATGTCGATGGCATCCACTGAATCCAGTCCGAAAGGATTGTCAGGTGCAAACAAAGGGGCACTGGTATCAATACTTTCAGGATTAATCTTATTGATGTTAAGGGTCTTGATGATGACGGCCTTAACTTCTTCTTTCAGTTGTATTAATGTAGTATCTGTCACTTTTTTCTTTTTCTTGTCTTTTACCCTGCCCTGTCTTCGACTTCGCTCAGACTGACCGGGGTAACTAATAAATCGCTCTATTTTACCATTTTGTAAAGTTCCGTAAAGAATACTTGCTCCTGATCGGCCATATTATAAATCATCTGGCTCAATTCTTCCAGCCGCTCTTTTCCAAGATCGCGGTTCTTCCCGATTTTGGCTGCAAAGTAAGAAATATTTCGCCAGTCGTCGCCAATGAGCATCATCCTTTTTGACATGCCTTCCAATTGACTGTCCTTTAGCTTCTGAGAGGCTTGTTGTAAGAAAGTTGCATATAAAAACCGGAATCCAGCACCACCGGTTCCCTGGTCTTCAAGCAGCACATTTATTTTCATGATCTCGTGTGACAGGTGATCGATATCCCTTGCCAGTTCCGGCCATCCCGTAACTTTCTTTGCAAATTTTCGCATGCCTTTGATACCGATAAAAGGCACCGGTAACTTAATCATATCGTGGGCGGCTTTTTTTATTCCTTTAATAATGGCTTTGTCGAAATCAATATTTTCAGGAATATATTTTGGATAAAACAGGAAACCTTTTGGCGCCATATATCCGCCAACAAAGCGGGCTTTGTTTAATGTTTCTACAGCAAGTTCTGCTTTTTGCCGGGCGTAGCTGTCACTGACCAAGTAGGTATTTTCATTCTTCCCAATAATATTTACAAAATGCACATTCACATGAGTACGCATAAATTCAGGCAGGAATTCCATATAATAAAAGTCAACCTGCGTGGCTACCGGGCGGCCTTCGGCAAGCAGCCTGTCCAATTCATCAATTCCTTTTTGTGGCTTTCTAAAGTCTTTGGAATAGAATTTTACACCCAATCGTTTGGCAATATTCTTACGCATCGATCCCGGCCTGTTTCGCACAATAAACATCGGAAATGGAAAATTAGACGATTCGAAGTAGCCGAAAAATATACCACTGGCAATCCCGAAAACCATGGGTTCTGTTATTTCGAGGCCGGCATGATTCAACTGGGCCGTAACCGTTCCCGACTCGCAATGGGCGGCCATTTTATGTTCAAATACTATTTCTTTCATTTTTACTTACAATATTCAGGTCTATTTCCTGGTTTTAACATCTATCATTCAAACAAGTTCAACCCACCCCTACCCCTCCCAGGAGGGGAATAAACTAATGTATTAAAATTCTCCATGTCCTAATTTTTAGATTATTCATCAGCATTTAAATGAAATTAAAAGTCTCAACTCCCCTCCCCGGAGGGGCTGGGGGTGGGTCATAACCAAGGCTTTATTCATTGTCATAATATCAATCTAAAGTTTCAATTTTAGAAAAACTGATGTAGGGATTATCTGATTTCCGATAACTGATTTTCAGTTTCTTCAAATCTTTTTCCTTGATGGTCACAAAATGTAACATATTGCTAGCCGGCACATCAAAAACCTCGGCGTAACGTTTCAGGAGTTTCAGGCTTATCTTCTCAAAGCCTGCCATTTTACAATGCTTTCGCAACCTTCTTTTGCAAATACCAACCCGCGATGCAAGGTCTTTCTCACCAAATTCCAGCATAATCATATAGTAATACACCGGGCTGATTTCACCTTTTTCCAACTGCTCTTTCAACTCCTTATCCCACTTCTTTATCTTGTCAAAATAATCATCAAGATAATTACTCGAAAGGTAAGATGCTGATTCAGTTCGCCCAAACGATCCATCCTCTTTTTCAACATACAAAACCAATGGATGCAGGTCGAAATTAATTTGGGCTTCTTTCTCTTTCATAAACGTCAATTTATTGCGCCCAAAATTATTAATTTTAGATGAATGATTGGCGAAAGAATTCAGGTGCATTGGTTTTTTCCTCATTTTTGTTCGCACTATTATTATGAAGATACTTTTAATCAATCCGCCCCGATCACCCAAAAACATGATCCTTGCATCTGCTCCGGCAGAAGCAAAACACTTTATTCACAAGAAGTTGATTGGACCACCTCTGGGATTATTAACCATTGCCGAAGCTGTGAAAAATCACGATGTTACGGTATTCGATATGAAGGGTGAATACGACCTGATACCCAATGCTCCCAAACCAGATCAAATGGTAAGGGAACTGCTGGAAAAAATAAATCCCGACGTTGTGGGCACCACCGTCATTACTTCTGAATTGTATTTTGGACTTGATATTCTTCGCACAGCAAAAAGATTCAACCCAAAAATCACTACTATCGCAGGGGGATTGCACACTACACTTTGCCCACAGGATTTGAATATTCCGGAAGTCGATGTGCTTTGTCCGGGACAGGCATCCTTTACTTTTCGGGATACCATTAACGCCCTGGAAGCGAAAAGGCCTTTGGAAAGTGTGAAAGGTATCCTCATCAAAAAAGGGGCGAAACTTGTACCCACCGGAACTTTACCTTTTTATTTTGATACGGCTGACAAGCACTTCCTGATGCCGGACAGAAGTCACCTTGAACGCTGGCGATCAACTTATTGTGTGGGTAATAATCCAGAACCGGCAACTTATCTTTTCACTTCTTTGGGCTGTCCGTTTAGTTGCACTTTTTGTTCCATTTGGAAGGAATACGACAGGAAATATTTACAACGAAGAGTGGAGAGTGTAATTGAAGAATTGAAACTGATCGATTATAAAATCGTCCGCTTTTCAGATGCCAATACCATTGTAAATATTGATTTCATCGACAAGCTTTTCGACCGGATTGCAGAAGAAGGTATCGATAAACATTACGTCATGGACATCCGTGCCGATACGGCTTCAAGCCATCCCAAATTGATTGAAAAATTGGCCAAAGGCGGACTGAAAGTAGTCATCACAGGTTTTGAATCTTTCCGTGATGAAGAGCTGAAACAGTACAATAAAAAGTCGGAAGCGAAACTGATCAAACAGGCCATCGATGTTTTTCATGCCAACGATATTTTGCTGCGGGGAAATTATGTCGTCCCACCCGATTATGATGAAAATGATTTCAAAGCGCTATCAGAGTATGCCAACTCCCACAAAGTAACCTACGCCGGATACACCATTTTAACGCCCATGCCGGGCACTGTTTATTATGAGGAAGTGAAGAACAGGATTATCGATCATGATTACTCCAAATACAATTTTTTCAATAGCGTTATGGAAACAAAATTGCCTATAGAACGCTTCTATGAAAACATGGGAAAATTGTGGCTGATTAAAAAAGGGACGGATGTTATTTGAGAATCGGACCTGAGACTGTTAGACATGAGACTGATAGACCTAAGACTATGAGACCTTAGACTTGAAATGGCGATTATTAGTCAATAAAAATGATTGAGGCTGAAAAATGAATCAGAGAAAAAATAAGGTTTTTATTACTGGAATGGGCATCATCTCTGCGCTGGGTATTGGTGTTCAGCAAAATCTTGAGCGGCTGATCGAAGGAAAGTCAGGAATTGGTCCAATCAGGCAATTGAAAACCCGTTTGAGCAATGAACTGATTGCCGGGGAAATACACTATTCCAATGAAGAACTCATCGATTTATCAGGGATAAAAAATAAAGAGGGAATTAGCAGGTCAGCCTTACTCGGAATCATTGCTGCACGAGAGGCCATCCAAAATTTAGATTTCAATAATCCGAAAATCAGAACCGGATTGATTTCGGGAACCACGGCCGAAGCCATGACAAATATTGAGTTGTACCTTAAAGATTTCTTAAGCAACAACAATAGAAATGAATTCATCGAATCGCAGGATTGGGGCTTCAGTACTGAAATTATCGCAAAGGAATTGGGAATCACCGGCTACCAAACTACCATTAATACCGCCTGTTCATCAGCTGCCAATGCCATCATGACGGGCGCCCGGATGATTAAACACAATCTGCTGGATCGCGTTTTGGTTGGCGGAACTGATGCCCTTTCAAAAGTAATGCTGAATGGTTTTCACGCCCTAATGATTGTTGATCCCGAAATCAGCAAACCCTTTGATAGAGACCGAAGAGGACTCAATATTGGTGAGGGGTCCGCATTTTTGGTACTGGAATCTGAAAAGATTGCTCATGAGAAAAATATTATTTGTGAACTGCGCGGCTATGGAAATTCCAATGATGCTTATCACCTCACCGCTTTATCGCCGGATGGCAAAGGGACTGCCATGGCCATGAACAACGCCATTACGGAAAGCGGATTGAAAACGACAGCTATTAATTACATCAATGCCCACGGAACAGGAACAGCAAACAGTGATCTATCGGAAGTGCTTGGTATTGAAAATGTATTCGGGAAAAATCCACCAAGTTTCAGTTCCACCAAACCTTTTACTGGTCATACTTTAGGAAGTGCCGGTGCAATTGAAGGCGTGTTCTCAGTACTTTCCATCCAAAATAATCTGGTCTTTCCCAACCTGAATTTTTCACAAAAAATGGATGAAACAGAATTGATTCCTGAAACAGCACTGGAAAAGGCAATCGAAATAAATCATGTTTTATCAAACTCATTCGGCTTTGGTGGCAACAACACTTCCCTCCTATTCTCAAAAGTATTGTCATGATATACATAAACGGAACCGCTAACATATCGCCCCAGCCCACATTGAGAAATGATAAATTCCTTGCTGATATAAAGCAATACAATACCAATATGTTGCAGTGCATCGAACCTGATTACTCAGTATTTTTTAAAGCCATTGCATTGCGGCGGATGAGCCGGGTTTTGAAACTGGGATGGGCTGCTGCTAAATCCTGCCTTGATGATGCCGGATTGAAAGCTCCTGATTCTATTTGCGTTGGAAGTGGAAAAGGCTGCTTTAAAAATACCGAGATGTTTATGTCTCTGGTCAATGAAAATGAAGAAAAATTTGTACCTCCATCACTGTTCATCCAGTCAGCTCATGGTTCTATTGCTGCTCAAATTGCCATTCAATCAGGATGCAAAAACTACAATATGACTTATGCGCAGCGTACTTTTTCTTTTGAAAGTGCATTGATTGATGCCATGATGCTTTTACAGGAAGGTAAACATAAAAATATTTTAGTAGGCGGTGTGGATGAAATTGAAGAGTCTCAATTCAAAACATTTGACCGGATTGGTCATTACAAAGATACTAACACAAACAACCTTAAGCTATTAACTTACAATTCGAAAGGAACAATTGCCGGAGAAGGAAGCACTTTCTTTTTGCTGAACAATCATCCCACGGAAAAAACTTATGCAAGAATTAAATCCGTTTATACTTTTTCTAATCCCCGAAACAATACAACAACGAAAGAAATAATTGAAGCCTTTTTAGAACGGGAAAATCTTTCAATGAAAGAAGTTGACCTCGTCATTCTTGGATTGAATGGAGATGCTGAATTTGATTCCATTTATTACAATTTGATGACAACACTATTCTCCGAAAATAGGCAGACTTATTACAAACATCTTTGTGGCGAATACCATACTTCAAGTGCATTTGCCCTCTGGCTTTCATCCATGATTATTCGTCACCAAAAGATTCCTAAAATTGTTGACCTGAATGAAAAACCATTGAAAGAAATTAATAACATCCTGATTTACAACCAGTATCAGAATATAAATCACAGTTTAATATTTATAACAAAACACAATTAATTTATCCAATACAAAAGTTATTTTTGTCATAATAATTCCAAAGCATGATCAACCATCAAAAGGCAATCACTGTCCCTCCTGTCTGGGTTTATTCAATTACAAGTAGTTTGCGAATTTTTTTCAAGAAACTGTATTATAAATTTGTTCCGGCCAATATGGCTGTATTTGAAAAAACACAGGGAGTATGGATTGCCAGAGCTATTGGTGTGGCCTGTGAACTGAATCTTGCCGAGATTATTGGTACTGAAAAAACATCGGTAGATGAAATTGCAAAACAATCAAATACAAACCCTTCTGCATTGTATCGACTGATGCGTGCACTGGCAGGCGAAGGTATTTTTAAAGAAACAAATCCAAAAGTTTTTATCAACAACAATTTCTCAAATGCACTCATTGAAGGTGAAGGAAACCTGAAAAATATGATCCTACACCAGACAAGCAGTTCGAATGGGAAACTTATCAACGAATTGAAGTACAGTGTAGTTTCCGGAACTAACTCAGCTCAAAAGCTATTCGGGACAGACATTTTTACACACCTTCAGAATAATCCTGAAAAAAACGAGCTCTACAATAAAGCCATGAGCGAAACATCACTCCTGTCAAGTGCAAGTATTGTTTCGGCATACTCCTTCAAAGGAATTAATATACTGGCTGATATTGGTGGTGGAGAAGGCATGTTGTTGTGTAGCATTCTTCAAAAAAATCAAGCTGTTAAAGGTATTTTATTCGACCTTCCACACGTAGTAACTACAGCAAATGAAATGATAAAAAGTTTCAAATTAGATGATAGGATTTCTGTTATTCCAGGAAGTTTTTTCAATACCAAATTACCTGAAGCCGATGCTTATTTGATGAAAAATATTTTACATGCTTTTGAGGATGAGGTCTGTATACAATTACTGGAGTCTATTGGCAAATCAATGATTGGGAAAGGAAAAGTTCTACTAGTTGAAACGGTAATCAATAATGACAACAAAGCCGCATTTGGCAAAATGCTTGACTTACAAATGTTGATTGGGACCGAAAATGGCAAAGAAAGAACCGAAGCAGAATTTAAGACTATCTTCAAAGCTGCAGGATTCAGATTGAACAGGGTGGAAAAAACTGTTTCTCCCTTTTGTGTTATTGAGGGGATAAAAATATATGAGTAATTATAAATATCCTCATAATATAAAGCACTAAATAATAAAAAAACAAATTGCAAATAATAACCAAATTCCAATTAATAAATGCTCGAAACGGTTTAGAACATTGAGTTTTTAGATATTGTGATTTATTTGAATTTGGTTATTGAGGATTGTTATTTCACAATTTGAAAAGAACTGCTTAAATTTATAGCCAGACCCTAAAACTGATGCAAAAAAGAAATCCGGCCATAGCAATTTCTTCCCTGCGAAAAAGGTATAACAGCAATACTGAAGATACCTTGAAAGGCATTGAACTTGTTATCAATCAGGGAGAATTCTATGGTATTCTTGGGCCAAATTCTGCTGGGAAAACAACTTTAATTTCTGTGATGTGCGGCTTATTGAAATTCAATTCAGGACGGATTATGATTGATCAGCAGGACATCACTTCTTCAAGAAATAATACAAAGAAAAAGATTGGTTTGGTTCCCCAGGAAATTGCACTCTATCCTAAACTGACTGTAAAAGAAAACATGGCCTATTTTGGACAGATGCATGGTATTTTTGGGAAAGACCTGAAAGACAGTGTTGATGTTTTATTGGATAAACTTCAGTTATACAAACATGCCGATAAAAGGATCAGCCGTTGTTCTGGAGGAATTAAAAGACGTACAAATATTGCAGCAGGGATGATTCATCAACCCAAAATTCTTATTCT
>QMPA01000149.1 GCA_003650365.1 Bacteroidota bacterium | reverse complement strand
TAAATCAGGAAATGATCATACAGTGTATAACGCTCGTGGAAAAATGCCATCAACATAAAATTCACTACCCAATACCTTGCTGTCCACGAAAAAATAGTTGCCACTGCACTTTTAAACCAATACGAAAACGGTTTTGCTTTAATCGTCTTTGAAGTCAGTATTAATTGATTGGCCGACTTGCGAGCACGCATCCGCCAACGCGTTAAAATGGGAAACAGGAACACCCAGGAAATAAATGATTTAAAAAGGTGTGGGTTGATAAACAGTGCGTAAAAAAGAAAGACCGTATAAACAAAAATAATAATGTATCCTCCGTAAAAGGCATAAACAATCTGGTCGATTTTTATGGAGTCGGGAGGAAAAATATTTTGTCCGTAAACGAGATAAATCAGCGGAACCATAATGATGAAGAACATTTCATCCAAAAAAATAGCTGTTAAAACTACGGCCGTACTACTTCCGCCGCTCATTCCTTCTTTATAGAGAAAGAAAATAGCCGGCCCTGTTCCACCAACTACAGAGGGAGAAATAGCCGAGCTGAATTCCCAAAGCATAATAATATTGAAGGCTTGTTTCCAACTCAAATAACCTTCGGTTAAAACAATAATGCGATACATATAAGCCAGATCACGAATGGCCATCATCACGAAAGTGAGAAAAATATAATAAAACGTTCGCCAGGTAAAGTCAATGAAAGAGAAGGTGTTGGCATCAAAACTTCTGAACAGCATAAAAGCACTAACAGTAAGCCCAATTAATATTGGCCAAACAATCCGCTGCGGGCGTAAACTATTAACAATCTTATCCAAAAGCCTAAATTATAAAATGCAAAAATACTAAAACAAGCTGTGCTTGGTACTTTCGGTATTTTTCAGAAATACGCCATTATGACAGCACTAATCAGTTACGCATGCCATATGGGCAGTTTTTCTTTTTAGATCAGGAATGGAATAAAACTTGACCCTGTGATAAAAGAATCAACATTAAATTTTAAACATTAAATAATAGGAGGAAAAATCATGAACTTAGTAAGATTTCACAACAGACCAAGGTTTTCAAATTTTATGGAAGACATCGAAAAAAATATTTTTAACCAAATGGAAGAAGCCAGGGGCGATGTTCCGGCTGTCAACATTCTTGACAATAAGGACAATTACATAATGGAGTTGGCCGCACCCGGTTTAAAAAAGGGTGATTTTAAAATCAAGCTTGACAATCAATTGTTGACAATTTCTTCGGAGAAGAAAGAAGAGAAAGAAGAGCAGGAAGAAAACTACACCCGCAAAGAATTTGTTTTCAGCAGCTTCAGCAGGTCATTCACTTTACCAAAGACCATTGTTTTTGACAAAATCAAAGCCGATTACAAAGACGGTATTTTGATTGTGAATTTACCCAAGAAAGAAGAAGAAGCCAAATTGACCCGAGAAATTAAGGTTGCGTAATTAATTTTTAAGTTAGTGTGAAGTCCCGTTAGTAGCGGGGCTTTTTTGTTTTCATGCGGCGGTGCAACGAACGCGACCTAACTATTAATGTTGATTTTGCACAATGTTTTTAACACCTTCCCCAACTATAAGTGAGTTCCAAAGTCCTTCCCCAGGGGGAGCATTTAGGTAGGGTTTTAAACAAACAATAACAAACTCACTGCCATTACTGCCATTCCCGCAATTAAACCATAAATAGAAAGATGGTGTTCCCCGTACTCTTCTGCCGCCGGCAACAATTCATCGAGGGAAATAAAAACCATGATTCCAGCCACACCGGCAAACAAAACCCCAAACACGACAGGACTGAGAAAAGGCATCAGAATAAGATAACCAACCAAGGCTCCGACCGGTTCGGCCAGTCCGGAAAGAAAGGACAACCAAAAAGCTTTCTTGCGGCTTCCGGTAGCATAATAAACTGGAATGGAAACAGCAATTCCTTCAGGAATATTGTGAATGGCAATGGCAACAGCAATTGCAATTCCCAAACTGGGATCGGTGAGAGCAGCGGTAAAAGTTGCGAGGCCTTCAGGGAAATTGTGGATGGCAATAGCAAGGGCAGTGAATAATCCCATCCGCATGAGTTTCTTGTCCTTCATTGCCTGTACGTCTTCCATCTCTTCTACTTTGTGCATTTCGTGTGGATTTTCTATCGATGGAATTAATTTGTCGATGATGGCAATAAATAGGATGCCTCCAAAAAAAGCAGCGGCAGTTGCCCA
This sequence comes from Bacteroidota bacterium, assembly GCA_003650365.1. Classification (GTDB taxonomy): domain Bacteria; phylum Bacteroidota; class Bacteroidia; order Bacteroidales; family F082; genus B6-G9. The sequence continues at coordinate 6,460 of QMPA01000149.1, read as the reverse complement.
ATAACCCGGTCCTTCACCCAACTCTGCAGTTAGTTCGGTCCGTGCTTTTACAAATATTTCCACAAAAGAAACATAAATCATTACACCGGCAGAGAACCCAAGTGCGACAGAAAGAAAAGCCGTATTTGTTTTCTTTGCAAAAAAGGCAATTGCACTGCCAATTCCAGTTGACAAACCAGCAAACATGGTGAGCCCAAAAGCAAAAGCAACCGAATTCCAATCCATTTTATTCGTTTTGTCCTTTTAACCTATTTTCTTCTTTGTATCTCTTGTACTTCCTGCGTGTTTCTACTTTTTCCATTTCTCTTTCCAGTACCAATAAAGCAATCTGCACAGCTTGTTCATCAATTGTTCCACCCTCCAATGCTCTATTGAATTTACTTTCCAAAACATCGTGACGATAAATCATGGTGCACAATTTCTCGAAATTGTTTTCAAGCAAATCAGCAATAAATACCTGCAGGCGCATTTGCAATTCATCCCTGTTTAAAGTTTCATATTCTTTTGATAGCGGTTCAACAAGGGAATATTGAATTTCATTTTTGTCCATTACAAACACATATTGAGGAATTATTGTACTACTTTTGCTACTTTACTAATCGACAAAAATAGTGATAAGTATGAAAATCAGATTTCTTTTAACAATAGCATTTTTGATGGTAGGGGCAAGTGTCCTTTTTTCGCAAACCATGAATACTGAAATTACTGACATGAAGCTCAACAAAAATGTTTTGGTTGGTTTCTGCGACTTGAAAGGTTTGGAGAAAGGAGAGTTTGGCGTTTATTTTAAAAGTCAGTACGAAACCTATTCGCCCAAGGCAAAAACAATTGAAAAGCTAAAAAACAAGATCAATAATTACGAGATTAAAATTGTGTTTGCCACCTGGTGTTCCGATAGTAAAATTCAAGTGCCCCGTTTCTATAAAATTCTCGACTTAACAGATTTCAACAAATCGCAATTAGAAACCATTGGCGTTGACCGAAACAAGAATGCATTGGTGGTAAATATTGCAAGTCTCAACATCGAACTGGTTCCCACATTTATCATTTATAAATATGGGGAAGAAATTGGCCGGATAGTGGAAAGCCCGGAAAAATCATTGGAAGCTGATTTGCTAAAGATTATTACGAAATAGTTTGTATTTCCTTTAAAATGCTCACTTTCTCAAAAATAAAAGAAACTACGGATTTCCTTGAACAGGAAATAAATCAGGGTCGCAGCATTGGTTTTGTGCCAACCATGGGGGCTTTGCATGAAGGTCATCTTGAGTTGATGCGCAGGGCGAAAAAAGAAAATGACCTACTGGTGGTGAGTATTTTTGTAAATCCCATCCAATTCAACAAATCAGAAGACCTGGAAAAATATCCACGAAATCTGGAAGCAGATAAAAAACTGTTGGAAACAGTTGGATGTAATGTACTTTTTTCTCCGGAGACGGAAGAGATGTATCCGGAAGAAGTAAACGAGAAATACGATTTCTGGCAATTAGAAACGGTGATGGAAGGCGCTCACCGTCCCGGTCATTTCAATGGGGTTGCTATTGTAGTGAAGAAACTTTTTGAAATTGTAAAACCACAGCGTGCTTATTTTGGAGAAAAAGATTTTCAGCAATTGGCCATTATTCAAAAGCTGGTTGAAATGAAAAAAATGCCTGTTGAAATTGTCCCCTGCCCCATTGTTCGTGAGGCTGATGGTTTGGCCATGAGTTCGCGTAATGCAAGGTTAACACCTGAAGAAAGAACCATCGCGCCCCGTATTTTTGAAATCCTGCAATATGCCAAAAGCAAAAAAGATTCCATTTGCACCGGTCCAATGAAACAGATGGTTATTAATATGTTTGAAGCCAATGAAGATTTCCTTTTGGAATACTTTGAAATTGCCGATGATAAGAATCTTCAAGCCGTTACTTCCTGGGGAAAAGGAGAGGGTATTATGGGATTTGTTGCCCTGCAACTTGGAAATGTGAGATTAATCGACAATGTCAGATTTATTTAATAATTTTGCGGCCCGTTTTTAACCAAGTTTAATATTCGACGTCATGAATATCGAAATACTAAAATCTAAAATCCATCGTGCCACCATTACCGAGGCCGACCTGAACTACATTGGCAGTATTACCATCGACGAAGATTTAATGGATGCCGCCAACCTTATCGAAAACGAAAAAGTCAGCATTTTTAATATCAACAATGGCGAACGAATTTCGACTTACGTTATTAAAGGCGAAAGAGGTTCGGGCGGCATCTCCCTTAACGGGGCGGCTGCACGCAGGGTTGCTGTTGGCGACCTCGTTATTATTGTTTCATACGCCAGTATGGATTTTGAAGAGGCAAAAACATTTAAACCGGCGATACTGTTTCCTGATGAAAACAATAGAATTGTTTAAAGCCGTAAATATGCTGTTGGCCATTTCCCTACTACCAATAATTAAAAACCAGCAATTTGCTATTAACCAATAAAGCACGGAAATAATAGCATGGTAAAAAAGCGAATCGTTTCTATTTTCGAATACCTTTTCTTTCTCGCAATTGGTGTAGCATTACTCTGGTTGAGTTTTAGGAAACTGGACATGCACGAGATTTGGATCGACATTCAGGAAGCAGAATATTCCTGGTTGGTTATCGCCTTGTTCTTTGCTATTTTATCACACATTATCCGTGCTTTAAGATGGAATTTATTGATCAATTCCCTGGGTTATAAAACGAGACTGAGTTCCACCTTTTTTGCAGTAATGATTGGCTACCTTGCCAATACCGCCGTTCCACGGATGGGAGAGTTTGTACGTTGCGGGGTATTGTCAAAGAAAGAAAAAATACCCTTCAATTCCTTATTTGGTACAGTAATTTCTGAACGGCTTTTTGACATGATTTCACTATTAGTCATCATTTTCCTGGTCATCGTTTTTCAGATGGAATTAGTTGGTGATTTATTGGAACGGCTGTTTGGACCCATTTTAGAATCTGTTTTTTCTAATGTTTGGAGTATTACATTTTTCCTGGTGGGAACGCTTGTTTTCTTGTTACTACTTATATGGATAGTTTGGAAAAGCAAAGAATGGGTTAAGTCTCTTTCGTTTTACCAAAAACTCTACGACTTTTTAATTGGTTTGTGGGAAGGAATTATCAGCATTGGGAAAATGCGCCAAAAAGGTTTATTCCTCCTTTACACTGTAGCCATTTGGTCTTTTTACGGCATCATGGTTTATATGCCTGTTTTAATGCTGAGCGAAACCAGCCACCTTACTTTTATTGATGGGCTGACCATTCTTGCGATTGGTAGTTTAGGAATTGTTGCCCCTGTCCCCGGGGGAATCGGTGCCTATCATTTTATTGTTAAAGCCATTTTGGTTGAACTGTATAATATTGATCCCAATGCTGCCGGATCGTTTGCTGCCATTACCCATGCCGGACAAACCCTGCTCAATGTAGTTATTGGCGGACTGTCGTATTTGGGGATGGGTATTCTTTCAAGAAAACAAGAACCCAAAAATGAATAAACTCGAAACAATTCAAAACAAAGTTTTTAGCCCCGGAAAATTAAAACGTCAATTGGCCATTTGGCGGTTTCAGGATAAGAAAATTGTATTTACCAATGGGGTTTTCGATTTATTGCACCTCGGGCATATCGACTACCTGAGCAAGGCAAAAGACGAAGGAAATATTTTAATTGTGGGTGTAAATACAGATGATTCAACCCGTCGTTTAAACAAAGGAAAAAACCGTCCAATTACTAACGAGCAATCCCGTTCAACTATTTTGGCCGCTCTTCTGTTTGTTGATGCAGTGGTTTTATTTGAAGAGGATACCCCTTACGAATTGATAAAACAAATACAACCCGATGTACTCGTAAAAGGCAGCGATTACAAAGCCGAAGACATTGTTGGCTACGAAATTGTGAGTGCCAAAGGTGGAAATATTGTTACCATCGATTTTTTGGAAGGCTATTCGACGACTGCAATTGAGGAGAAGATTAAAGGGGAGAAACAATAATTCTTCGATCAGATATTATCCTCGTCGACTGGCGCGCGAATGTTTCGCGTGTCTGGCAACAAATAACAACAAAAAAGCACGCGAAACATTCGCGCGCTAGTAAGGCGTTCCTCAAGCAAAATGCCGATCTGCTTCTTTATTTGTCATAATGATACCGACAACTGACAATTCTAATTTCATCTCTTTCAATAGAGTAAACAAGTCTGTGCTCCAGATTAATCCTTCGTGACCAATATCCAGCTAAGTCATATTTCAAAGGTTCCGGTTTTCCTTTTCCTTCAAAGGGGGTTCTTTGAATATCCTTGATTAAATCATTAATTTTTTTAAGATTTTTTTTGTCATCTCTCAGCCATGAAGTATAATCTTCCCAGGCATTTTTTGAAAAAACAATTCTCATTAGACTTCAATTAAATCTTTTGTTTCAAACTGTCCGTCCTTTATTTGTTGAATAGATTCATAAAGCCGGTCAGCGTTTGCCTTTGAACTTAATAAATGAACAGTTTCCATCATCGAATTGTATTCTTCCAAAGAAATAAGGACTGTTCCTTTTCCGGAGTTTCGCTTAATGATTAAGGTTTCGTTGTTTTCTTCAATATCATCCAGGTACTTTTTAAGGCCTGTCCTGAATTCAGTATAATTTGCTGCAAGCATAATATTTCTTATTAAGTTCTTAATTCGGTACAAATATACGTACTTTATTAATACCCCTGCTTTATTTTCTTTAATCCAAACCACCACAAATAAATCAGAAAGGGAATAAAAGCAAACAGTAAGTAGGGGTGGCCTGTCATTAGAATAAAGTCGTAAATACCATGCAGGACAATGGGAACGGCCAATGCTTTGAACATATTCAGGCCGGTATCTTCTGTTTCAAACTTCGACAAAGCAAAGTAATAGCCCATACTCACCCCAAACAAAGCATGTGCCGGAACCGCAGTAAAGGCGCGCATTAATCCTATATCCAGGCCTCCTTCGTAAACATAAAGTACATTTTCAACAGCGGCAAAACCCAGGGAAATAAAAACGGCATAAACTATCCCATCAAAGCGTTCGTTAAATTCCTTGTTTTTTCTGATAAGGAAATACAAAACAAGGAATTTGAATACCTCTTCGGTAAAAGCTGCTACCACAAAAGCATCATAAAACGCAGTAGCTGTTTCGTTAAAATAAGGCATAATCGCACTAAGTAATGATTCGGTAAAAACAACCGGAATGACAATCAAAGCACCCAATCCCAAAGATTTCAGCAATAAAGAAACAGGTTCTTTTTCATATTTGTCGCGCACATAAATGTAAACAAGAATAATAACAACAGGAGCAAGGGAAACGATGGCGATGTTCATATTTTAAACATTTTTTGCGTAATTGTGCTATACCAATTGAATTTCAAAATAACCGATATATATTCAAAATACTTTTTTGTTTTACAATCTTCAAATTTTCAGCATAGCCAAAGCTACGGTTAAAATTTTAAGTGCAATAAAACTGGAAAAGATAAAGAATTTATCAGATGTTTTGATGTTCTTTGGTATTCATATACGTCTTCAAAATAACGGCTGTTAGAAAGGATTAGAAAAAAGGAGACTTCGATAAAAAGATCCAGCCCCCCCCATTCGCGATCAAGGAAATGATCAACAGTGTTTATTTGGACAGTAGTTTTAAATCTGTTTATTCAAACGGAAACGGACAAGATGTAAACTTCAAATATTAAAAAGGAGTAATTGTAATCCCCACCGAAATGGGATAAAGTTCCGGTCCCCTGCCAAATTCAAATACCTTTGTAATTTGGTAGTAACCAAAAAGACTGATAAATTTATAGCCAACACGTACAGTAGCACCAAACGACCAATCCTCAAGATGGTTAATGTCTTTATTTTTAACCTTTTCCCATGTTCCCGAATCTTCCCTGGTTCCCACGTATTTTTCCTTACTGTCAATCAGGTATCCACCTTTAAAACCAACGCCAAATTTAAATCCTGATTTAAATTTAAACTTAAATTCAACGGGAATTTCAGCATAAGTCATATTAATTTTGGTTTTATTGTAATCTACTTTATTGTTAAAACTGTCCGGAATCAACCTAAAAATAATTGAATCGCCCTTCACATCTTCAACACGACTGTTTGAGTACATATTGTGGCTTCTGATACCCAGGCCCACGGAAAATGAATGTAAGCCTTTACCCATTTTAAGATTGTACATAATAAAAACATTGGCTCCCTGGTTAATTGTCCGAGCCCGAAATCCGGCCGGTAAAAATGTTCCATCAACTTTGTATTGCCAGATGTCTGCAAAAATGTCAACGCCAACCGTTACTTTACGCTTCGCACTTTCACTGAGTACCTGCGCAAAAGTATTTGTGCTTAGGAAAAGAGTAAAGGATATTGTGAGGAGAAAAAGTATTTTTTTCATATTCATTTTTTTTCGTTGGCAAAGATAGTATTTGAAAGGATACTAATACATGCTATTC
>QMPA01000148.1 GCA_003650365.1 Bacteroidota bacterium | reverse complement strand
GAAACGGCGACTTTCTCTTTGGCCGAATAAGAAGCCATCATTTTCATGCGTTTTTCAGTGGCTTTAAACTCATCTGCAAAAAACATCATCATATGGAAAGCCAATTGGGAATTGGCCTTTACTGCTTTGTAGAAAATGTCGATTGGGATGAATGTTATCTGTGATTTTTCCAGTGCAATGGCGGTAACCGGATAGATCATTTTACCCCCCAACCCTCTATGACCTAACAATTGCTCGGCAGATGCAAGTCTGACAATCCGCTCTTTTTCACCGTCAAAAGAAGTAACCACTTTTATTTTACCGGAATAAATTTGAAAGATTCCCTCAACAGGATCACCTTCTGAAAATATAGTTGCGCCCACTGGGTAATCTGTAGCCGTTTTATAATGCGTAATCAGGGGTTTCCATTCTGTTGAAACATACTTATTAATGAAGCAGTTGAAATGAGTACAAGTTTCGCATTTTCTTTTCATGGTAGTAATATTCGTACTCTCTGGTCAATGCTTTAAACAAGAGGAATTCAGGTCTCCAACTTAGCCAGTCTTCGTAAAGTGGTTTCATCCAACAGCTCTATTTCCTCTTTTTTAATAGCCAAAATATGTTCTTGCTTTAACGCAGTCAGCACCCGGATAAATGTAGGATAAGCTATCGTTGCAAAATTAGCCAATTCCCGAAAACTCATATCCAAATCAATTTGATTATTTCCCCTTTTTCTGAAACCAAAAGCATTGATTATTATAACGAGCGCAGCAGCAACTTTTTCTCTTGAGGATTTTAATGCATGTACTTTGAGTTTCTGTTCAGAGCGCAATAATTCATCTGCGAAAAACATCATCATATAAAATGACAGGTCTTTGTTTGCTCTGATTAGTTTAAAGAAATCTTCGTTTGGTATATAGGCAATCTCCGATTCAACTAGTGTTTTGGCGGAGATGGGATAGATCATGTTTTCGCTAAAGCCACGATGACCAAGTACTTGTCCTGTTCCAGCAATCCGGATGATATGTTCTTTTCCTTTGTCTGTCCTCAACAAAACTTTTACTTTCCCAGAGCAAATAACATGAATCCCACTTACCAATTGACCTTCACTAAAAATAGTTTTTGATGCGGAGATAAACTTGCTGGTTTTATACAGTTGTGTATAATCAAGCCACTCAGGAAGACAGTATTTCTGAATAAAGCATTTGTTATTTGGGCAATCCCTGCAATCCAAAGCCTAAGGATTTTTGATTTCAGCTTTTGGCCCCTGATAGAACCACCAATTGAGAACCAGGCAAATAAAGTAATAAATAGCAAATCCGTATAAAGCTAATTCCGGCGTGCCACTTTTTATTTGCTGTCCGAAGACTTTGGGAATGATGAATGCTCCGTAAGCAGCAATGGCAGCTGTCCAACCCAAAACAGGGCCAGCCTGCTCTTTGCTGAAGATGTAGGGAATACTACGAAATGTTGATCCATTACCGATTCCGGTTGTTAAAAACAACACCATAAAACTGGCAAAGAAAGGCCACCAATAGGCTTCGGGAGTTTCGCTGCTACGTGCCTGAATTACGAAATAGGCCACTGCCAATGTTGCCAATATTTGAAAAATAGTACTTATCGCTGTTATTTTTGCTCCACTATTTATTTTGTCTGAAAGCCAGCCGCCTACCGGACGGATTAAAGCACCGATGACAGGACCCAAAAATACCCACATTAAAAAATTAGGCGCATTGGGATTAATATAGGAAGGATCATCGGCATTTGTATAAACGAAAATATCCTGGCTTAGCTTGGGAAAAGCAGCCGAAAAACCAATAAACGACCCGAAGGTCATGGTGTAAATAATGGTCATTACCCAGGTGTGTTTATTGCTGAAGATGGCGAACTGTTTATTCAGGTTTGTTTTGATGTCGCCGGGGGTTGCAAACTTCATCAATGCAAGGGTCAGTACCACAACTATCGGTAGTACAATCCACATATTTACTTTCAGACCAATTAACAAATAAGCCCCGACAAAAGCCGCAAGTAGTCCCAAAGCAATCATATACATGGTTTTTCCAACACCTTGAACTGTTGACGGTAATTTGGGGGTTCCTGTAATTACATTATTCATGCCGATAAAGGCTGCAACAGTTGCGATACTCAGTAAGGGAACCCAAACCCAGCCTGCATTTTGAAGGCCTGATAAAGCTTCACCAACAACTACACCGCCATCAGCACCAACTGCTCCAAAAAAGGAAAATCCAATTATCCATGGAATGGTCTTTTGCATCACACCCACACCGAGGTTTCCGATTCCTGCATTCAAACCCAGCGATGTTCCCTGCATACGTTTTGGGAAGAAGAAACTGATGTTGCTCATCGATGAGGAAAAGTTTCCGCCACCAAATCCTGACAGGGCTGCATAAACAGCGAAAGTCATATAAGAGGTATTTACATCTTGCAAAGCAAAACCAACACCAATCGCCGGGATCAGTAGCAATAATGTTGTAAAGAAGATTACGTTTCTACCGCCACCGAGGCCAATTAAAAAGGAGTTTGGGATGCGCAATGTTGCACCGGCAAGTCCTGCGATAGCCGGTAATGTATAATACAAGCTATTAATTTCTTTGAGTTTTTCGGCTATCTGAGCGGGGTTCATCTCGGCTGTTATCATCCCGAAGTTGAAACCAAACGCTTTCAATTTTGTAGCGATAATACTCCACATAATCCAAACCGCAAAAGCGAGCAATAATGCAGGAATTGAAATCCAAAGGTTTTTGCTGGCTATTTTTTTTCCTGTACTATTCCAGAAGTTTTCATCTTCTACATTCCAGACTGATAAATTTATTTTTGACATAATATTTTTTATTTAGTTCAATTTCTTCATCAATAAAACAAGGCTACTCAAAACTATCTACAAAGGCGTCCTTAGGTTCTTTCAACATAAAGAAGCAATAAACAAGGCTGACCAATGCACCTCCGGAAAGCATAAACAGGAATGATTTATCATCCATAAAATTGTATAAAAATAAATAAGTGACGGCGCCAACATTACCAAAAGCACCTGCCATTCCGGCGATTCTTCCGGTCATTTCTTTCTTAATGGAAGGTATCATTGCGAAGGTTGCTCCTTCGGCACCTTGTACAAAGAAAGAAGCAAACATGGTAATGAGTACGGAAACAACCAGCCATGTAATGGTATTAAATTGTGGGAGGAGGGTAACTTCTCCATCGCTTCCGATTGGCCCGTATTTTGAGATTATTGCCATCAGGAAAAAGCCCACTGTAATACCGGTCATATAAAGCAGCATTGTTTTTTTACGGCTACCCAATTTATCTGAAAGCAATCCTCCCAAAGGGCGGGCCAGTAAATTCATGAAAGCGAACGATCCGGCAACAGCCCCGGCCATTGTTAGGGTCATTATACGGCTACCATCATCAGCCAATAAATTGCTGAACACTTCATAAAAAAACATGGGAAGCATGGAAACGATAGCCAGTTCGGCTCCGAAGTTTGCAAAGTAGGTCGTGTTCAGTGCCCCGATACTTCCAAAAGGAAACTTCTCTTCTTCCGGTACTCCGGCTTTAAGACGTGGAAGGTTGGCTTTTAAAATTCTTATAACATCAGCTAAATAAGCGATACCAAGAACGATCCAGCTAATCCAAACGTTGGTCATGCTAATCATATGAACTCCATTGATCATTTGCTTGTGTAGCACAAATACTACAAGTCCGAGTGCACCATACAAAGGCAATTCCCAAACAACATATTGTCCCAAATCAAAATACGAAGAAACAGGCATTGCACCTCCTTTGCTTTTCTTGGCAGACGGAGCAGTTCCTTCGGGATAATCTTTCACAACAAAGAAATAAATCACACCGTAAATCGCTGTTATAATACTGGTTATGGCTAGTGACCAGCGCCAGTCTCCTCCTAAAATACTAACTGCTACAAAAGGAACCATTGCTGCTGCCGCTGCTGATCCAAAGTTCCCCCAGCCCGCATAAAAGCCTTCGGCCCGGCCAATGTATTTTGGCGTAAACCAGTTGGCAGTCATTTTAATTCCGATTACAAAACCGGCACCGATTGCACCTAGTGCCAATCTGGATAAAACCAATTGAGTAAAATCATCTCCAAAAGCAAATGTTAGTCCCGGAAATAGCATGATTACCATCAATCCTGCAAATATTTTTCTCGGGCCGTATTTATCGATTAATCCACCTACTATAATTCGCGCAGGAATAGTAAGGGCCACATTGGTTACTAAAAGGGCTTTTACATTTGATTTAGAAAGCCAGTCGAATTGCTCAATCATCATTGAAAGAACACCAGCCATATTAAACCATACGACAAAGGTTAGAAAAAATGCAATCCATGTCAGATGTAAAGTCCTGATACTCGGATTGCTAAAATCTAATAATGAAGGTTCTTTTTGAATCATAGTGATTATGTTATGTGTTAAATGTTATTCTGCTTCAAGCGTCCACGCTTAAAGGTTTAAAATCCCTTGTCATATTTTTTCAAGCGTGGACGCTTGAAACGGGGTTTGGGTTTTTCAAGCGTGGACGCTTGAAACAGGGATTGGATGGAATGTTATTTGTGGTCATTCAATTGTCATTTATTGTCATTCTTCCTGCTTCAAGCGTCCACGCTTGAAGGTTTAAATCCTTTGTCTCATTTTTTTTCAAGCGTGGACACTTGAAACGGGACAGGTCTTCTGTCTAAATATCTAATTATTCTTCGACCTTACCCCATTCACTAATTTCCTTGATGACCTGATTTTCTTGCGATCCCAGTTCCAGATTACATATTGATAAGGCCGGTAGAAGTAGCGGAACGGATACACCAAAAAGTGCATAAAACGGGTAAAAGGAATCATCCCGATTAATGTAAAAGCAGATACAATATGAATCTTCACCGACAGGGGCAAAGCAGCAACAGCTGTAATATCTGGGTCTAATAAAAACAGCGATTTGAGATAAGGTGTCATTACCGTTGGAAACCAGGCTGAACCCCATCGTGCAAAATAAGCTACCCACAATCCTGAAATAATCTGTGTCAGCAGCATCACGTAAACAAAAACGTCCATCTTCGTGGTTACCATCCACAACCTTTTGTTATTGATCCGGCGCACAATGAGCATGCCCAATCCGAACAGTGCCGAAATCCCAAAGCCAAAAGCAACGACTTCGAGGATGAGCAATCGCAAGGGAATGCTGTTCCAAACGATTACACTCCTGGGAAACAGAAAGGCTACGAGGTGGCCAAAAAAGAGGAAAATAATTCCCCAGTGAAAGGGCCGGCTTCCATAAAACAATTCCTTGCCTTCCAGAAACTGCGAAGACAATGATGATACTTTGAAGCCAAAATTCAGATACCTGAAGAGGGAGCCCACCAGCAGGATAACTATTGCGACATAAGGCAGGCCGATAAAAAAGAAATAATTGCTCATAATGAAGATCTTTTTTGTTTACAATTTGAATTACAAACGGTCATTTTTGGAGAAGGCATCAGAAACTCATTTTTCCCCGAGAATGTTTCCTCAGCAAAAGCAAATTCTGTAAGCCCGTCCCCGGGGAAATCGTGCTTCAACATTTCCAATAATACTTCAAGCAGACCTTTGTAATAATTATCAAAAGCCTGGAACTTGACCAGCATAAACCTCACTGCCGGCATGGTGATAATAAAGCCCAATTCTTCAGCAAAGCCCTTATTAGATGTTTGCGACAGGAGTGTAAGCACATTGGGTAAATGGTCGGCCAGTTCGTTGCCGCAATCAACACCGGCCACTTTGTGTTCTTTTTGAAGGTTAACGAGCAATTGCGCCCGTTTGTAATCTTCGCCGAACATGACATAGCCAAGATCTAAATAGCACACAGCCTGAACATCAAAGGTTTTCATGAAATACTCTTGCTGCTTTTTCGCGCTCAACTTTTCAATAGCTGACACAAAAACAGACAGTTTCTCGAACTGTTCAGGCATTTGTGATTGCACAACTTCCAGAAAAGCTTTGGCCTTGGGCAGGAGCTTTTCATCAGGATACCTGAAGAGGTCGGCGAATTGTTTATAATGGTTTAGGTTTTGCATGTTATTTTATTAAATTCATTTTATGCCAGCCTTATCGGCCAATAATTATAATATTTCGTCCCTATGGGACTCTTTTAACTTTTTCTTTTTGACCCCGAATTTCATTCGGGGCTATAAATATTTTGTCCCTACGGGACTTTGTGGGTAACAATTAATTTCTGTTCATAAAGTCAGTGTTTGATTCAGAATGTTCGAGTTTGAGGCTTGCGAAGTTTTTAAAATCAGGAGTTTACTTTTGTAAATGACTGAGGTTAAAAACAAGCGTAACGAAAAAATCGGACATTATGGACAAACACATATTACAAACCCCTCACAGGCTGCTCCTTAAACCCAAATCCCGTATTTCCTTTGACGTCTGCTGTGCTTTCCAGCATTTCCATGGCTTCCTCGCGGTGGGCCGGGGGAATAACAAAACGCTGGTCGAATAATGGCAGCGATGTTAACCTGAAAATAGCATCAGCAGTTTCCTTATCCATCACCACATCCCGCATGGCATCTTTTGATTCATTTTCCGGAAGATCACCAACTGTTTCAGCCCTGCGGTGCAGTCGAACAGCCATCAATTTTTTCAATATGTTTTTTATCACTTCCTCGTTGCCGGCACTGAACAAACTTGCCATATAACTCATGGGTAAACGCGATTTTTCGATAGCTCCCCAGAATGAGTCAGTCGTGGTTTCGTAAGTGCCCGATTCGTCAACAAAAGCCATGGTTGGCAACAATGGCGGCACATAAAATAAATTGGGCAATGTCCTGAATTCAGGATGCAGTGGCAGTGCCAGTCCCCACTCCTTTACAAATTTGTAAACAGGCGATTTTTGTGCACATTCGATGGTCGAATCATGGATACCATTTTCCCTCGCTGCTGCAATTATTTTGGGATCGTTCGGGTCAACATAAATATCCAGTTGATTTTTGATCAAATCTTCGTCATTACTTGCCGCCGCAGCTTCAATTTTATCAGCATCATAAAGCATAACACCAATATATCGGATACGCCCTACACAGGAATGATGGCAGGCTGGTGCCTGACCCGCCTCAAGGCGTGGATAACAGAGTACACATTTTTCTGATTTCCCGGTATTCCAGTTGTAGTAACTTTTTTTATAGGGACAAGCTGTTACACACATTCGCCAGGCGCGGCATTTCTTCTGATTGATCAGTACCACACCATCTTCACCTCTTTTGTAAATAGCACCTGATGGACAAGCAGCCACACAAGCCGGATTTAAACAGTGGTTACACATTCTTGGTAAATAGTGAAATGTCATCCGCTCCAACTGAAACATGGCTTCCTGCTCAGCGGGAGTCACGTTTTTAAAGTTGACATCATTTTTGGCATATTCTTCCGATCCGGCAAGGTCATCATCCCAATTTGGTCCTGATTTTGGTGTAATGTGTTCGCCTGTAATTAACGAAACAGGCCTTGCAATGGGTTGGTCGTCACCTTCTTCAGCTTCAAATAAATTTTCGTACTGATAGGTCCAGGGTTCGTAATAGTCATCAATAACCGGCATACTTGGATTGTGGAATAAATTCTTCATCCCTTTAAACTTCCCGGCACCTTTCAGCGAAATAGAATTTCCCTTCTTTTCCCAGCCACCTTTGTAAATATCCTGGTCTTCCCATTTTCCGGGATAACCTGTGCCTGGTTTGGTTTCAACATTGTTCCACCACATATATTCGGCACCTTTTCTGTCGGTCCAGATATTTTTGCAGGCAATTGAACAAGTGTGGCAACCGATACATTTATCGAGGTGAAACACCATTGCTATTTGTGATCTTATATCCATGATTATTCTTTAAAATTCAACTTTTTCCATTTTCTGTACCAATACAAAGGTGTCACGATTTACACCTACAGGCCCCCAATAATTAAAGTGGTAGGTAAATTGTCCATATCCACCAACCATCAAGTTTGGTTTGAGATGTACACGTGTGAAACTATTGTTATTGCCGGAGCGTTTTCCACCTCTTATCTGAGATTTTGGAGTAGAATAGGTGCGCTCAACAGCGTGATACACAAAACATATCCCTTTCGGAATTCTTGCGCTCACACAAGCCCTGGTTGAATAGACTCCATTGTCGTTGAAGACTTCTACCCAGTCATTATCCTTAACTCCTAATTCCTTAGCATCTTCAGGGCTTAACCAACAAGGTTCCATCCCTCTGGAAAGTGTAAGCATCCGAAGCGTATCGCCATAGGTAGAATGAATATGCCATTTTCCATGAGGAGTAAGTACATTCAGCATTTTTGCTTTTCCTGTTGCCACAGTTTTACGTAATTCGCCATAAGCCTCCGGTCTTGGAGACGGTTTATAAGTAGGCAGGTGTTCGCCAAACTTAATGTAGCCTTCATGATCCAGATAGAAATGCTGGCGGCCTGTAAGTGTTCGCCATGGAACAAGCCGCTCTACATTATAAGTATAAGCAGAATAGGCCCGGCCATCATTCATCAGTCCTGACCAAACAGGTGATTGATTGTAACGGTGGATTTTGGTCTGAAGGTCTTTGTATTGAATGTAAACATCCTGGCTTCCTTCAGAAATATCTGTCAGCTTCATTCCGGTTTTCTTCTCGGCTACTTCATAAGCACGCTGACTGAGTACCCCGTTTGTAAGGCTTGAGAGATGAAGCACGGCATT
>QMPA01000147.1 GCA_003650365.1 Bacteroidota bacterium | reverse complement strand
GCATTCGCTGGAAGATCTGGAAATTTTGGACAGCCGTCCCAAGGTCTGGTTTAAATCGGATGAAGCAATTAGGGAAACTTACAAAGATGTCATCATCCCTTTCTGGACAGGAAAAACGAATAGAGAAAAGATTTTCAATAATCTGGATAAAAACTGGTTAGCTGCTTATAAGGCGGGTGTGTTTACTGAATTTCAGGAACAGCGTGCCCCTGGACATACCGTTCTGGGAAAGAAAATGTTTGAAACAGGTTTTCTGGATTTGAAAAAAGAAATTCAGCAGTCTCTTGACGGACTCGATTTTTTTAATGATTCGAGAGCTTTGGAAAAGCGCGAAGAATTGAAGGCAATGGAAATCGCTGCTGATGCCATTATCCATTTTGCAGAACGACATGCAGAAAAACTGGAAGAATTGGCAAATACTGAAAGGGATGAAGACCGGAAAATTGAGCTGATGGAAATGTTTGCCATTTGCCGACGGGTTCCAGCTCATGCTCCACAAAGTTTTCATGAGGCACTACAACATTATTGGTTTATTCACCTTGGGGTTATTACTGAAGTTAATCCATGGGACAGCTTCAATCCCGGCAGGCTCGATCAACATTTGTATCCATTCTATAAAAAAGAATTGGCAGCCGGTACATTGACAGAGGAAAGTGCCAAAGAACTATTACAGTCTTTCTGGATAAAATTCAATAACCATCCGGCACCACCGAAAATAGGGGTGACTGCCAAAGAAAGCAGTACCTACACAGATTTCTCACTGATTAATCTGGGAGGCGTAAAAGCTGATGGTTCGGATGCAGTGAACGAGTTGACCTTTGTGATTTTGGATGTCATCGAAGAAATGCGATTGTTGCAACCCAGTTCAATGATTCAGGTGAGCAAAAAGAATCCTGACCGTTTTATTAAGCGCACAGCAAAAATCATCAAAACCGGATTTGGGCAGCCTTCTGTTTTCAATACGGATGCCATTATTCAAGAGTTATTGTTTCAAGGAAAAAGCCTTGTGGATGCCCGAAATGGTGGCGCAAGCGGTTGTGTAGAAACCGGTGCTTTTGGAACAGAAAGTTATATCCTGACAGGATATTTTAACCTTGTGAAAATTGCTGAACTGACACTGAACAATGGCATTGACCCACTCACTGGCAAACAAATCGGATTACAAACCGGCGACCCTGAAAGTTTCGAGACATTCGAGAAATTATTGGAAGCTTTCAAAAAGCAAGTTAATTATTTTGCCGATATCAAAATAAAAGGCAGTAACATTATCGACCAGATTTGGACAAAAAACATTCCGGTTCCATTTCTGTCTTTACTTATTGAAGATTGCATCGCGAAAGCAAAAGATTATAATGAGGGTGGCGCACGCTACAATACAAACTACATTCAAGGGGTTGGGCTGGGAAGTTTGACAGATATTCTGACTTCCATCAAATACAATGTTTTCGATAAACAGAAAATAAGTATGAAGGCGTTGCTACAAGCCGTCGGCAAGAACTTTGAAGGCGAGGATAAATTGCGAAACGACTTATTGAATCAAACACCAAAATATGGCAATGATGATGACTGTGCGGATGAGCAGGCCATAAGCATTTTCGACATTTTTTATGATGCTGTAAATGGAAGGCCAAATACCAAAGGTGGGCACTTTCGAATTAATTTGCTTCCCACTACTTCTCATATTTATTTTGGAAACATGACAGGTGCTACTCCCGATGGTCGCCTGGCATACAAACCTTTGTCGGAAGGTATTTCCCCTTTTCAGGGAGCTGACCGAAAAGGACCATCAGCAGTGATTAAATCAGCGGCAAAGATTGATCATTTGCGAACCGGTGGGACTTTGCTCAATCAAAAATTCAGCCCCGAGATTTTAGATACAGAAAAAGGATTGGACTCACTGGTTCATTTCATCAGGGCTTATTTCAGGATGGATGGCCACCATATTCAGTTCAATGTGGTTACTGCCAAAACACTCCGTCATGCCAAAAAATATCCTGAAGAGCACAAAGACCTGATCGTTCGGGTAGCCGGTTATAGTGACTATTTCAATGACCTTGGAGACGAATTACAGGACGAGATTATTCGGAGGTCGGAGCATGAGGTTTTCTAGAAAACCGCCAACTGCAACTCGGATATTCTCGGTGTCTACCCGACCCGACGGGTTTTTACCAACCCGGCGGGTCAAACGAATGGCGGTGGGGTCATATCCCCTGCTTATTATTTGTATATTTCGTAATCAATGTAATCCGTAAATCCTGAAATAGTTGAAGGGTTTTGTTTTGCCTTTCAATAGTCAGGTCGGTGATGTATTTTTTTGCTTTCTTCGGACTCTTTTTATAGAGATCGGAAAAAGTCTTGTCCACTTCTTCCTGTTCATCAAAAAAGGATTGTTCCAAGGGGTTGCGTACAGTATGCAAATCTTTCACCGCATCTTGCCAGCGCAGGTAGAGCAGATTGTCAACAAAGTCAACCGCCCAACGCATAGAGTTTTCATCAAATTTATTCTTGTCGTAGGTTTTGTAGCATTCGGCCACATCGGTAATGCCGGCATACATGGGAACATATGCACTGGTGAAAGCATTGTCCACGTAAAACCAGTAAATGCCTCCCACTTCATTGGGCAGCCAATCACGCAATTGGGCAATCATGCCATATTCTCCCCGGGCACGTGCTACATTTCTGCGACGGTTTATTTTTAATAGCTTCCGCATTTCGGCAGTTGGAAAAGGCGTGGCATGGGCAGAGCGCACCATTTGTCCTTCTTTATTTGGATAAAACCAGCCGGGTGCATTTTCTTTGTCGTAAATTGTTCCTGAAAAAGTGGAACGTTGGTAGGCCATCACATCCTGAACCGAGATTTTTTTCTCAGGTTTTACACTGAAAGGATAAATAGAAATGGGTTCAACGAATTGAGTGTACTGATCATCACCTTTAAAAGGGTCGCTTGTCCAGCGGTTGGGCAAATTGGGCAGCTCAGGAGAAAAAGTAGCAAAGAATAACCAAAACCTGCTGGTTGCCCACTCACGTGGGACGGGTGCGTAAACATCTTGCCAGATAAATGCTTTTCCGCTTTCGGGATCAAACCAACCACACTCAATAGCTTCACTTTTATAATTGATGGATGCCCTGAAATTCTCTGTATCAGTTAGATCAATTTGCTTGATAATACTCCAATTTGGAATCATCGTAACATGGTCGTCAGGCAATCGTTGGGCTGCCCAAATGGCGCCGGGTTTGCCACTTTCGGGATTCCAATCATTTCCAACAGCAAATATTTCAAGCACCCAAATCTCCTTGGTGTCGGCTAAAACTAATGTTTCTGATTCGCCTACACAGGAAGGCCGAAAACCATATTTCTCCATCAAAGCAGTAATCAGTTTTAAGGCTTCGCGGGCAGTTTTGGTACGTTGCAGAGCCAATGCCTGCGCTTGTTCCACCGTCATGATTTGTTTACAGGTTTCCATGTCCAGTTTCAATTCATCGCGCATGCTGGTTGTGCTTTCGCCAATGGTTAATTGATGTTCATTCATTTGCGGGTAAGCCGACTGGAAATAACTGTAAGTTTCGCTCACTTGTGGAATCATTCCCAAAGTATCACCATAATCACCTAATGGCCTGCCAAGATCAACCATTCCCCAATAAACCGGGGTCATTGCTCCTTTGGCAAAATTTTGTCCGGGCATCACATGCACACGACAATCGGGGCCTGCATCAGTATGCGAAACAATAACAGAACCATCCGCTGTTGCTTTTTTTCCGGCAACGATAATTGTACAAGCATTGCTGTTATTGGCGTAAACACCAAATAAGATAAGGAGAGAAAGGAAGAAATTTATTTTCATTTTTACAAATTTGAAGGTTAATAAAAAGGACTGGTAAATGTAGAAATCTTTTGCATATCTCATCATTCACCGACAAAAGCACTTGACTCACCGATTTGTCGTTTCCCAGTCCGGCAAGCCCATTTACATTTGCCCAATAAATCAAAAAACTTTATCAAAATGGAAACAAAAAACACCAACGGAAGAATCATCGCAGGAATACTTGTCCTGATTATCGGTATCGCTTTATTAATTAACAATTTCGATTTCGTTCAGTTCCCAATCAAACACTACATTTTTAGCTGGAAAACCTTGTTAATTGGAATTGGAATAGTCATTATAGCCACAAAGAAGAATTATACATCTGGCGCATTTTTAATTGGGCTGGGTACTATTTTCTGGTTGCCTGAGATATTCGGTTTTCAGTTCAGTTTGCAACAGGTTTTCTGGCCTGCCTTATTAATTGTTTTTGGAACAGTACTGATCTTAAAAACAGTTGTTCCATGTAATCGAGATTATTTCAAAAATTATAGAAAAGGGGTCTGCGAAGCAAAAATTATCAGTACTTCAGAAAGCAAAGAAGTTTGAAGTAGAGAGGCCTTAACTAGTCGACACCAGCGCGCGAATTTTCGCGTGCTTTTTTTATGTCCAAAGGCACGCGAAAATTCGCGCGCCAGTCGATTTGAAAAACTTCTAAGCGGCTTTTTGACTAAACAAAAAGCCGCTTAGAAGTTGGCAGAAGCTTGCAACTACTTTTACATTAATTTTGTCTGATTAAATGTTTCACAGACTTTTGTGAATTAGAAAATACAAATAATGAAAAAGCTTCCCCTTTTCCTTTTCACAATCATGGCCATTTTTAGTGCCTGGTTATTGATTAATAACACTCATTCAGAAAGAGACCGTTACGAGCAGTATATTTTGGGTCAGGCATCAGAGTCTGGAATTACTGCCGAAAAGCAACAAAGCGAATTAAAAGCTCCCGATCAACCCGACATGGCCGCCTTTCAGGAATACATAAAAACACTTGACCCTGCGCTTGGTTACGTTCCAACAAAGCGACTTTGGAATGCCTACGAATACACCACAGCAATGGAACAGGAGCAAAAATCTTTACGAGATTATGAACCCACATTAGACTGGGAAGGAACCGGTGCTAATATGGGCGGTCGCACACGGATGATTATGTTTGATCCCAATGATGCCAATCACAATAAGGTGTGGACAGGTGGAGTTACGGGCGGATTGTGGTATACCGACGACATAACAGATCTCAATTCACAATGGATTCCTATTGGTGATTTCTGGAGCAACCTGGCAATCAGCTGCATGGCTTACGATCCAAACAATACACAGATTTTTTATATCGGAACCGGCGAAGCACAAACTGCACGGGTTATTTACCGCAAGTCCTCAGGTCTGGGTGCCGGGATTTTCAAAACTACCGATGGTGGTGAAAGTTGGGATTTACTTGCCTCGACAGATAAATTTGAATACATAACAGACATTGCTGTTCGTGATGAAGATGGCACAAGTGCTATTTATGCCTGTGTGGCATCAGGAACTTATGAGGGAGCGGATCATGAAAGCCAGCCAACTGATGGGCTTTATCGCTCTACAGACGGTGGTCAAACATGGGATCAGGTATTGCCGGAAATTGTTGATGCGGAAAATCCTTATACACCAGCGGATATAGAAATTGCTGCAAATGGTAGAATCTTTATCGGAACGATGGAAAATCTTGATGGTTTGGGTGGCGCAACGGTCTTGTATTCCGATAGCGGATTGCCGGGAAGTTGGAGCGTTTACAGTCATTACAATGATATAATCAGTGCTGAAGGATATTACAATATTCCTGCCCGTACAATTGTTGCTGTTGCGCCTTCTGACTCCAACAGGGTTTACGCCCAGTTTGCTGCTGGTTATGTCAGTGGTTTTACTTATTACCGAGGAAGATATATTGCCCAGTCACAAGATGGCGGTTTGACTTGGACACCAGTTCCAAAACCTGACGATTCCTGGTCAACATTGGCCTGGCATGCTTTCATACTTCAGGTTGATCCCACCGATCCAGATATGATTTTCACCGGAGGCCTCGATCTTTGGAAATCGGATAATGCAGGAAATGTTTGGCGACATGTATCAGACTGGAGCCTTATGTATTGGGGTGGGGGTGACGCTTATGTTCATGCCGATCAACACAATATCCAGTACAAACCCGATAATCCAAATACCGCTATTTATTCCTCTGATGGTGGTGTCTTCTTGACCAATACCAGCAATCTAAATTATCCTGTTTTCAATGAGCGTAACCAGGGCTATAATACCTTGCAGTTTTACACTTGTGCCATTCATCCAAATGCAGGAACAAATTATTTTATTGGTGGTTTGCAGGATAATGGTACGCTTCGATTTCATGGTCCTCCACTGGATATTGACGACATGATTCAGGGGGGAGATGGTGCTTATTGTTTTTGGGATAAGAACAATCCCTTTATTTACATTACATCCTATTATAATAACCGTTACCGGATTTGGTATAATGGCGAAGTAACCTATAGCGAAGAAGATCCATCCGGCAATTTTATAAGTCCGGGGGATTACGATTACGACAACGATATTCTTTATTCCAATGCAGTACAGAGTTTTGGTGGAGCCAAAAACAGATTACTCCGACTAAAAGGTATTCCTTCAAATGTAACAAGGCAAATTATTCAAGCCGGCACCGATTCTGATGTTCCGTTTTCTCACCTTAAATACTCCCCTTATTCACCGGAAGGAACGTCAAGCTTGTTTTTGGGAACAGAATCTGGCAAGCTTTATAAAGTGACGAATGCAGAATCATTACCACAAACTATTGAAATTGGGAGCCCTGATTTCCCGACTGCTTATTTATCGTGTGTGGCGGTGGGAGCAAACGAAAATAATTTACTGGTTACTTTTTCTAACTATGGTGTTTCTTCAGTTTGGCTGACAAACGATGGTGGTGAAAATTGGATAGAGAAAGAAAGCAATCTGCCTGATATGCCTATCCGGTGGGCGCTGTTTCATCCCGATAATAACGGACAAGCTTTGCTGGCTACCGAGATTGGTATTTGGGCTACCAATACTTTAAACGAAGAAGAAACAGAATGGGCAGTAGCTGTTGAGGGCATGGCCAATGTTCGGGTCGATCAAATGGATTTAAGAAAAGCAGACAATACCGTTTTGGTAGCAACTCACGGTCGGGGATTGTTTTCGGCAGAATATGAGTTAGATATTTATGTTGGTGAAGAAGAATTAGGAGTCTTTGAGAATAATTTGAAAATTTACCCAAATCCGGCAACAGAAAAAGTCTTTGTTTCTTTGAATTTGGATCAGAAGAAGCCGCTTACTATTTCCATTACCGATTTGAATGGAAGGATAGTTTTTGAAGAAAATACATTTTCTCCTCAAAGAAGATTTTCTAAAGAAATCAATTTGCAGGGTTTGAGTAAAGGAATGTATTTGCTAAGTACCCAAAGTGGAAGCAATGTCAGAACTACAAAACTAATTGTTGAATAGGAATCAATTATTGCATAGAAAATGGACGCCATTTTTTTTGAAGAAGAATTCAGGAATATTGATTTTACAATAGGGAAATTACTTGGTGAAGAATACGAGAACTGTATTTTTGTGAACTGCAATTTCTCCAAAACAAATTGTTCTGAAGTAAAATTTATTGAAAGCGAATTTGACAGCTGTGATTTCAGTGGGGCAAAAACCTTGAATACATCTTTCCAAAATGTAAAGTTCAAGGACTGCAAATTGCTTGGAATAAACTTCGAGGACTGTAATCCGTTTTTACTGTCGATGCATTTCGATGGTTGCCAATTGGATTTTTCTTCTTTCCACAAGCTTTCTTTAAAACAATCCCGGTTTACAGATTGCAAGCTTCTGGAAATTGATTTTTCAGAATCAGATTTGACAACTGCTGTTTTTGATAACTGTGACCTGAGCAGGGCAATTTTTGAAAGCACAATCCTCAACAAAACTGACTTTACAACTTCTTTTAACTTTTCCATCAACCCGGAAATTAACCAAATTAAAAAAGCAAAATTTTCACACTCCACACTGGCCGGGCTTCTGGATAAGTACGATATTGTAATTGAATAGGTTTGCTTTCTGACGGTCTTTTCAAACTCCTTATTTAGCCCCATTCTACATTCATCTGTAATCCTTTTTACTACTTTTGCCCAGTTAAAATGTAAGCATGAACCAATTATACCCATTAAAGTTTAAGCCTGTCTTCAAAGATAAAATCTGGGGAGGGAATCAAATCAGCACTAAGCTTGGTATGGATTATGGCAATTTGCCCAATTGTGGCGAGGCTTGGTTGATTTCGGGTTATGGGGAAGATTTGACGGTTGTAGAAAATGGTTTCCTTGCCGGCAACAATGTAAACGAACTGGTGGAAGTTTATATGGGCGAACTGGTCGGCGACCGGATTTTTGAGAAATACGGGAATGAATTTCCATTGCTGATTAAATTCATAGATTCCAACGATTGGCTGTCCGTTCAGGTTCATCCCGATGATGCACTTTCCAAAAAAATGCAAATCAATGGTGGGAAGACAGAAATGTGGTACGTACTTGGAGCTGAAAAAGGAGCTAAACTAATCAGTGGTTTCAGTCAGAAAGTGGATAAAGAGGAATACCTGAAGCGGCTCAATAACAAAAACCTGAAAGAAATCCTGAACTACGAAACAGTTGAAAAAGGTGATGTGTTTTTCATCCCGGCAGGTCGAATACACGCACTGGGACCGGGAACTTTATTGGCCGAAATTCAGCAAACCTCCGATGCCACTTTCCGTATTTACGATTGGGACCGGATTGACACTGCAGGAATGTCTCGTGAACTTCACACTGATTCTGCACTACTTGCGCTTGACTTTGAAAT
>QMPA01000146.1 GCA_003650365.1 Bacteroidota bacterium | reverse complement strand
TACCGCCTCTTCTATACACCCTGAGGCCGGTATAAATCACAAAGATCATAAGCAGGATTACAAGTAGCATTCCCGGCAAACCCATTTCTGCAAGCGGACCGAGGTATTCGCTGTGTGCATTCCCCATATCACCGAGGTTGGTACTGATAATTGTTTTCTCCTTTGATCGCTGAAACGGAGCATAGACAAATTGATAAGTTCCAGGACCCCAACCTAAAACCGGCCTTTCATCAAAAAGCCTAATGGCAGCCTGCCAACGGTTAATCCGCTCCAGGTTGGATGCATCGGACGAAATATTAGACATGGAACGAATATGTTCAATAAAATTCTCTGAAGAATCCTGCTTGTTTTTCTCCAGTTTATCAAATATTTGTTGCTGAAAAAGAATAAACCCTCCTATGAAAACCGTTGTTGCAATGGCAACCCAATAAAACTTAACGCGGAGCAAAACCAAAATAAATACACCAAAAGCAGCAGCAACACTAAGCCAGGCAGCGCGGCCATACGAAAAAATAAGTCCGGCTGTAAGAATTAACAAAGCAATTACAGCAAACATACGATTGGTTCTGTTACTTCCGGGATAAAAAATAAATCCAATAGCAACCGGAACAAACATGGCAAGTGCAGCCCCGTAGGCAGTGTGGTCGTTGTAGAATGGTGACATTACCCAGTGCCCAGCTTCTTCGTTAAAGCCGTATTGCGAATGAACAGCCAGTGTATAAATGATAACAGCCATTAATGCGGAAAGGTAAAGCCAAAAAAACTTCCGAATATTGGCCTTCTTTCGAAAAATAAGAGCAGCAAGAAAATAAAAAGGTACAACAAACCAAAGTCGCGAAATAATATACTTAATTGAAACTACCGGCAACTCGCTAGTAAAAGCAGTCAGTAGCATCCACAGCAAACCCATATAAATAACATAGGATACAGGATGGTTTGACAAATGTTTATCGTACTTATTTTCAAAAATCAGATTAGCGACAAACATGAGCAAAACCCCAAACATCATCGGTTCGGTCGGAAGGGAGACACCAAGGCCCATTTCCATATCACTTATATTTACAGCAAAAGGCGTAAGAAAAGTAATGAGCAATACTACTTTATCAAGCGCAACAAAATAATAATACAAAACAATGAGGGCAAGGGGTAACAGAAAAAGCCAGAACATATCCTTTTGCAACACCAGGTAAAGGTTTGCAATTAAGAATATTGCGGTCAGGAAATAAACCCAGACTATTTTTGCTTTTTCAGTCAAACTTATAAGGCTTAGGATTATCTATTTGCGCTGCAATTTCTTTCTGTTTTCCAGAAAAAGAATAACAAGCAGTGCAAAAATAAAGGCTGCAAGGGAAACAATTACAACAATAATCCACCGTACCGGATAACTTTTCTTATCAGATACAAAAGGATACGTTACAATATTAGAATAGGTCATATTCGCATTAAGAAATCGGACATTCATTTCAAGATCGAGCTTAATATCAACATAAGCTCTTGATTCGTTCTGAAGCATCTGAACAACTTCTATTAATTGTCCGCTTTTTATCTCCATATTATCAAGCAACCTTTTCACTTCTTTTGTGTTGATGTCTTTTGCGTTACCTCCGTAAACTGTCTTTAAATAACCACGCATAATTTCCTGCGATGTTGCCGAATAATCGATCAATCCATATTCGGTACCCAAAACATATAAAATTTGTTTAAGGGAGTCCAGTACCTGTCTTTTTTGTAGCAGTTGACTTTCGTACATATCCACTACTTCAACATATTTATTCTTATGCAGCCGGCTAATTTTTTTATTGTAAAAATCAAGAATAGCATTTACCATATCACGTGCCATTACCGGGTCTTTGTCATGCACTTCAATAAGTACCGATTCAAAAGGTGTTTTACTGACACTTACATTTTGATGGTATTCGTAAAGCAATACTGTTTTATAATACTCATAGTCGGGATCTATCTCATAATGTCGTGCTAAATCGTATTTTTGTATAACACTATCAACAATATCCTGCGCATTTAAAATCTGCAGCATTTGCTCAGTCGTGCTTTCTTCAGAATAAGGCTCAACATTGGCCGGATAGCTTACCGCATACGACTTATACATTGGTGTGATGAATGTAGGGCCCGAAAATATTGCTGCCAATAATGCAGCAACTCCCACAACAATTAGTAAATGATAACGCCATTTAACAATCAGTTTCACCAGGTTAGCACTGTTAAAAAAATTGTCCATTTTAAAATTATTATTGTCCCTTTTTGTAATTTCTTTTTCCACTTCTTTTTGTCCGCTAATCTCTTGCTCTTTTCTTACTACCTTAACGGGTTCTTGTATTACTATTCGTTCTCGTATTATTACTTTCTCTACCACTTCTACTGGTGAATTTGACGACCGACTATCAGCCTGCACATCATTCTTTCTCTTAAAAACACCTAGTTTACGATCTTTTTTTTTTATATCAAATTCCATCCGACCAGAGAGAATCTCCATCATTCCAAAAATCAATGTAGCTAGAAATAAAACGGAGAATGTGGTAATGAGTACAATCAGCCATCTGATGGGGTATGATTTTTTCTCTGCCCTGATGGCATTGCTCACAACAAATTTATGGGGCAGATTTTCAGTTGCATCCACCTTTGCTTCTTCGTATTTTGCTTTTAGTTGGCTCAACTGTTTTTTATCGTGCAATAATGCATCCCTTATCGACACATAAGGCCCACCGTACATTGAAAGTATTTCCAATTTATCTTCCAGCCTTTTAATACCAGGGGCGTTACCCTTCGCCATTTCGATGGCCAATTGCCTGTTGAACATTTCCGACTGGCTCTCATAATCATGCACACCATAACCACGAAGTACAGTAAGTGAATCTTCTTTTACCTGTATTTCGTCCTTTAGCTTAAAGTACTCTCTCTCCACTATTTCAAATGCTTTAATCGCTACTTTTTTCTGCATCCGGTTAATGGTCGAATCAACAAGTTCTGCAACATCATTCGCCATATCGGCAGCCATTTGCGCATCTCTGTCAAACACTGTAATACTCACTGCCATATACTCTGTCCGGCGAAATCGGAAATTGGTCTCATACTCTTTAATCAGCCTTGTCATCCGGTACTTTGATCCGGGTTTGATTTCGTAATGGTCAAGTAAATTGTACTTAATAACAACACGATCCCGGATTTTGTTAGAATTCAAAACCTGAAGCATCTGCTCCGTTTGCTCTTCTTCTCCAAATTCAAGAATATCCTTGGAGTTACCCATATTTTCACTGAGCAAAACCTTCGATATTGAATTGCTTGCAGTAGGGTACAATATTACATTAGACTTATACAGCGGAGTAATAAAAGTGGGCCCGGAAAAAATTGCAGAGAGCAGTACTGCTACAATACCTATTATTGTAAGGTGCTTTTTGTACTTTAAAATTACTTGCATAGCGACCCCTGAAAAAAAGGGTTTATTCGTTTGTTCTTGCTCTTCCATCAACATCTAAATTAAGGGGGTCAAAAATAGGAAATTTTATTCAATGGACAAGTAAGCATTTAAGGGGTATTACTCAGTTCTCCTCTTTGAGGATTGCCACCAATTCCTTCACATTTAGCAAACCCAAAACAACTGTGAACAGCACACCAATGACAAGCAGCATCAGCATCGAAATAAACCAGCTATCCATTTGGAGCCAGGAAATACCGAAACCGCTTGCAAAAAGAAGCGCAACAAGGAGAAGAAACCTGAAAATGAGATTGAAGTTTATTTTTAATTGCAGTAGTCGATGGGCTACATAAAACTGCAACAGCGCAGTTATAGTTTGTGTACCAAGACTAGCATAAGCCGAGCCCATTGCCTGCAGGCGGGGAATGAGAATGATATTCAAGGTCAAATTAATAAACAAGCCACTAAGTGCAATCCAGTTCAATACTTTTAAATTGTTGTTGGCAGTAAGTAATGTTCCAAAAATATAGTTGGATGATATCCCAACAAAACTGAACATGAGTAACTGAAAAATCCGGGCTGATTGGTCAATCCGTAAATTGTAGCCTGCGACACTTTCCGCCGGGTTTTGGGTGTACATCAGATGCATGATTTCGTTTCCGTAAAATACAGCAAGCATAGCAATGACCAATGCCCCCGAAATAATGATCGAGAAGGATAACTTCACCAAATGCTCAATTGATTGTTTGTCTTTGAGCATGCGCGAAAACAGTGGCAAAAGGAGTACTGCAAACAGAAAAGCGAAGTTCTGCCCGGCATCCAGCAAACGGAAAGCCTGCGCATAAACACCCGCCTGATAATCGCCCACACCCTCCGGCAACAACCTTTGAAGAAGTACCGGATCGATACGGTTATAAAAACTCATCAACAAAACCAGCAAAGCAAATGGCAGACTCTTTTTGATAATCATCAGAAAAAACGGCGCATTCCAATTCAGCCGCAATCTTCCCGATTTATTTAATACCGCTGCAAGAGCTATCAGCGCTGTTATCCCGTAAGCAATGGTCTGCGAATAAACAAACCATTCGATACTAAAGTTTCCCGTAAAAAGACCCGACCACAACAAAACACCTACTATCCCTATCATCAATAAGCGGTCGAGAACAGAAAGAAAACTATCCGTCTTAAAAAGCAACAAGCCCGAAATATTCGATCTTAGATAAAGAATAAGAGACAGTAGAAACTGGTTAAACCCAACCCAGACCAACAGGTATAATTCCCTGTCCCGAAAGCCCCACAACCAACCGGCTACAAGAATGACCAGTCCGTATAGCAATCCCAACAGCAGTTTTACAGTTCCTATTCCGGCCAGGTGCTTGCTCAGCAACTGGTTGTTTTGCGCGATATTCCGGTTGTTGAAATTGGTAATCCCCAGATCGAGGAAAATAAAAAAGAGAAAAGAAAAATTAAAAATGGTGAAGTAAAAACCATATTCGCTCGTTCCTACAACATTTTGCACCTCACGATCAATACCCAATATCCAGAAAGGTTTTACCAATAAATTCAGGAAAACCAGCAGGGCAAGGTTCTTTAAAAACTTCTTTTGCATTGCGGCAAATGTAAGGAATTGGTGGGGATGAATATTCCAAATGAAAACATTTCGACACAAAAAAAACTTAATATTGCTGATGTTAAAACACTTGTCATGGAATCAATTATTGAACTCTTCAGAATCGGGCGTGGCCCGTCGAGCAGCCACACAATGGGGCCGTGCAGGGCAGCACATTTGTACAGAAGCCGGCATCCAAATGCCAAATCTTTTAAAGTAACACTTTACGGAAGTCTGGCTTTAACAGGAAAAGGGCATCTTACAGATATTGCCATTCTTGATGAATTAAGCCCGGCAAAAGTTGAAATCATTTGGAAAAAAGACGAATCGAAGGCATTTCATCCCAATGCATTGGAATTTGAAATTGCAGACAAAAATACTGATCCCGACAAATGGCTGGTTTACAGCGTTGGCGGCGGAAAAATTGTTGATGACAACAGCAAAAATAGAAAGCCAAAATCCATTTACAAACAAAGCAATATGCAGGATGTTTTGGATTATTATAAAGAAACGGGCAAAACATTTTGGGAACTCGTATTCGAAACCGAGGGCGATCAAATCAAGTCACACCTGGAAGAAGTTTGGAAAGTGATGAGAAATGCCATTCAGAACGGATTGACCAACGAAGGTTTAATTCCAGGCGGGCTCAAGTTACAGCGAAAAGCAGCAGCATATTTTGCCAGATCGAAAGGCTTAAATGATCATGCCAAAACAACCAGTAAAATATTCGCTTATGCACTGGCTGTTTCAGAAGAAAATGCTTCCGGAGGAAAAGTAGTGACTGCACCCACCTGTGGTTCCTGTGGAATTTTACCTGCCGTACTAAAAATATCCCAGGAATATTTTGAAATTAGTGATGAGAAAATTATCAGGGCAATGGCAACAGCCGGTCTGATAGGAAATATTGTAAAAACCAACGCTTCTATTTCAGGGGCTGAAGTGGGTTGCCAGGGCGAAGTGGGCACTGCCTGTGCAATGGCAGCAGCGGCGGCAACTCAAATTGCAGGTGGCTCTCCGGCGCAAATTGAATATGCAGCAGAAATGGGCTTGGAACACCACCTTGGCCTGACCTGCGACCCCATCAATGGCCTGGTTCAAATTCCCTGCATCGAAAGAAATGTGCATGCTGCTGTTCGTGCTTTCGATTCTGCACGTTATTCGCTATTGTCTGACGGCAAGCATTTTATCAGTTTCGATGTGGTAACCAAAGTGATGAAGGAAACAGGGAAAGACATACCCAGTCTTTACCGGGAAACCGCGCTCGGTGGTCTTGCTGCTTTTGGAGACGGGGATTTTGTTGATAATTGAAAAAAGCGATTCTACTGGTATTATAATGTCAAATAAATATTCATCAATCAATCCCGATTGCTATCGGGACAATAAACAATAAGAAAGTGAAAAGAAAGATTAAACAAGACGAAAATTCACGAACCGTTTGAATACCTGAATATTAGCAATAATAATCTTATGTTATTTTGTTTTATAAATCAGTGCTTGTTTCGGGTATTCAAGAACAAGTTCATATAAAAACACTTGATTGTTGAACATTGCATATTGAATGTTGAGTATTATTTTAGTGTATCACAAAACCCGCCTGTCCGGCCGGCAGGTTCGTGGCAGAACAAAAAAATCAAATCAACAGTAATCCCAACAAGTATAAAGTTTAAGCTTTCGGGAATTTTAAGATATTTGCCAACGGGAGATTATTTCCTATCAATAAAACCAAACACCTTGAAAATTGCCGTCAATACAAGATTACTATTGAAGAACAAACTGGAGGGTATTGGCTGGTTTACTTTCGAAGCCTTGAAGCGGATTGTACAATCACATCCCGAACATTCATTTTATTTTCTTTTCGACAGGGCATTCGACGAATCATTTATTTTTGGAAAAAACGTTACTCCCATCGTCATCGGCCCACAGGCCAGGCATCCTATTTTACATTATATCTGGTTTGAATTTTCTATTCCCAAATCTCTCAAAAAAATCCAGCCTGATATTTTTGTTTCGCCCGATGCTTATTTATCGCTCAAGACAAATTTCAAAACTTTGCTGGTTATCCACGACCTGAACTTTGAGCATTATCCAGAAAATATGCCTGCGCTGGTACGGAAGTATTATAAATATTTCACACCGCGTTTTGCGAAAAAAGCCACACGAATTGCAACTGTCTCCGACTTCTCGAAACAGGATATTGTAAAACAATACGGAATTAAACCCAACAAAATTGATGTGGTTTATAATGGTGCCAACGAAAAATTCAAACCAATCTCGGAATCCGAGAAAACGGCAACAAAAAATAGATTTACAAAAGGGGAAGATTATTTTGTTTTTATTGGCGCACTCAATCCCAGAAAAAACCTGGTCAACCTTTTCAGGGCTTTTGATATTTACAGGAATGCTTCCTCAACAAAAGCAAAATTGGTAGTAGTTGGTGAAAAAATGTGGTGGACGGGAGAGATAAAAACTACTTTTGAAAACATGCAATTCAAGGAGGATGTGGTTTTTACCGGCCGTCTGGAAATGGAAGATCTTTATCGGGTAATTGGCTCGGCATTGGCCATGACTTACGTTTCCTATTTTGAAGGATTTGGCATTCCGATTGTTGAAGCGTTTTTTGCTGAAACGCCTGTGATTACTTCCAATGTAACTTCCATGCCCGAAATTGCCGGAGATGCTGCTTTGCTGGTTGACCCTTTCGATCCGGAAGACATTGCCAAAGCCATGAAAAAACTTACCTTTGATGAAGAATTAAGAAATACATTGATTGAAAAAGGGGGAAAACAGCGCCAATTGTTTTCATGGGAAAACACGGCAAAAAACCTTTGGAAATCCATTGAAAAAACATTGAACCAAAAGACAGCAAAATGAATATTTTAATATTAGGATCGGGAGGACGTGAACATGCGCTGGCCTGGAAAATTGCACAAAGCCCGAAGACAGATAAATTATTTATCGCGCCCGGAAATGCTGGAACAAATACCCTTGGCACCAATCTGCCATTGGACATGAACGACTTTAAAACCGTTGGCATATTTGTGATTGAAAAGGATATCGACATGGTAATTGTAGGCCCAGAAGCACCATTGGTTAAAGGGTTTGCCGACTATTTTCTACAGGATAAGATATTGAAAAATATTCCTGTAATCGGTCCTGTAAAAGCCGGTGCCATGCTCGAAGGCAGCAAGGATTTTGCCAAAGAATTCATGAAAAAATACAATATTCCCACTGCTCGTTTTCAGACCTTTTCGGAAGAAAACTTAGAAGAAGGCTTTGCTTTTTTAGAGCAATTAAAACCGCCCTATGTATTAAAGGCAGATGGCCTGGCAGCAGGAAAAGGCGTGCTCATTATTGATGATCTTGCAAAGGCAAAAGAAGAACTTATTGCCATGATTACCGATTCAAAATTTGGTAGTGCCTCTGCCAAAGTAGTGATTGAAGAATTCCTTTCCGGAATTGAATTGTCGGTATTCGTACTGACGGATGGGAAAAACTACAAAATACTTCCCGAAGCCAAAGACTACAAACGCATTGGCGAAGGAGACACAGGTCTCAATACGGGAGGAATGGGTTCTGTTTCACCGGTGGCTTTTGCCAATATGGAATTCATGGAAAAGGTGGAAACCCAGGTTATTAAACCCACCATCAATGGATTAATTTCCGAAGGCATTCAATACAAAGGTTTCATCTTTTTCGGGCT
>QMPA01000145.1 GCA_003650365.1 Bacteroidota bacterium | reverse complement strand
TTTTGCTCCACCTCCGCTAAAAACATAATATTCATTAATATTTCCACAATCATTCTTTAAGTATTCCTGTTTCCAAGCATCGTAAAATGATTTCACCTGATTATCTAATTCTGTTTGAGTATAATTATTTGGTTTGATATGATTTCCAATATATGCAGTATGATTTGGATATGGATAATTTGGTGATTGTCCAAATAATAAACTTGAATTAATTATTATTAATATGGTAATTATTCTTTTCATTTCTTTCTAATTAATATTTCCATTTATTGCTGTTTTTTTCTAATTGGGTACAACGGCTCGGCGTCGAGTAGGCAAAGGGAGTTTCACCCTAAGCCTCTCACAGAACCGTACGTGATACTCTCGCATCATACGGCTCTTGTTACACAAATCTACGCATTTTAACTAGTAAATGAATAACGCCAGTGATGAAATAAATACGGGAATTGTTCACGTATTCTTACCAACCACTGAAATGCTCTTTTAATACTAGTTTTATAACGCTTATACCGTTTCCTTGCCCATCGTACTAAACGCTTTTCTAATAAACGGAAAATTTTAGATAGTTCATGAGCCCTAAATTTTCCATAGTAGTTAATCCACCCTCGTATCATAGGATTGAGGTATTGTGCAATACCTACTATACTTTTAAAACTTAAACGCTCTACCTTTAATTCCCCTAATTTATTAGCAATTCGTTTTCTTGAACTAATACTTATTGCACAATCAAAACCCAGAAAAACACCTGCCCTTCCTTTTGATTCTGATGTTCGTGGTTGAAAAGAATATCCCAGAAAGTCAAATTTAACTATTGGATATTTCCCTTTTCTACGATAATCACGGCAGTAAACAATTTTTGTCTTTTCTGGATGTAATTCCAGACCTACCATTTTCATACGTGACCTTATTGCATTAAGTGTCCGTTCTGCGTGGGCTTCGCTTTTACAATGAACTATTACATCGTCAGCATATCTTGTAAAGTTCACTGCCCCATCAGTTTTATCCAACCATTTGTCAAAAGCATAATGTAGAAATAGGTTTGCTAATAGCGGGCTTATTACTCCCCCTTGTGGTGTACCTTTCCCTTGCTTTTGGATTAGTTCTCCTGACTTTGTTAAAACTGGCATTTCCAACCATCGCTGTATATAAAGCCGCACCCAATTCTCTGGTACATGCTTCTCTACGGCCAGCATCAGTTTTGTGTGGTCAATATTGTCAAAGAAACCTTTAATGTCCAAATCTATCACCCAGTCTGTCTTCCAACAATTTTCCCGTACAGCCGCTAATGCTTGATGCGCATTTTTGTTTGGACGGTAACCATATGAATTATTACTGAATACCTTCTCTAAACGTGGTTCTATAAACATCTTGACAACCATCTGTCCAACCCTGTCACTAATAGTAGGGATTCCCAATTTTCTGACTTTTCCATCTTTCTTTGGGATTTCTACTTCTTTAACAGGAGGTGGAAAGTAACTCCCTGATGCCATACGATTCCAAAGTTTATACAGGTATTTCGCTCTGTTAGCATCGAATTCTTCAATACTAACATTGTCTATGCCTGCACCACCTTTGTTGGCTCTCACCTTCTTATAAGCCTCCCATACCATTTGGCGGCTTATCGGTATTGATTTTGTCTCATTCCATAAATTCATCCTCTTTCTGAGTTGTTAAATGTTATGATACTGT
This sequence comes from Bacteroidota bacterium, assembly GCA_003650365.1. Lineage (GTDB taxonomy): Bacteria > Bacteroidota > Bacteroidia > Bacteroidales > F082 > B6-G9. The sequence continues at coordinate 7,098 of QMPA01000145.1, read as the reverse complement.
ATAACCTAACCCCTTTGCTCCACTCCCATTACAGAAATCTCATCACTACTACGGGTTAGTCCGTCCTTGCATAATGCTTTGTTATTCTGCCTCTAAGTTGTTCTTATTGCGCATTTCGCTTTACATCATTATGCAAGTTCCCGAGTTCCATAAATAAGCCTAAATAAAGGTCATGCCACCTGAATGACGCCAGCCATACAGAAAATAAACAGGTTACATCTGTACTTAGCACATTGCTGCACCACTTTTAACTCCGTAGCATACTTCGTAGTTTTTGGCTGGATGTACGCACTTCTCGACACCTCTTCAGTGGTTCACTTTCGTTCATCTCCTTTATTCTTACCTGCCAGCCTCATGGACTAGATTCTCCTAAACGCTCAATACCACAACTCTTTATTGTAGCACCTTTAGGTGGTTTAAAGCCATCGCCTGTACAACGACTTTGGTGGGTCGTCAACATGTTAGTTAATTCCACCATCTTATTTATAGCATGCAACAGTTAATTATTGCCGACTATTGCTTCTCGGCACACTATGCTGCGTACCGCTTTAATATTTCATATTTTTCTGCTTACAAATATATTTAAATAATACGCATAAACTTCATATTTACAACTAATTGCGGTATGCAGTATATTTTTTGTTGGTGGCAGTAATTTTTTCATTCTATTTTCACTTCAACAATCTGCCATTTTCCATTAGATTTAATTAATTCTGATTTAGCAGAGAAATTGCCTTTTTCTCCTACTATAGTAAATGAAAGGTCGGCATGTCCTCCAGCATCCCAATCAGTTGATATATTTCCACCTACTAATAATCCATAATACTTAATTTCACCTGTTTTCTCGATAATTTTTTGATTGTTCTCACAATATTTCTTTGTCGTACTAAATGGGTTTGAATTTCCGAAAGTTAGAACAATGATTAATACCAATCCCATCCAGCCAACAATAGTAAAAGTCCATGTTTCAAAAAGGTGTTCAATCATAAACCCAAATCCGGCAAAAGGATTTTTTCGCATTTTTTTATTTAAGCCTTTCCATGTATTAAAAAATTTAGGATAATGTCCTCTGGTAGTTTTATAAAATATGAACCAACGGTATATTCCAAAAAATGTTAACAATAGTGAAATTATTATTCCATAAGTTGAGTATGGTTGAAATCTAAATGCTTCTCCAAAGAATGAAACAATCCATATCAGACAGCCAATCAATATAAATGGTCTATGGTTTATTGTCTTTTCCATTTTAATATCAAACTATTCTTTGTTATTTGTCTTGCTTAAATTCATCGTCCGTATTATTGCCACCAACTTGAATATATAAGCACCTTACTTTTAAGTGGCAGCCACTAAATTTCCTATTCACCAACAAATATTAGTTTTCCGGTTTTTCTTTGCTGACCAATCTGAAGCACGTAATAATAAACACCCGGGCTCACTTTTTGCCCACGCTTATTTGTTGCATCCCATTTGATTGACTTTTCTCCCGGACTTTGTCGTTGGTTTACCAATGTTGCTATTTCTTTGCCAGTAGCATTAAAAATACGAAAATGGACTTCGGTTGCTTCTGATAAATAGTAATTGATTCTTGTGCTGATGTTGAATGGATTCGGATGAATTTTTAGGGATATATTTTGATTTGTTTCTTCATTAATCACATCATAACTAAAAATTTCCTGCATAATGTTTCCTGTTGCTTTTTCGGGATTGATTCCCAATAAAGCGGAAGCAGTAACGGCCATGTCGGGAATACTGTGATCAGTGGATGAAACGAAATTCTTTTTAATAGGAGGGCCAACAGCAAGAAACTGGATGTGGCGGCAACCCTCGCAACCGCAACCATGATGCTGGAATCCGCCATGTTGATCATCATGCCGTCCATGGTCGTTGGTGACGATTAATGTTGTGGAATCTTTGTAAAAAGGATCGGATTGTAATTTTTGCCAGAGTACTCCCACGATGCTGTCAGCGGTGTGAATGGCAGTAGTATATTCCACCCAATTTCCTGAATGCCCGGCATGGTCAACATCGGCAAGATAAACTAGCATAAAATGTGGATGATCATTGTCCATCACCAATTGTGCTTGTGTTGCCACATCTTTATCGGTACTGCCTACGCTATGAAACTCAGGCCAGTAATCGGGGCCGTAATCCGGGTCGAAACTCGGTAGCCACAAACTTGAGATGTATTTCAAAATGTAGAAACACTCCTCTGGTGGCATGTTTTTTTGTTTTCTGTAATATTCAAAAATGGAAGGGAGTTCGGCATATTGTGTTTCCGAACCCTGGTAAGTTGTATCGGTAACATCCGTCCAGGCGCCACACCACAAAGCCGGAATAGCCCGATAAGTTTTGGTGACGCCATCATTTCTAAAATTATCTACGATAGTTCCTTGTGTGGATAAATTCCACATTTCGGGTGTGTAAGTATGGGTGGGGTCGCCAAAGGTTTCTGTATAACGGGCACCATCAATAATTACAATCATCATTTTTTCAGTACTTTGCGAAAAACAATTGCTTATTGCCGAGAAAAATAGTATCAGGATTAATGATGCGCTACCAAAGTTAAATTTCATGATAATATTATTTTACCGTATTGACAGACCCCGTATTTTCAATTTTTAAATCCAACCAATTCTCAAGCGTAGCAATCAGTTTTTGTTTTTCTTCGGAATTCATATTCCTGATTCTGGCACTGCCATGGTGTTTTCCTTCCATCATAAACCATACGGCATCAACTTTGTCAGAATAAGGAACTGCCGAAGCCGACCAGGTATCCATTGCACCATAAATATAAATAATCTGATTACCATTTTCTGGAAGCCAATTGTTGAGTTTTTCCAAAAGTGATCCATCAAAAGTAGTTGGCATTTTAAGTGGCACAAAAGTGGCATGCGGGTTCGGTGTTGGAATGGCTTTCAGAAGTCCTTTAAAATCTTCGGTTTCGTAACCATAGTAGCCCATTTCTGTTGCTGATTGGTAATAATGTGGGCCGTAAGCAGCGATGTCTTTGTCGCTAAAAAATGCAATGTCCGAAACATCCAAAAAGTATTCAAGCGTATTGACTATCGAAGTGGTATTTGCAGGAATATCCGTACAAAGATGTCCCCATTGCCAAAGCGAAAACGGGAATTCAAGTACGGCATATTCAAAGGCCTCTTCCATTGTCAGGTAAGTAAATTCGAGGCGGGCGCCTTTGCTGTACATTTGCAACATTGGCATGACTTTATCTCGTTTTTTCAATAATCTTTTCTGAAAGGACAAAATATTTTTCCGACAATCATCGCTCCCCATCGTATCCAAAAACTGATAAATCCGTTCCTCTTCGAATGTAGTGTTAATGGGTGCAACATAAGGTACACTCACGTTTACATCATCCGGATAGAAATACCTGTAGAATATAGTTGTTGCACCACCTTTGCTGATTCCTGTACTGATCCATTTATCTTTATAAATCTGTTTAAACAGCTGGTTGATGTGGTGTAAATCGGCTGTGGCCTGTTCGAGGTTGAGGTAATTGTAATTGATGGAATCGGGTAAGCTTTCACCGAAGAAACGATGCTCAACCTCAATCTGATTGGCAGCTAGTAAATTGCTTAGTTCGTTATCTCGTGGCCTGTTACAACTGTAACCTTCGGTAATCAGAACTGTTGGCCGGTTGAAGCCCCGATGCGAAAGATATGCTTTTTGATAGAAGAAACCCTGTGAAGGCTGCGCATGATCCAGGGGTTGTTTGATGTATAATTTATAGGTCGTTTCAAAGCCGTTAGCAGTTCTAATTTCTTCAAAAATAACATCAGGAAGTTCGAACAATAAGTTTTCAAGTTGCTGCTGTTGGGCATTTACAAGTTGCAGAAAGATTACAAAGACTATTGTAAATAATATTGGTTTTTTTATCATGGATCCTCTATTTATCATAACTCTAACTTCTTACTTCGTTTTTTGCTTGAAAACTGCCACTCACCATCTGGTAAATAAGCATCACCCAAATCAATATTGCAGGAATTGCTTTTATATAATAATCGTATAGAAATTGTCGCATTTCTCTTGGAAAAAGATCCGTCAGCGTGAAGCTGATAAAGACAAAAGCGAGGGCAAGTAAAACAGTATTAAATATCGTGCGCTTTTGGGCAAAGAACCAGATGCCGATGCCTGCCATGGCGATGATATAAGTTGGCGATTCGGCTTTGTGGTTAAAAATTATAATCCAGATAAGAATAGAGGAAAGGAACAAATAACGGTAAACTAAATCTTTAAAGAGATTGTGCCTGATGTAACCCACGCAGAATAGTGCTACCCCAATGACGATTAAAAGCCATTTGGAAATATCCAATCCGAACCATTTGTGCAGCACACCCATCACCGAAAAACCGTAGCTCAGCCCGTGATCTTCTTTGAGTAATTCAGCCCAGTTTTCATATTGGGCCATCAATTCGCCGGGCGAAACAATAAGCAATGGAAGTGCTCCCAGAATAACCGTCCATAAACCAAGATACAATAAAAACCTTCCTTTTTGTGGATACAATAAAAACAGGGCGGCTGCCACAATTCCGAAAATTTTAACATAAAAAGCCAGCACGACAAATAATGCTGCAAACATCATATTTCTTCTCTCGAAAAAAACAAAAGTGAGCAATACAAAACCGGTGATCAGGGCATTGCTTTGCTCATTTTGTAGGTTACCAATCAACTCAAAAAGGACAAAAAGCAGCAGAAATACTTTTGACCTTTCGTCCATTCGGGGAAGCATTTTTATACCAATGAACAGACAAATTGTGTTCAGTAAATTCCAGATAATAAGCCCCAGCCAATTAGGCAGATAATAAAACAAGCCCATGGCAAAGGCAAAAGTTGGACTGTATTTAAACAGGTCGCCATATTCTGTTAGATGTAATGTGTATAAGTTGAGGTTGTTGAGCAGATGAGGAAATGAATATTTAAAGATCAGGTAGTTGTTGTAATGGGGGTGCATGACACCGGAGAATTCGCGCTCCGGTAAAAAAAATTGTTGCAGACTTACACCAAGTGCAATAAGAATAAGCAGAATAAAAATTGACCTGAGTGTAAAAGTATGTTTTGTGAACAACTGAAGGAATCTGATTTTCATGATTGGTGTATAATTTTAATTCTCCCTTGCAGCCAGAATCAACTTTTCAGCATTTTTCCCAGCCAACTGCCAGGTTAAACAACGTACACTCCCGCCCATGGCGCAAACGCCTTCGGCATTAATTTCAATTACTTTTTTCGTGGTGTTTTCTTTAATAATACCAATAGCTTCTTCGTCATGTGACATGTTAAATACCGGGACATAAATATTATTAAAAGTAACAGTTGCATTCAGGTTAATGCCGCAAGCGGATTCAAAGCCTTCCCATTCGCCGGGTGGGTTTTCTGTAAATTGAACAGGAACTTCAATAATTGTGGCATCAGGAAATGAAGCGAGCAGTTCATTCATTACTAAAGTTCTAAATGCAGTATCATCAGCATAATCGTTCACCAAAAGTGTGTTTTCATCAATCCAACTGAGCATTCCATCGGCATGTGCCAACACTTCTTCATCGGGTTCAACAATAGCAACCTGGGTAGCTCCCAATAAGTACATAAGCTCCTGTTTGGCGCGTTCGTAAGATAAATTATTGTCCTCCATAAAGCGGGTGGTGGTTACCACTTTCCCATCGTAGTTATCGACTATATTTCCGCCATCAATCAATAAGTTTGTCTTGACCCGTTGAATGCCATATTGGTCGGCGAATGCGATGAAACTGTTTTGAACTTCTATGCTTTCTTGTTGCGTCATCGAAGCCCAGGTGTATTTAAACTGGACAGGGTGCAAAGGATTAACCGTGGTAAAATCCCGCATCCAGATATCGTAAACATCATCAGTTATCAAAACGTCTTCGGGTAGTTTGCCTTTATAATATGGCTTGGTTTGCCTGTCAACAATAACGACTACATTGTCATTTCCCATGATTGCTTTTGCGTATTCAATTTGAAAATTAACAATCATTTGAAAAGCATCGGCATAATAGGGATCGTGTATTGAAGGAGCAGACAAGACCAATAACATCCTGTCGCCTGCAATTTCATTTGTGTAGTTTTCTACTGGTTCGTCAGTACAACCACAAGAGAATATTGTTGCGAAAAGGAACAATATGATTGCTGTTGTTTTCATGTTTTTGATTGGGAGTTTGTTACGGTTTGCAAATATGCCCCGTAGCCGTTTGTTTGCAGGATTTTTATTGATTGCGTTTATGTTCAATTAACTTCTCATTTTTCTTAAAACGTGCTAACTGGCTATGGGGTTTTATTTGCTGTTACCAGCTGGATTTATAGTTTTATTTCTATTCTTTTTTAAGAACTTTTACTGTTTCAGAAGTGCCATCTGCTCCATGAATTTTTAAAATGTAAATTCCTTTTGTTTGTACCGGAATACTCATTTTAATGATTGAAGTTTTTGTTGGATTCTTGTAATTAGTCTCTTTTATTAATTGCCCTTGCAAATTGTAAATACCAATCTTTACTTCTCCGGTTTTATTCCATAGAATACTAAAATCCCCATTTGTTGGGTTTGGGTAAACGATGAGATTAGCGGGTGTTATTCTTTCTTCAACCCCAATGGTTTTATGCTCGTAAATAAAATGCACAGCTGTATCTGTGGAAGATTGACAAGGATCTTCTGCAGTTTGAGTTCTGTAATATAGCCGATGGATTTCATCTTCTTCTATCAATACATCTTCATAACTTTTTGTTATTGGACCTTCTTCCGGGTCAATCCATTCTGCCCAGCCAATACTATCTGGGTGGATATCTCCCCCAAGGGGAACATAAATGGTGTCATTATTTGGAACAGGGGTATCAGGAACCCGATAGGGCGCTTCATTTGTCACAGTTTCAGTTTCATGTTGAAATTCATCATTGTTTCCACAAACATCTTCTGCATATTCATTCAAATAGAAAGAATAAGTATAATGTTCACAACTTTCAGGATCGGGGTTTTGTGTAGAAATTGTGTCAGTTGTCACAAGAACTTCTAAGCCTGAATTGTCAGCCCAATTTCCATTTCCATCTCGAACTGGAGCTGTGTTATCCTCAACATAG
>QMPA01000144.1 GCA_003650365.1 Bacteroidota bacterium | reverse complement strand
TTTTGAGTTTTGCTATTTGATTTCCATTTTTTTTGACGCAGATAACGCTGATTTATTATGATTTATATTTGAGCATTGAGCTTTGGGATTTATTTGGATTTTGTGTTTTGAGTTTTGCTATTTCATTATTTCTTCTTTTCCTTTTTCGGTCTCGTTCGTTGAAATAACTCTACAAATTTATTAAACTCCTTCCGGAACGCAATACCAACACCTTGCGTATATGGCGATACTTTGTCGTAATTGTTGTAATTGTAATAGGAATTGACATTGGAGTGGTTGAATACTTTTAAAACCCATCGGCCATCCTCGGTAAGTTTATAACCAACATCTACATCGCCCACAATATTACTTGCACTTTGCTGCGATCTGTCGTAAGTCATACCAAAGTTTCCATCAATTGTTAAGCGGTCGTCAAACAACTGCGTTGACAGTGCAACTTCAAATTCTTCCTTTGTAATATCGTCTCCGGGTTTATAATTAACACCAATATCAAAATCATCGCTAATCCGCGAAAGCATGCTACTCAACTGATTCGTCAACACACTGTAGTAGGCTGTATTGAGTCCAACATTAGACGCATTATTAAAACTAAAAGTACCCAGTACCAGCAGCGAAATCATTTGTTGGTTAACAATAGCCTGGTTAGTTGTATCGAGGGAAGCATACACCATTCGTTGTAAATCAGGATCCAAGTCAGGGAATTTAATTTCGAATTTGAGATCGGGATTTAGCAATTGATTTGTCAGAATGATGTAGCATTCCACATTCACCTTATTCTTATAATTTGCCGAAGAATCGATTTGTACTCCAAGGCTACTCAGGTTGGTTTTCACTTTATAAAGTCCTTTAATACTAAGGTTAGCAAGATATGGATCTCCCGTCCAGGAAATCCTGCCACCTTCAACCAATTCAAATCGTTTGTTCACCAGGTTTCCGATTGAAAAATGAAATAAGCCCTGGCTTACTGTGTAATCACCTACCAGTGTCAAATCGCCCTTTGAATTGGTATGCAATCGCAAATCCCCTGTTCCCTCCGAGTCAATACTTCCCATGTCGCCAGGTAACGAAATGGACACTTTCGCCTCGGGTGTTACTTTCATATTCAGTTTAATATCATATTCCAGTTTATCATCTTTTTTCTCAACTTCCACTTCTGCAACATCCATCAGCAATGTATCGGGTTTATGACTTACAAAAACAATATAATCCTTATCAGAAATTTCAACTGAATAATCCATTGGCAGACTAACATGTGTCCCTTTCTGACTGGCCACTTTAATATCCAGAGCAATATTTTGTGGGCTTCCACTAATAATAATATCTCCCGAAGTAATGGCTGTTCCGTAATACAAATCGTTCATATGCCTGTCGGTATCAAAAAAAAGCAATTTGTCAGTCGATATCTTCACATCAAAACGCGGGTCTTTGAAATGATTGTGGCTCAGGCTTCCGTCAATTTCAGCTTTATTGCCCAGGGTATCGTATATCACCAGGTTGTCGAACACAACTTCATCAGTTTTGAATTCAATATTATTCGAGAAAGAATATTTAGTGTTCAGGTAATTGACCATCAATGCTGTCCTATTCAACTCGAGTGAACCTGTAAGCACAGGATTATTTACATTTCCCCTAAGTTTCATATCTCCGCTTGCCACACCTTCGATCTGCGAAATAAAACCCGAAACAAATGGCTCTAACGACCGTAATTTAAAGCGGTTAAAAGAAATGGAAATATCGAAGGATTTTTTTTCATTAAAGGGATAATAGAAACCATCAACTGCCATTATTTCTCCCTTGCCAGAACTACCTTCCTTCACAATTTGCATTTTCATAAAAATAGAATTATTGACATTGTCCCAGGTGTTCATCATGTGTACATTGCCAAGAAGCTCATTGTTTAATTGAAAACCACGAATACTGAGATCGGAAATAATAGCCGGTTTGCCCTCGACAAGCGAGAATTCCATAAAGCCATTGGCCTGACCATCAATATTGAAATTCATTGGGTTTGTCAGCATATCGAAATTTGATAGCGACCAATCCTGAAAGACCAACTGTAAAGAGTCATCCTGCTGATGTGGATACCTCCCATTGATATAAAGTTCGGAATCCCCTCCTGTTATTACAATATTGTTAAAAGTAATTCCGGAACTGTCTTTTTTAATGCTGTTGTTTTCGGCAATTTGCCAGGCTGTATCATTAATCATCACATCTGAGCTGCTGATTACAAAAATTGAGATTGGGCTTAAGGCTGAGTCCCGATAGCTATCGGGAGAGCTTATTAAATAGCCTTCGATCTTCCCATAATTAGTGAGCAGACTGTCTTTGTTGTCCCAAAAAATTCCGTACGAAAGACTGTCGTTGCCCACATCTGCCTGCAACATCAGATTATCAATTCCTAATACTGTCTTGTCATTTTCTGTACTGTCTTTGATGATGATTCTTGCATTATTGAAGTCAGCAACAAGCCTGTCGTTCTCTGTGTTGATGATTATGGAATTATCGATAAGTGTAATGCCCTGATAAACTATTCTTTCCGAATTTAAATCGGCTTGAATTGTTTTATTTTTGAAGTCCAGTTTTCCGTTAAAAGTAGTCGCCGGCGACAATTCCAAACCAGGCACAAATTCCTCTTTAATGATGTTCCCGTCTTTAATCTCACCTTCAAAAGCAAGGTAATCCTCGCCAGGAGATTGCTGTTCAGGTTGCATATTTGTCGTTCGGAAAAAATGGTCAACTAAATAATTTATCCTTTCAGGGATGGTTTCGATATTGTATTTTCCGTCTATCGAAAAATCGGCAAAATCAGAATACAGACTGATGGAATGTGTACTGTCGGCATCCATACTCTTTACTAAATTCAAGCTGTCCATCTTATAGACCGATTCGTCAAACCAAAGTTCGCTGTTTTTTAATGTCAGAAACCCTGTCATGGTCTCCGGACTAAAACCCTTCAGTTGAAGGTTGACATGGCTCGATAGTCCAAATCCAGAAATAGGCAGCAGTTTTAAATCACCAAGATTGGCTTTTACAATATGGGTTTTCATTTTCACAATTGGTATTTCTCCAAAATGCAACAAAGCATCGGCACTCAGCATCAGGTGTTTGTCGCCAATGCGGATGTTTCCAATAAGCGAATCATCAAAATATCTGCCCCTAAAACGGATACGCCGGTAATTGTAATCCAGAAAATCAACAGCCGTTAACATGCCTCTCCCTGTCACAAACAGGTCTTCCATCGTATTGCCCTGCCCGGCAAGCGCAATATCCATATTCATTTTTCCCAACAATTGCTCCTGATGCAGCAAATGACCAACATTAACACTATCGCCCTTTAACGAAAGTTCGAAATGCAAAGTATCGTTTTCAACGCTGGTAAAAGCAATATCTGCGTCAATGTCGCCTTCATTGGAATTTATTTTAATGTGGGAAACAAAATCTTCATAATAGCCTTTGAAATTCCCACTCAGCAATAATACTTCCTCACAATCAATCTGATCCGAAAAGTCAATATTTTTTTCATCGATGGGAAGTGAAAACTTTTTAAAATCGCAAGCAGAAACCGATACTTCTTTGAAATCAGCTTCCATATAAGAAGTAAAAAAGTCGGGCAGACCCTTGATACTAGCATTGGCAGCGATACGGGTATTTTTCCTAAAATGAATTTTTAAATCTTTCCCAGTCAAGGCGCTTACTACTCCTTTCACCTTCCCACTCAGTCCAATTTTATTGGGCATTTTAAACATGATCTCGGCAAAGTAACCGAGGTCATCCATCTGTAAAACTGTTGGTCTGAAATCCCCAAGCATTTCTACCGAATCAATAAAAAATACAAATGACTTATAAGATGAATAGTTAAAATCCAGATCAAGATCAAGTGTTGATTGTGCAATTTCCATGCGCAATCCTTTGGCATGTAAACCGGAAGAACTCATGATGAAATCAGCACTCATTTTATGAATAACAATCCCGCATTGCTCCCTTACCGTAAGGCTATCAATCTTGAAATTTAATGAATCGTTAATAATTTTAAAGTTTGTAACATCAAGGTTGATACTGTCAAGCAGGATGTCGCCATAATCCATCGCCTTGCCATTGTTGTATGTCTTATTTTCATCAAAAAGATGAAACATGGAAGCCGTCAATTTTAGCTTTCGGGATTTCAACTTGAAGTTACCAACTTCGCTTTGCGCTGTGTCGCTAAAACTATTAAGTAAATACGTAAAATTGAAATCTTCTTCACCTTTGTAACGCCCATAAATAAAAGCAGCACCATCCATTTCTATTTCTTTGAACAACAGACCAAACAATCCCCAATCGGCATAAACCGGTTTTGCACGCAAGCTATTTACCTTTATCATGGGATTTCCCTTGTGGTCATCCATCAACAAACCCCTGATTTCGATACCGCTAAAAAAATCAACTTTCAAAGTCTGGATTTCGGTATTTAAACCTGTTTTCGCAGAAAGGATGCTGGTAAGCATTTTTGCCGAAAAGGTTTGCACCATCGGATCCTTAAATAAAAATGTAAGTGCAGGGGGAATGGCAAGCAATATCAGGATTGCATTTAGCAAAAGCCGGCGAAACTTTTTTGTCCTATTTTTGCTGGGCACTTTATCAGTCAAACCTCATGTACATTTTAGGCATCGAATCTTCTTGCGACGACACTTCGGCAGCCGTGTTGCAAGACACCCGCATATTATCGAATGTAATTGCCAACCAGGATGTTCACCAAAAATTTGGTGGCGTTGTGCCCGAACTCGCTTCAAGGGCTCATCAACAAAACATTATTCCTGTTGTTGAAGTCGCCCTTCGCAAAGCAAAGATAGAGAAAAAACAGTTGGATGCTATTGCTTTTACACGTGGCCCCGGCTTATTGGGATCGCTGCTTGTAGGCACTTCATTTGCCAAATCGTTTGCCATGGGACTTGACATTCCTATCATTGAAGTTGACCATTTGAAAGCCCACATCCTGTCACATTTTATTGATGATGATGAAACTAAAAACCATCCCAAGTTCCCATTTTTATGCTTGACAGTTTCTGGCGGGCACACACAGATTGTCCGCGTTGACAGTGCTTCGGAAATGACAATCTTAGGAAAAACAATTGATGATGCTGCCGGAGAAGCTTTTGACAAAGCCGCCAAAACAATGGGACTCCCCTACCCCGGCGGACCTGAAATTGACAAGCTGGCGAAATTGGGCAACCCCCTAGCTTTCACTTTTCCGGCTTCAAGTATGCAGGGATTAAATTACAGTTTTAGTGGACTTAAAACAGCTTTCCTGTATTTTCTGCGCGACCGTTTAAAAGAAGACGAGCAATTCATTGAAAAGCACAAAGCCGACCTGGCCGCTTCCATACAGTTCACCATTATTAAAATGCTGCTCAACAAAGTTAAACGCGCCATTAAAGAAACAGGAATTACGCAGATTGCACTTGCTGGTGGCGTATCGGCCAATTCGGGTTTGCGGCAATCCCTAACAGAAATGGCTGCTAAAAACAACTGGCAAACCTTCATCCCAAAAATCCAATACAGCACCGACAATGCCGCCATGATAGCCATTGCGGGTTACTTTAAATATTTAGATGGTGATTTTGCGGGACAGGATGTGGTTCCGTATTCGAAGAGTAAATGATCGGCTGCGCTAATATTGGTTATTTAGCTACGCTGTCATCCTGTAGAGTTCCTTTGGTTGTTGGGTTTTACTACTTTCCTTTCATATACGGTTGTTCATTCACAATTAATATCTTTTTGCCATCATCAACTTCGAGATAGCCGAATTCGTAACACAGTTTGTAAGTATTATTGTTGACAGTAGTGTAAGTATGCGTATGATAATTAAAATTAAAGCCCAGTTTCTCAAGGAAGGTCTTACGGATGGTGGTTTTTCCTTCGGGACTTAACTGTTTCAGTAGTTTTCTATTATGACGTAAAATCCGGTTGGTTTCAATAATTCTTTTCTCACTTTCTCGCTTTACCTTATTGTTATAGCTATTCCGGCATTGGGCATCGCAAAACTTTTTGTCGATACGCCCTACAATTTTATCACCACACTCAAGACAATTTGTGTAATTCGTCATGCCTTACCCATTTTTATAAATACTTATACTCGGTTATAGTCGTTTACAAAAGTACATAAAGTTTCTTTAGCACCTAACTTCGCAAAAAAAACATCTATCATGACTCACACAAATTCAAAACCTGTTGTTTACCTAAATAGGGTACAGCACAATGGCCGTAATTACCTTCGTATTTTGTTTAAACGAAATAATGAGATCAGCAAACGTATCATGAACAACGACTGGATAAGATATAGCATTAAGATGAAGGGATATTTTGTAAAAGACACGGAAACAAACACAGGTATTATTAAGGAGTTGTTTGACGATATTGCTTATGTAAGCACTCACTACCTAAACTGGAAGCCGGGACCAAGTATCAGCCCAGACACTATTGGGCTTGAAAACCTTAAACAAATGGCGTTATTAAAACGAAAAACAACGGAACAGGTAATGCTGTTTCCATTTGCTGAAGATGAAAAAAGATTCGTTGGTTTTAAGCGGTACATCGAAAAAGATACGTTTAACAAGCTCCGTTGGACCAACTTTATTTACTTCAACAACAAAACAAATACCTGGCAGTTTGTCGCCAACAGGGCCAACTTAATCGGTGCAATTAAAATATTGCTACCGAAATACATTGTGAAAATAAACAACGACCTCAAGATACACGACTTGAATATCAGGCTGATGCTACTTGAGCAGAGCTACGATAAAGGCCCTACCTATAAAAGTTGCCCATTATCATTTCTTGAGTATATGCAATTACACAATTACAGTGACAACACATTTGTTACCTATCACAATATGGTTTTACGTTTCCTGAACACTTTTAAGGGGCACTCCTTTGAGCAGGTAAACGGCTTTGGCGTTTATGAAATTGACACTTACCACCAAAATTGGTTACAAAACGGTTCACCTTCACCTTCGCTGATAAATCAGTCGGTAAATGCCATAAAACTTTATTACAAAGTGACAAGCAATAGCAATTTAGATCTGTCGATGGTTCATCGTCCGATGCGAAATAAAGCCCTGCCAACAATATACAGCCGTATGGAAGTTAAAAATATTGTAGAAAGCATTGATAACCTGAAACATAAAACAATGATCTTTCTTATTTATTCATCGGGGCTTCGCGTAAGCGAACTAATAAATATGCATCAGGAAGACATTTTGATTGATCGCAAGATGGTATTTATCAGGAAAAGCAAAGGAAGAAAGGACAGGTACACTACCCTTGCGGAGACGGCATTAAAAATGCTTACAAATTATATTATTAAATACAAGCCCAGCAAATATTTGTTTGAAGGTCAATTCGGAGGGCAGTATTCGAGTACCAGTTTGCGAAAAATATTAAAAGCCGCCAAAGCAAAAGCCAATATACGTACACCAGGTTCGATACATACGCTCAGGCACTCGTTTGCAACACACCTACTGGAAAACGGCACGGACCTCAGATACATTCAGGAATTACTGGGACATAGCAGTAGCCGGACGACAGAAATTTACACACACGTGAGTACCTTAAATATTTCAAAGATTACGAGTCCTGGAGATTTAATAAAATTTTAAGAATGATAATTTTCAACGCTAAAAAGATGTATTTTTATACGCAGATAAACACCATTATTGACATGTACAGATTATCTATAGTTTTATATTTCCCTCATTTACTGTGGAGTAAATTGCTATCAAACAGTGGCCAAAAAGGAAATACATGGCATAAGGGTAATCATATCGCATAGTTGTAGGGCATTGTGAACAAAAGGCGTTATTAACAAAAATAGAATTCACATTAGTGAGAGGTAAAGTTTAAAAAAGAAAAAATAGAACATTATGAAAAAAGCATGCTGCTAGGTATTAACAGAAAATATAGAAATTAGTATTAATTTTCCGTATATGTAGTTATAAGAAAGATATTATAGAAACATTGTAGTGTCAGGAAAAAGATAATGAACTGTAAATAGGGTTTAAATAGATTTCAAAAAGATTTAACAAGTAAATAAAAGAAAACATGAGTAGGCTTATTTGTAATACTTTAGTCTTAATTTCAATTCTAATAGCAATTGAAAGTTGTAATAAACATTCAAATGAACCTGATTCGAGTATAATTGAATTTAAGGGAATTACTACTACAGACATTTATGGTCAGTTCACAGGAATCTACGATTCAACGGACTGGCAACAAAATGATAACTGGCAAATTTTCGAGAAACAGTTATTTTCTGATTTTGATATGTATAATTACGGTTGCCCCATTGATTCAAACAACTTAATTGTGGGCTATCCAAATCCAATTGTTGATTTCATGTTTAAGTTACATCTCGAAAAAGATTCTACAACGAGAGTCGATTTTAGGATTGTAAACCAAAACTTTGAAACCCTGATTTCCGTTGATTCATTATATAAAAATCAAATAGCATTAACTTTTAAAGATATAGTGAGTGAGAATGATAGCATTTTTAGAGTTTATTATCGGTTTGTTACCGTCAATAATTGTGGATTTATTGGACATGGAGACATTCAATTAAAATAACGCCCTACAACAGCAAATCATACCCCATAGCCGGTTAGTACATTTTTAGAAAAATAAAAAGTAAAATAAACATAAGTGTAACCAACGCAAACCCTGCAAACAAACGGCTACGGGGCATATTTGCAAACCGTTAACTGCAAGGCTGGTTTCCCAAATAAATCAAGGTGACTCTTTTAAATTATCGTTCTTACACATAAGTTACAGACGGAATTGCGACAACTGACGAGGCTTCGTTACAACATT